>CADEGN010000058.1 GCA_902826865.1 uncultured Myxococcales bacterium
CACGGAGCAGGGTGTCCGGAAGAACGCTTCGCGTTCTTCCGCACCCTGCTAGAGCGGCTCAAGGGTGCACGCGGATCTCGTAGGTCCCAATCGCTCCATAGTCGCCCTGGGACGTGACACGCAGCCGATAGCGCCCGGCCGGAAGCGCCGGGTTCTCGCCCAAACCTCCGACGAGGTCACCCTTGTCATCGACCAAGTCGACCAAGACCAAGGCCGCCGACACGTCGATCGCCCCCGCATCGATCGTTACGTCTCCGCCCGCCCAGTCGAAGTGGAATACGTCGACATCGTCGGGTTGCTCGAGCGTCGCCGTGCGATACAGCTCATCGTTGGTCCCAAGACACAGGGACGCCGGCGTCGCTTCAGCGAAGTCGTCGGCGTGCCAGCCGGTCGCCGACTCGCCAACGTCCATCAGGCGTTCACGAATGATCTCCATCTCATCTTGAATCTCGTCGGGGTCCTTCTCGTGGTGTCCGGAGGCCCATCCATTCCGCTCCCCCTTGCCGCCGCCGCCCATGATGGGTCCGTAGACCCCGTCCCACCGCGGCCAGTCTTCCCACTTGTAGAACTCTCCATCGTCCCAGACACCCGAGTGGTGCAGGGTGAAGTTGTGGCCCAGTTCGTGCGCAACGCGTCGACTCTTGTCACTACCTCGCACCGAGCTGGCACCGCAGTACGATTGGGGCTCGGAATTCTGGCCCAGCGCGTCCTCCGAACTGCTTGCCAGGCCGCCTGACTCATCCTCCGTGATCAGAATCCAACCCCACGCGTCCGATGCCGCGCGCACGCTGTCGTCCGTCGTGACGTTGACGTCGAACATGGCGTAGTAGAGGCTGACGCGCTTCCACGATCCGATGATCTCCTCCTGCTCCCCGGGATCGAAGGTGTCGGGGTCGCCGTTGCTGTTGTAGCCCGAGTAGTAGGCGCCGTCCCACTCCCCGCCGTCGAAGTCTAAGAAGAGCGCGACGCTTGCCGACGGGTTGTTTTGCAGCAGAGGAAGCCCCGAAGGCGCCAGCGTGACCTCGAGTTCTTCGTCGCACTGCTCGGGTTCGGGCGCCTCGCCTCCGGATGAGTCGCCCCCCGACGAGGCGGGATCGCCGGTGGGTGCGCCTCCGCTTTCGGCGATCCCCGTTGCGCCGCCGCTGGCGCCGTCGCTTGACCCAAAGTTCGTCGATGCGGTCGTCCCTTGATCAACACCGTCGTCCATTGGCGTGTCCGAACCGGGCGAGCAAGCCAGCAACGCAAATGCGAGCGGCGCCGGCAAAGTGTGAGCGAGCGGGGGGCGAGTGGTGCTCATGTCAGCATGGTGGCATCTCGGAGGGCGAATACGAAAGCGAGCAACGTAGCTGTGTTTGTCGCGCGGGTTACCGTTCAGGCTGTCACCAAGCACCACGGAGGATCGGACAGACCTTCGGCATTCGACCATCTGAAACTGACACGGCTCGAGCGACGAGTTGGTCACGACAGAAGCGGATCCCCTCCGCGAGCGCGACCGCAAGGACCCGCGTCGCGGCTTAGCTCAACCGGGATCGTCGATCAAGGAGCCAGGTCCCGATGATCCGGCCACTGACGTTCCAGCGATCGTCGCAGGAGCGTCGTCGGTCCCGACGCTCAAGCTCGCCGCCGGACGAGCACGCCGCGGTCGCAAGCACGAGGATCGCGGAGCCACGCACGATATCCATGAAGGCGCGCAAGTCGGGCGCTGCCAGATCGCCCGGGTCTTCTCGCCGAGCCGGGGCGGCGCTTCTCCTCCAGGTCCGAGGACCCCACGGTGACGCTTCGAAGCACTGATCGGACCGCAACCTCACCCCGCCCGCCACTCGCGCCGTCCGGTCGCAGCCGTTCAAGCAAGGCACGCTGGCAAGCACTGATCGACCCAAACGCGACCCCCTTGGCTGTTCCGCTGACGCCGTGGTCAACCCCGCCGCCGGTTGTTAAGCTGCGATGGTGCGTCCGTTCGACGAGATCGCCGCGTTCATCCGCAGCAACGAAGTCGGGCGCCGCGCATGCGTCGACACGCCATACGGCAAGAGGCTGATCTACTACGCGGACCTCACCGCGACCGGGCGCTATCTGCATTTCGTCGAGGCGTGGATCCGGCGCGTTCGCCCGTTTTACGCCAACTCGCATACGGCCGTTTCGTCGACCGGTCGCATCATGACGCAGTTGCGCGAGAAAGCCCGCTGCCTCATTGCCCGCGCGGTTGGTGCGGGCCCCGATGACCAGGTGTTGTTCACCGGCGCGGGGGCGACCGCTGCGGTCAACAAACTAGTGGGTCTCCTCGGCTTGCGGATTTCCGAGCCGCTTGAGCGCGAGTTTGGGCTCTCGAAGCACATTCCCGCCGAGCGCCGAGCTGTGGTGTTCATCGGGCCCTACGAGCACCACAGCAACGAGTTGCCGTGGGTCGAATCGACTGCGGAAGTTGTCGAGATCGAACTCGACGACAGCGGTCGCGTGGACCTCGTCGACCTCGATCGCAAGCTCAGTGCCTACCCCGATCGGCCCCTGAAGATCGGGACGTTCTCGGCGGCGTCCAACGTCACCGGGGTGATCACCAACGTTTCCGCTGTAGCCGAGATCCTCCACCGTCACGGTGCCTACGCGTGCTTCGACTACGCTGCCGCGGGTCCGTATGTCCCGATCGACATGCGCGCGGCGGATCCGGCCCGTCGCATCGACGCACTGTTCCTCTCGCTGCACAAGTTCATCGGCGGACCGCAGGCTTCCGGTGTGCTTGTTGCCAACCGGGCGCTGTTTCGCAGCCGCGTGCCCGAGCGTCCCGGCGGAGGTACCGTGGACTACGTCGCAGGTACCCGACCCGACGCCATCGACTACGTTCGCAGGCTCGACGAGCGCGAGGAGGGCGGCACGCCGTCGATCCTGGGTGACGTACGAGCCGGGACCGCGTTCTTGGTCAAACAGATGATCGGTCCCGAGCGCATCCTCGCCCACGAGACGGAGTTGGCCGCACGCGCGTTGGCGCGTCTGACCCGCCATCCACGGATTCGCTTGCTCGGTCCGCTTGGTCTGCCCCGCCTTTCGATCCTCTCCTTCAACGTCGAAGGGCTTCACCACGATCTCGTCTCAGCGCTCCTGGATCATCTCTTCGGGATCCAGAATCGCGCCGGCTGCTCCTGTGCGGGCCCCTATGGCCACCGGCTCCTCGACATCGATCAAAGCGAGTCTGAGCGGTTCCGCCGGCAGATCCAGCGTGGTGTGGGCGGGATCAAGCCGGGTTGGGTGCGCCTCACGCTGCCGTTTTTCGCCAACGAAGATGACTTCGAGTTCTTGATGAGCGCCGTCGAGTTCGTCGCCGATCACGGGCAGCATTTCGTCCCTCTCTACCGGCTCGGATGGGGCGATGGCGTGTGGTACCACATCGCTCGCCCGGTTCCCGATGCCGAGCCGATCGAGCTCACCGTGGAAGCCCTCGAAGAAGCGGCGCAGAGCTTCGCGGCGGGGGATCACGAAGCGCCGATGTCCGAACAGCAGGTCCTGGCCGAGCGCCGCCGCTATGTCGAGGAAGCGCGCAGTCTTGCCGCGGAGCTGGCCGCGCGATGGGCCGCCCAACCACCCCGATGGGACCCACCCACCGGCGACCCGGAGATCGACGAGCTGGTGTGGTTCCGCTACGTGCATACGACATCGCTTGCAACGCCTGGCGCCTCACCCTATAGCTCGGACCGCGACGCGAACGGCGAAGCCGCCGCCCAGTGACCGGATGTCCGGCGTGAGCCGAGGCAAGCGTCACTCTTCGAGAGCCGAACTCTGCCGGTGCTACCATGTTGCCAGCGGTGACGCGCCCATCGACAGGTCTCGATGACGCCTTCGCGGAACTGGGCGCAGCCGATGACCTGGTGGCGCGGCAGGTCCTTGCCGGCGTCCGGAAGGCGTTGTTCGATCGCGACGATGATCCTGTCCGGATCGACCGATTTGTCATCGCCAATCGCATCGGCTCGGGTGCGATGGGCATCGTCTACGCCGCCTACGACCCGAAGCTCGATCGCAAGGTCGCGCTCAAGGTCCTTGCCGCGACCGACCAGAACGCACGCCGCGACGCCCTGCGAGAAGCGCGGGCACTCGCACGGTTGAACGATCCCAACGTCGTCGTCATCCACGACGCCGGTGAGCTCGAAGGGCACGCCTGGGTCGCGATGGAGTTCATCGCTGGCATCACCCTGGATCGCGCCTCGTTGGCGGCGGGTTGGAAAGAGATCGTGCAGCTGTTCGCCGCTGCGGCCCATGGGCTTGCGGCCGCACACGAGGCCGGCATCGTGCACCGTGACTTCAAGCCGACCAACGTGATCGTCGGCAACGATGTGCGCGGGACGAACCTTCATGGGCGCGTCCGCGTGCTCGACTTCGGGCTCGCGCATCTCGGCCCAGCAACCGCGCCCGAGGCCATGGTCACGCACGGCGACGATTCGCGGCACGACGGCTCGAGTGCACGCGTCGGCCAACCCGGCACGGTCTCGTACATGGCGCCCGAGCAGCTCGAGGGCAAGGACCCCGATGCGCGCGCCGACCAGTTCGCGTTCTGCGTGGCGCTGTTCGAAGCCTTGTTCGGCCACCGACCGTTCATCGCGGCCCATCGAAGCGAGCTGCTCGCGCAGATGCGGGCGGGCGTGTTGTCGATTCCGTTGCGGCCGCGCGTCCCTGCGTGGCTCGGGCGAGTGTTGACTCGCGGGCTCGCGCTGGATCCCGACGACCGCTATCGGGACATGCGCGCGCTCTTGCGTGATCTCGAGTCGAATCGGGGTCGCGGGACTCGAAGTGCGGTGCTCGGTCTCGGTAGCGCGGCCGTGGCAGCGACGATCGCCTTCGCGGCGGCATCGTCGACGCGTGATCCCTGTGCGACCGCAGCTGCGGACGTAGATGCCGCCTGGAACGACGAGGCGCGCGAGCGCATGCAGGCCGGCTTTCGCGCGGTAGACGTGCCGTATGCCGAGCACGCGTGGATCGGCACCCGTGACGGCCTCGGTGCCTACGCCGAGGGCCTGGTCGCGATGCGTGCGGCTGCCTGCCAAGCGACGATGCAGCGCGGTGCGCTGGACGTGCCACACCCACGACGCGATCAGTGCCTCGACGCTCGCACCCGCGCCTTCACGCACGCGGTGCGCATCCTCAGCGAACCCGATGCGACGGTGGTCGAGCGCGCGTCGGAGGTGGTCGATGGGCTGCCTGACCTCCAGCTTTGCGCGCACGAGAGCGTCCTCGCTAGCGCACTCCCGGTGCCGGACAGTGAAGAGGACCACCTTCGCATCGAAGCGTCGCGCGACGACTTGGCGGGTGCGAATGCGTTGCGGGCGGCGGGCAACTACGCAAACGCGGATGCGCTCGCCACGGGCGCGCTGGCGACCGCAAACGAGATCGGCTACGCACCACTCATCGCGGAGGCCGAGGACTCGCTCGCTCTGCTGCGCGACATCCAGGGCGAGACTGCCGAAGCCGAACGGCTCTGGCGAGACGCCTTGTTCGTCGCCGAGACCAACGATCACGTCGAGGTGGCGGCGTTGGCGTCGACGAGTCTGGTCGTCCTGCTCGCGCAGGACCGGAGCCGAACCGAGCGCGCCGAGGAGATGGCTGCTCGGTGCTGGGCGGTGCTGGTGCGCGCCGGCGAGCCGACTGACCTCGTCGCAGACTATTTGCAAGCGCAGCGGATGATCCACATGAACGCGGGGAACTACGCCGACGCGCTTGCGTGGAGCGAGCGGGCGATACAGCTGGCGGACAATCCCATACTCGAGGCGACGGCGCTCAGCGGGCGGGGGGCGCTACTCGATCGACTCGGCCGCCCCGAGGAGGCGGTGCACGACATGCAACGTGCGCTCGAGCTCGTGCGCAACACGCTGGGGCCCGACCACCCAATTGCGGGCGACTACATGTTCAATCTTGGGAAGGTACTCAGCTCTACGGGAGAGTTCGAGCGCGCTCGCGTGTTGTTTGACGATACGCGCGTCAACGTCGAGCGCAACCTCGGTGCGTACCACGCGTTCGTCGCTGATATCGAGCAGCAGCTCTCGTTCGTCTACGAAGGAGCGGGCGATCTTGCTCGCGCGATCGAGAGCGCTCGTGCTGCGATTCGCATCCTGTCTGCGAACGACGAGGCCACGCCCTACGTGGTGGCGCGAAAGCGAGAAACCCTCGCATGGCTGCTGTTGAAGAACGGCGATACCGAGCAGGCTCTCGCCGAGTTCGAGGCCCTGCATCGGCTCTTCGACCAGCACGGCACTGCGGACGCGCTCTCCGCCATCTACGCGCTACACGGCAAAGGCGAGACGCTGCTCGCGATGAACCGGCCCGGCGACGCGCTCGCGCCCCTCGAGGAAGCGCGTTCGCGCGCGGCGGAGCGTCGTGAGTCGCCGCTGTTTCGCGCGGGCATCGACATTTCCCTCGGCAAATCGCTCGTCGCCGCTGGGCGCGACCGCGCGCGTGCGCTCGCATTGGTCCGCGATGCGATTGCCACGCTTGCCGCTTCACCCAACAACCTTGCCGACGATCTCGCCGAAGCTCGCGCGTGGCTGCGCAAGCACGCGCCGTGAATGCTGCGTCGCCTTCACCGATCTGGCGCTCGAGGAGTCGGCCCGAACGCGGACGGATCGACGATCGCACGGGCGCTATCGAGCTTCGATCGCGGGCACCTTGACGCCCAGGTGGCCCTGATCGTGGCGAGAGCCTTGCCAACCGAGCGGCGCCGCCGCAAAGGATCGCCAACAAGGGGCCCTATGCAGCTCTCACTCGATGAAACCGTCGTGAACGCGATTGTAGCCGCCGCGGCGTCAGGCTTCTCGATGACGGGCGTGGCGCCGGTGCCGGTCGGCGCGAGCCGCATCTCCACCGCTCGTCACGAGTTGTCCGTTATTGTCGGACTTGTTGGCCGCAACAGCGGGAACATGACCCTCAACGTCTCCCGCGGAGCGATGTTCTACCTCGCGGAGTGCTTCACGGGCGAGAAGCAGGTCGAGGTGAACGAGGAGAACATCGACGCAGTGATGGAGCTGGGCAACATGCTCGCCGGTGCGGTGAAGGAGCAGCTTCTGACGACGGAGTATCACATCGAGCAGATTTCGCTGCCCTCGATGATCGCCGGCCAACGCTACGACGTCGTATATGCCCGCGGGATCCTCTCGGTGACTGTCGAGTTCGAGATCGCCGAGATGCCAGTCACTGCGTTCTCTGATCGATATTTCTCGATCACGATCTCACTCCTCAAGGGCTCGGGTCAGTCGTTCGCGGAGCCGCCCAAAGCCGCCTGAACGGTCATCGGATGGCACGTGCACGCGCTCGAGCGGCGCGGACATCCTTGGGTCCGAAACGACTCGATAGGTCGTCGACCACCCTGCTGTAGAGGCCGGCCGCGTAGCCGAGTCTACGGATCAACCGGTAGCGACCGACAACCACCGGCGTTGGCTGGGACGCTTCGTTGCTTCCAGCCGAGCTCGTTGCGAGGCCGGGCTCCTTGGTGCCGGAGTGCAGCGAGGGCGGCGGACTCACGATCGATCCCGTAGACGGATCGCCGTACATTCGAGCGAGTTCGGCCAGCACCGTCGCGCAAGCGCTGCAGCCATCAAGGTGACCCTCGAGCACCAGCCGTTCCGCGTCGGCGAGTTTGCCCCCGATGAACGCTTCGAGCACGGACGGGTCGGGACACGCGGTCATGGTGTTTCCGTCGGCGCGGACCGAAGGGGGACCTCACGCCGGGCTCCCCGTTTGCCCGGCTGAACCCGAGCAGCGTTGATCACGGTCTGTGATGGTAACCGAGAGGCGCTCTTGGCAATCTCTGCTGTGCCCCGGGAATCCCGCATGCGAGTTCATCTGGTCGACGGCACCTTCGAGTTGTTTCGCGCCCACTTCGCGCCGCGGCCGGACAAGCGCGGCCGCGACGGTCGCCCGCTCAAGGCCGTGGTTGGCGTGATCGCGTCGATGATCGCCCTTCTGCGCGACGAATCCGAGGCGGCGACCCACGTGGCGGTGGCGTTCGACAATCCGATTCGATCGTTTCGCAATGATCTGTTCGCTGGCTACAAGGGCGACGAGGGCGTACCGGACGAGTTGCTGGCGCAGTTCGATGAGGTCGAAGAGGCAACGCGCGCCCTCGGGATGGTCGTGTGGTCGATGGACAGGTTCGAAGCAGATGACGCACTCGCCACAGGTGCCCGACGCTTCCGCGATGAGGTGGAGCAGGTCCGCGTGCTCACGCCCGACAAGGACCTCGGTCAGGTGCTTGAGGGCAATCGCATTGTTCAGGTCGATCGCGTGCGCAATCGAGTGGTCGACGAGAGCGCGCTGCGTGCGCGCCGCGGTGTCGGACCGGAGAGCATCGCGGATCTGCTAGCGCTCGTGGGCGACAGCGCCGACGGAATCCCTGGGATTCCCGGGTTCGGCGAGAAGTCGGCGGCAGCGCTGCTCGCCCATTACATCCATCTCGAACAGATTCCTGAGCGCGCCGCCGACTGGGCGGTGGCGATCCGCGGCGCCCCCCGGTTAGCGGAGACACTCGCCGCGCGGCGCGACGACGCGAAGCTCTACCGCGAGCTTGCGACGCTGCGCTTGGACGTCCCGCTGGCGGAGGATCTGGCGCGGCTGCGCTGGCGTGGTCCCGGCCCACAATGGGACATGTGGTGCCGTCACGCCGATGCGGAGGACCTCGGGGTTCGCGTCCCCGTGCCGAGCTGAGAGACGAGGCTGCGCACGTCGCTCAAGCCCAATCGACCGGCGACCGATGCTCCGTCGTAGGGACTGCTTGTGAAGGACAGCGCAATCCCGGTTGAGGCGGGCGAGCCGAGCGATGCACAGGGTGTCCGTGCGGAGCTTGAGGCGAGGCTGCTCGAGTCGGAGCGGCTCGAAGCCGTTGGGCGATTGGCCGCCGGCGTTGCCCACGAGATCAACACGCCGGTGCAGTACATCAGTGACGCGGCCCACTTCGGCCGTGACGCGGCCGTCGAGTTGCTCCGCCTCGTCACCGCCCAGCAGGCGGTGATTGCCGCTGTATGCGCCGGCGAGGCCCCGGAGGTTGCGCTCGCGGAGCTCCTACGTCTGCGCACGACGACTGACTTCGCGTTTATCCACGCCGAACTCATTCCGGCGCTCGATAGCATCCTCGAAGGGGTCGCTCGCGTTGGCGAGATCGTGCGCGGGATGAAAGAGCTTTCTCATCCCGGTGGGGGCGAGGCGCGGCTCGCCGACCTCAACCACGTGATTAGCTCCGCCGTACGGATGGCTCGCCACGCCACCCGCCACATTCGGGAGATCCGTCTCGAACTTGGCGCGCTTCCGCCGGTGCCCTGTCGCGCCGGCGATCTCGGCAAAGTGGTGGTCAACCTCGTGCTCAATGCTTGCGATGCGATTCTCGACAGTCCACGTGCGGATGACGGATGGATCCGTATCGCGTCGCGGATCGATGGAGATCGGGTTGTGATCGAGATCGAAGACAACGGGGTTGGTGTGCCAGCAGAACTGAAGCAGCGCGTGTTCGACCCGTTCTTCACGACCAAAGCGGTCGGCCGCGGAACGGGGCAGGGGTTGGCGCTGGCACGGCGTATTGTCGAGGATCAGCATGGTGGCCGGATCAGTGTCGCCGGCGAGGCATGCGAGGGATCGACGTTCCGAATCGAGCTGCCACTGTCGCGCCGTGCCGTCGAGGAAAAGGCATGAAGCCGCGCGTTCTCTTTGCCGACGACGACGCGGTGGTCGAAGGGCTTCGGCGGACGCTGTGGCGCATGCGCGCGCGCTACGACATGGTCTTCGTGGCCGGATATGATGCTGCCCTCGCTGCCTTGGTGCATTCGTCATTTGACGTGGCAGTTGTCGATCCTGCCATGCGGGGTCCGGGGGGCATGAGTCTGCTCGCGTACTTGCGGGCTGAGCGGCCTGACACCCTGCGGATCGCATTCTCGGGCACGTGCGAGGCCGCGGCTTGGGTCGACGCCCTGGCGCTCGCGCACCGCTTTGTCAGCAAGCCGAGCTCGGCCGAGAACCTCGTCGCCCACATCGACGAGAGCGTCCGCTCGGGATGCGCCTGTTCCAACGGCATGGTCACCACGTTGCGCGCCCTTTCGGAGCCGCAGGCGCTGCCCAAGGCATACCGCAGCGCGCTCGCCGAGCTCACCAAGCCGGAGCCGGTGCGCATGACCATCGCGAGAAGCGTGGCGTCGGACATCGGCTTGACCGCCCGCTTGCTCAAGCTGGCCAACTCGGCCTGGATCGCGCCTTCGCGCCCGATCGACTCCGTTGACCGCGCCGTTGAGCACCTCGGGATGGAGCTCGTCCACGCCGCACTGCTGCTGCTTGGAATCCGCGGCGACGACGACAACTGGTCCGGCGAGAACTCGGACTTGGTCGAACGGCATGGGACGCTCGTCGGTACGATTGCCGCCAAACTCGTTGCCCCTCGTGATGCCGCGGCCGCGCGGAGCGCAGGCCTGTTGCACGACATCGGGCGCATGGCATTCGCGCGTGTTCAGCCCATCGAGTATCGGGCGTTGTGCGCGGATACCGAGTCAGAACGCGAACTGAGCCGCCATGAGTTCGCCCGATTCGGCGGCGATCACACGCAGTGTGGTGCTTTCCTGCTCGGCCTGTGGGGTTTGCCGCCCAAGGTGGTTGCGAGCGTGGCGAACCATCACGACCCTGTGGTGGGAGCCCCCGCCACGCTGACGGTTGCAGAGGCCGTTCGCGTGGCCGAGCTTGCGGCTTCGCATGAGCTCGACGAGCGTTGGGCGGGGAACGCCGAGACGGCAGCAGAGGCGCAGTGGCGCGCGGCGATGGTCGACCGGGTTGGACAAGAGATCGAACGCAGTGGCCTGGAGATCGCGCGATGAGTGCCGAGCCGTTCCCGCTCGAGCCCCGCCCACGCGTCCTCTTCGTGGACGACGATCCATCGGTGCTTGGAAACGTCCGCCGGGGATTGTGGCGCGAGTCGCTCGACCTACTGGCGGCCGGTTCGGCCGCCGACGCGCTCGAGTTGATGCAAAGCGAGGCGATCGATGTCGTGGTGTCGGATGAGAAGATGCCAAACATGGGTGGGGCGGAGTTCCTCACGATCGTGCGCGAGCGGCATCCCGATACCTGTCGGATTCTCCTCAGCGGTCAGGCAGACGTTGACGCTGCTCTGCGCGCGATTAACGACGCGCGGGTATTCCGATTTCTGACCAAACCATGCCCACCAACCGTTCTTTCGGCGTGCATCCACGAAGCGCTGCAGGCGCGGGAGGAACGGCGCGCCATGGAGCGGGCAATGGTGGCCAAGCGCCGCGAAGATGACGAGCGCGCGCGCTTCCTCGAAGCCGTCGGCCAGGTGTGGGTGGCGGTCCAGCCGATCGTTCGCGCGGACTCTGGGATGCTCTACGCGTACGAGACACTTGCGCGATGTGAGCATCCATCGATCGACGGTCCACTCGCTCTGTTCGAGCTGGCAACGCGCGTGGGGGCTATTGGCGCGCTTGAGCAGTTGCTGCGTCAGAGGGTTTCTGAGCTGCTACGTATGCTACCGCCTGATGCTTTGTTGTTCGTGAATATCCATCCCAGCTCGGTCCGCGACCCGGCCTTCTTCCGGGCGGACAATCCGTTGATTCCGAGCGCAGGTCGCATCGTATTGGAGCTGGTCGAGCACGAGACGCTCGCCATAGATGGCGAAATGCTGGCGAGGGTTGCCCGACTCCGCGGGCTCGGTTTTCGCATTGCTGTCGACGATTTGGGCGCTGGCTACAACGGCCTCAATACGTTTGCAGCGATCTCCCCCGACGTCGTCAAGCTCGACATGGCACTTGTGAGAGAGTTGGACGTGATGCCGACGAAGCGGCGGCTCGTGGCGGCAATGGTGGGGGTTTGCCGAGAGCTCGGCATCATGACGGTGGCCGAGGGCATTGAGACGGATGCGCAAGCTGTGCAACTGCGCGCGCTCGGGTGCGATCTTCTGCAGGGCTACCTGTTCGGGCGACCGGGGCGATTTTCGATCGCGTCGTGAGGCCGCGTGGTTCGTGGTTTCGTGTGACCGGGCGAGCTGGCTCACGCGCGCCGACATCGGATCAACGAGTGGGCGAGGCCGACCTCGTGCCGGACCGCCTCGACCACGAGGCCGGCTCGCTCGAGCAGCTGCATCATCTCGGCGGAGTGGTACATGCGACTGTTGCCGTTCGCAATGCACGCGAAATACAACGACGTGGCGATGACGCAGAATCGAGCTGCCTCGAAGCGTTGTTCGTTCCAGAACGTCTCCAGCACAAACAGCCGGCTCTCGGGCCCCATCGCCCTGCGCGCGCGCTCGAGGATCCGCAATATGTCGGGCTCGGCGAAGCAATCGAGGAACTGACTCATCCAATAGACGTCGGCGCCTGCCGGTAGCTCGGCCTCCGTCGCGAGTTGGTCGGCCTCGATCAACTCGACCCGCCCGAGAGCGACGAGGTCCGCGAGCTCCACCTCGGCGAGCGCGATTTGGCTGGGAAGGTCGACCAACGAGACATGCAGCTCGGGTGCACGTGCTGCGAGCAAGCGCGCGAACTTGCCCGTGTTGCCCCCGACATCCACGAGGTGTCGGGGGCTCGATCGCAGCACGTCCTCGAGGCACGCGTCGAACACCCCGCTCGAATAGTAGTGGTCGAACTCCAGCCAGGCCCGCCGCACACTGGGCGTGAGACTGGAGAGTCCGTCGTAGATCGTGCGGAAGTCCCCGAGCTCGCGCAGCCCCGCCGGGATCCCATCGCGGAGTGCATCGGCGAGGTGGAACGCTCCGCGGTAACACACGTGATGAGAGAAGTCCGCGTTCACTCGCGTGAGCTCGTCTTTCTCCCAGAACAACCCGACCCTGGTGACGACGAACCGGTCGTTCGCGTAGTCGAGCAAGCCCGCCGCCAGGCAGCCCTCGAGCAACAGTCGTGCAGCGTAGGGCGAGATGCCGTGCTCGCTGGCGACATCGTCCGCGGTTACGCCCCGACTCCCGCTGCGGTGCGCCAGCGCCAGAACGCCTCGGTCGCGTGCGACCCGACAGGCCTGGAAGACCAGGGGAGAGAAGGCCAGCTTCTGCGCTTCGAACTGGGCGCGCAGGATATCCGTCGTAGGTTCGGAACGACTCACGTGCTCACCCAGGGGTCGAAGAAGTTGAACCAGTTGTAGGGGGCGCGCCGGGCGTAGATCTCGAGCCGCTGGGCGTATCGCTGGGCCAGATCGACGAGCGCTTGGTCTCGTCCCGCGCGAGTCAACACGACCTGGTCCGCGAATGGCTCGCAGAAGAGCGAGTACCCGCGCGGTGGGTGGTACAGGCCGACCGTGAGGTAGATCGGGCACCGCAGGGTCGCGGCGAGGATGTACGGGCCGACCGGGAAGCGAACGCGACCACCGAGGAAATCGACTTCGACGGACCGCTCGCCCAGTCCGACGCGATCGCCGAGCACGGCGACGAGCTCGCCGGCGAGGATGCGATCCTGGACCTGCAGCACGAAGAGCGGGTCATCCGGGACGATCTCGATGATGCGGGCTTGGAAGTCCGGCGCCACCGCTCGCAGCAGCGCGCTGATCTTCTGGGCGTTCTTGAAGTGCACCAGCACGTTGATGCGGAGCTCTTCCCTACGCGCCAGCGCGCGCATCGCCTCGAAGCTGCCGAGGTGTGCGCCGAGCAACAACGCGCCGCGTTTCTTGCGCGCCAGGTCGTCGAGGTGTTCCTGGCCGAGGCGCTCGATCTCGAAGCGGTGATGCTGGTCGAGAGCGAACAAGATCCGGTCCAGCGACGCGTCTGCGAACGTGCGGATGTGCCGCATCACCATCGAGAACGTCACGCGGGGATAGAGGCGCCCGAGATATGCCCGCGAGGCTCGATTCACCTTGCGGGCGAACAATGCGTAGTAGAAGGCGACGATCGCCAGCATGAACCGCGCCCCTGGGCGGCCGAACAAGCGCAGCGCCAGCAACAACATCCGCAGTCCGAAGACGGTGCCGCGCTCGGGCAGCGTGAGCCACTGTCCCGGGGATGACGCAGAGGCGAGTGGCTGGTGAGCGAGCATCGGTAGGCGTGGTCGTGTAGGCGTCCTGGAGTAGCAAGCGAGCGACGGCCTCACAAGCCTCCGCGAGTGCGCCTCGCCACACTTTTCGAGTCGGCGCCGGCATCGTCGTTCTGTCGCTCGAGGGCCCGTGCGACGTCGCACGGGGGCGACGCCTGGAGGGACGCGACAGCCGGCGTCCGCCGGCGTCCTCGTTCATGACTGCACCGCGGAGTCGTCGATGTCCGAAACCAGGTCCACCGAACCCGCCCTCGTCGACGAGCTCCGCCGGCTGATCGTCGACTCGCTCATGCTGGAGGAGATCGCACCTGACGACATCGACCCGGACGCGCCTCTGTTCGGCGGCGCGTCCGCGGACGCCGGGGTCCACGGACGGGGCCTCGGGCTCGACAGCATCGACGTGCTCGAGCTGGCCATGGCGCTGCTGCGTGGCTACGGCGTGAAGACGCGAGCCGACGACGAAAACAACCGCGAGATCTTTCGCAGCGTTCGGACGCTAGCAGCGTTCGTCGCGGCCGAGCGCGATCGAGGGCGCGCGAAGACGGACGACGGGACCTAGACTGGCCGCGGTCATGACCGCGTTCGCCGTCGATCTCGCCGTTCGGAACAATCGAGATGTCGCGCCGCGCCGAACGGCGAGTGGGATCAGCGTTCGCGGGCCACGATCGACGCCGCGCCAGAGACGTCCTTGCGGATGTCTGTGGCGGGGCCGGAAAATGTGATCTCGCTGGCGCCGCTCGCTTCTGCGTCCACGGATTGGGTCGCGGTGACGGCTGCATTGCTCGCGCCGCTGGCTTCGACCTTGACGTGAGCGGCAACGAGCGCCGCCGCATCGACCTCTGACGCACCGCTGACGTCGAGCTCGAAGTTCTGAGCCGCACCTTCCACGCTAACTTCGGAGGCGCCGCTGGCATCGAGCTCAAACTTCGGTTGGCCGGTCGCGATCTTCGCGCTCGCTGCCCCGCTCACGTCGACTACGCGGAGCTCGGGCGTTCGGACGCGTACGACGAGCGGCAAGGCGGGCGAGATCCGCGGACTCACGGCGACATGCAGGATCCCGCCGTCGACGTGGGTGTCCACGAGCGGTAACAGATTCGCGTCGCCCTCCAATTGTACAGACGGCGACCCTTCACTGGCCTCGAGCACAAACACGCCGCTGACATCGACCCCGTGAAACGCCTCCACCGTGCGTTCGGCGGTACCCACCTCGCCGTTGCCTCGGGTTCCGCAAGCGGCGAGCCCTAGCATGAATGTGACGGCAAAGACATTGCGCCTCATTGCGCCGGACCGGGTCGGTTCGGAACAGTCAGGCCGCACGGGGCGAATGAAGTGACGCGTCATGGCGATGCCTTGGTAGGCACGCGAACTTTGGGTGAGCGACGGGTATTCCCGGCCGTGGAGAAGCGGCCCAGGGTTCCCGTGATCCACCTCGCTTGCTGGTGCGCGCGCCAACGTGCGATCCTCGCCTCATGACGGCTTCGTTGCGCCGCTTGTCCCTCACGCTCGCGCTCACGCTGGCCGCCTGCGTAACGCACATCGCACCGAGCCGGTCGCAGAACCCGGCCCCTAGCGAAGCATTCGCCCGCTACGCTCGTTTTGAGCTCACGCCGCTGCGCGGTGCCGACGGTGAGGTCACCGCGCAGTCCGCAGCCATGGCCAAGATCCAAGCCTCGATCAATGAGCGCTTGGGCCCGCGGATCAACGCCTGGAACGCCAAGCCGACGACGGGGGATACGCGCACGCTCGTGATCGAGCCGGTGGTTACGCAGCTCAAGTTCGTCGGCGGCGGGAAGCGTTTCTGGGCCGGCAGCTCGGCCGGGTCGTCGGCGGTGATCCTGCGCGCGCGGTTTTCCGACAAAGCCACCGGAACCGAGGTGGCAAATGCCGAGTTCTACGCCAAGGCCGCAGCGATGGGCGGTGCTTACTCGATGGGCGGCACCGACAACGCGATGCTTGATCGGATCGGCAACTCCCTCGCGGTTTACGTGATCGAGAACCACGCGAGCGCGGTTGGTGGACCGGTGGAGCCGACCGGCAAGGACGCGCGGGAGCTAGCACGGAGGTGAGCGGCACCTCCCAGGCCTGGACCACCGCCAGAAGTCAGTCTGGAATCGAGCTTGCCCAATTCGTTTCCTGAGTCCGAGATTTGTGAGGCTCGAACACAATGCCGCCGCGCGAGGTCGCGCGCGCCGACCACCGACAGCGCTCGCATTTTCGTCCGATCGCCAGCACAGCATGAACGCGGCGACGTAGCCCCACATCAGTCGCGCCCACTTGGCTCGTGCGATCCGGCGAGCGCGTCGGCCGGGCTACCAACCCGACGGCGGATGTCGCGGTAGCGAGATCGACAGCGTGTGCGCTGACATCGTCGGCAAATCCACCTCGTGGATTCACCGAGACTCGGATAACGTCCTTCCGCATGCCGACACCCCGCTCGCGAGTAACCGCATTCGCTGTGCTCACGGTGCTGACCGCTTGTGATCCGACGATGTTTCCGTGGCCAACGACGACGGGCATAGCAGCGAGTGATGGCGACACTTCGTCGAGCGGGGCCGGCAGCGGAGGTGACACCGCGGCCTCCTCGGGCGAGGCAGATACGCAGGGCTCGGGCGACACCGGGTCGGACGGGGCAACCTCGGCATCAGCTTCTACGCTTGTCGTCGGCAGCGAAACGGCCGCAGAGACCACCGGTGAGGGTCAAACCTCGGGCGGCAGCGATGGAGCGGCGGCGAGCAGCGGCGATAGTGAGGGTCAAACCTCGGGCGGGAGCGATGGAGCGGCTGCGAGCAGCGGCGATAGTGAGGGGCAGAGTACGGGCGCCGTCCCTGTCGTATGCGGCGACAACATCATCGATGGCGACGAGGTGTGCGACCGTGACGACGTCGGCGGGGAGACGTGCGAGTCGCAGGGGTTCGATGGCGGGGCACTGGCGTGCATGCAGGCGTGCGATGCGTTCGATACCTCGGGATGCGTCACGTTCTCCTGCGGCAACGGGATTCGCGAGGGACGCGAGGTTTGTGATGGCGCCGCGCTGAGCGACACGACTTGTGTGTCGCTGGGGTTCGACGCCGGTGACCTCGCTTGCGACGCCAACTGCGGGGCCTTCGATACCTCGGGATGCATCACGTTCTCGTGCGGCAATGGCGTGCGCGAAGGAGTTGAAGCCTGTGACGGTCCGGACCTCGGCACGGAGACTTGCGTGTCCCGAGGATTCGACACCGGCGTGCTCAGCTGTGCCACTGACTGCAGCGGCTATGACGTCAGCGCATGCATCGATTGGGTGTGCGGCAATGGGGTCGCCGAACCCAACGAGGTTTGCGACGGAGTCGACCTCCGCGGCCTCGATTGTGTGCTGGCAGGGTTTGACGCCGGCACGCTCGTTTGCGCCGATGACTGCTCCGAGCGGGTGACAAGCGGTTGCTACCATTGGGTGTGTGGTAACGGGGTGCTCGAACCGGACGAGCAATGCGAAGCCGGGTTGCTTGGCGGCGAGACTTGCGTAGGGCTCGGAGCCGTCACCGGCGCGCTGGCATGCGACGCCATCTGTGGGTACGACGCAACCGGCTGCGCATTCCCGCTCGCCGAGGTTGAGCCCAACGATGACGGCGCAGTCGCAGTCGCCGCCAACGATTTCTCCGCCGCGAACGCGCAAGTACTCACGGACGACAGCTTTGTGGCAGCGGCGATCAGTCCTGTTGGCGACGACGACGTGTTTGCCGTTCACAACACGTCCGCGGGCTACGCCTTGCTTCGGGTCGAGACCTTCGGGGCTGCCGGGTTCGGAACGTGCGATGCGCCAACGGACACCACTCTTGAGATCAGGACGGTCGGCAACGCGCTCCGCACAAGCAATGCCGACGATGGCCTGGAGCTGTGTTCGCTGATCTCCGGATTTCTCATGCAACCGAGGGAGAGCGTCTACGTTCGCGCGATCGATTTCGGGGACAATACCGCGATTGCCAGCTACTTCTTGCATGTCGAGCTGCGCCCGATTGTTTGCGGCGACGGCTGGGCCGGGTTTGGCGAGCAATGTGACGACGGCAATTTCCTCGGCGGCGACGGCTGCTCGGCGACTTGCCAGTTCGAAGGCGCTGTCCAAGAGATCGAGCCCAACGGGACCGGTGCCCAGGTGACAGCCACTGGGCTCGAGTCGCATGGCGACTCGGTGTACGGGGCCAGTCTCAGTCCCATCGGCGATCGTGATCGCTTCCGCGTGGTGCTCGATGCAGCGCGGGTTGTTCGATTCGAGACCTTCTCAACGCTTGGCGACTGCGCCGATCTCACCACGACGATGCGGCTCTTCGACGATGCCGACACGCAGATGGCGACCGCCACCACATCCGGGATCGCCAACTGCAGCTCGTTGGTCTATGGCCTAGATGCCGGTACCTACTACGTCCAGGTCGAAGAAACCGGCAACAACGCAATGATCCCAGCATATCTGTTGGAGATCGCCGCACAGGCCGAGCAAGGCGTCGAAGCGGAGCCCAACGATGCGATCGCGACCGCAACGAGCTCGATCCAGATGGCCGGGTCCGATGTGATGGTTGTCGGAGATCACAGCATCAATACGGATTCCGACTTCTTCGCCATCGACGTTCCCACGGCCGGAAGTTCGCTCCGACTCGAGTTGATCGAGGCCGACCGCGCGGTGGAGACCTGTGAGGGCGGCGGGATTCAATCTCGCCTCACCCTCTATAACGCGGGCGGAGACGTGCTCGTCGACGATAGTACCGACGGGCGCGGGTTTTGCTCGATGATCGATGGCACGGGGTCAGCTCCGCTCGATGCTGGAGCCCACGGCCTGGCGGCTGGGACCTACTACGTCGAGGTGCGGGCGTCGAACTTTGCCCAAACCGGCGCCGCCGGACAGTTTGGCTACGCACTCGTCGCGGCCGTGCGCAGCCCCTGACCTCAGCGATTGACCCACGCTCGGAGGTAGTACGTGAACTTCAGCGTGACCTCATGGAAGGCGGCTCGCCCGGTGATGGGATCGCCCCCATCAAGCGGCTGATCCATGCGGTAGACCAGGAAGATGTCGCTGCCTGGTGCGAAACGCCACCGAAGTCGCGGCTGCAGGCCTACCCGCTGGCTGCCCGGTGACAGATCTACCCGCGCCAGCGTGTCGAACGCCAGATCCCGGGTGATTGCGATGTCGAGGTTGCCGTTGGCGAATCCAAAGTTGAATCGCCGTGTCTTGTCGCCGAGGTGACCCACAAGATGGGTGTAGCTCGCGCCGAGGGTGAAGTGTTTGCCCAGGCGTGCGGTTAGATTCGCGCCCGGCTGGTGGGCAAAGCCGCCGAAGATATCGATCGCCTCGTAGCTCAAGGTACCGCCGATGATCTGTCGATCGGGCGAGCCCACCGACACGCGTTGGCGGAACCCGCGATAGATCTGGGGCAGCACATCGTAGCCATAGAGCACAAACTGCGATTGCAGGTGATCGACGTAGTTGCTGATCCCGTACTCGAGGTTGCTCCCGTTCTTCCAGTTGAGGGACACGCGGGCCGACGCCTCTTGTCCCAAACGGCGGGTGTAGTGGGGGTCGGTCTCGAGGCTGAAGCGCGGACCAAAAACAATCTCCCGCAGGCCCAAGATCTGTGGGCGTGGTGCGAAGTCGAGGGCGACCTCCTGGCGTGAGGCACCGGGGCGGCGATAGAAGCCGAGCACAGGCTTGAAATCGCCATCGCTCCACAGCCAGAGCAGGCTTGGTCGGACGTAGAGCCCGCGATACTCGACGATCGCGTAGCCGCTGGTGCCGATGTCGGAGTCGGCCCGGTCGGGTGGGCGAACGAGCACCCCGGAATCGTCTCGCTCGGCCGCCATATCGGGGTGCTGCGCCCAACTGCCGGCAAAGAACCCATACGCCTGGAGGCGGCCATCGAGGGCGATGAGCTGGGCATCGACGCCGCCCGCAGCATCGTCGCGGTGGTCGTGACCGAATACGTGCTCACCTAGAAGCATCAGGCCCGCGTTGAAGTTGCGGGTAGCCTGTACGCGCAGGCGCGCGACGCTGATGTTGGTCGGCTCGTTCGCCGGCAGCCCGCGCGCCGGGTCGGACGGCGATCCAAGTGTTTGCACGTGCAAGAGCCCATAGGACAGTTGGCGTGTCCGGCCGTAGACCTTCACGCCGCCCAGCAACGGGACTGGGCGACCCGAGACCAGGCCGACGCGTCGCGAGAAGAAAAGCTGGGCCTCTTGGGCGCGCCCGAAATTGAAGATCTCGAGCCCGTTGACGAAAAACGGGCGACGCTCCGGATAGAAGAGGGGAAAACGGTCGCGTGCGACCTGCACTTCGTCGGCCTCTACCTGCGCAAAGTCGGTGAGTAGCGACGCTTCGACGTAGGAGCCGGCCCCGATCTGCGCTCGGAGGTCGCCGCCGGTGGCGAAGTTGGGCCGCCGCGACGGATCGACGGTGAACTCGCGTGTGAAGTTGCTGCGGAGAAGGGCGTAGGGCGTGAATTCAATCGCGCGCTGGCCTTTGATGTTGCGCAATCCACGAAGTTCACCGAATTGGCTGGCCGCCATCGGCGAGCGCGGTGGAATGATCAAGCGCCAGTCATAGGTCGCGTTTCGTCGTGGATGGTCGCGCGAGATCTCAAACCCCATGACGCGCGAGTCGGCGCTCTTCAAGCCGAGGATCGCGAAAGGGATCCGATACTCCACCGTGAAGCCATCGGGACGCCGGGTTGTCTCGGCCTGCCACACGGCGTCCCATTGCGTCACAAATTCTCGACCATCCTCGAGGCCGAGCGCGTCGAGTTGGGCGCCATCGGCGTTGACGCCGAAGGAGTAGCCCGTGCGCCGATCGTGCGTCGGATCGAGTTTTACGTAGACGGAGTCGTCCGAGAAGATCCCGCTGTTGTCGCGACGCAGGGTGCGAACGGTGATCTCGCCCGGCTTCGACTCGCACTCAAGCAAGACATAGAGTGCTGCGTCGTCGTAGGCGACGCGGACGGTGGTGCGCACCGGCGGCTTGGCACCGAGGTCGGGTTGGCGCTCCGCAAATCGATCATCAGCCGGCGCGACGGCCCACGTCTGTTCATCGCCGCGGCCGTCAACCGTGATGGGGTCCAACGTGCGGATCGCCCCATAGGTCCGCTGGGGGGCCTCGGTGGGCGGCTGGGTCGGACCCGCGGCGGGCGCAAGCCCCAGGCTGGCCGCGACCGCGAGCACAGCACTGCTCATCGTCTCTCTCGACCCGGCGGCACGATCGCCCCGCTCGCGTCCGCCCCAGAAGCGAAGGCGGCCGGGCGGGAGGCGCCGTGACGGGCGTTTTGCGCACCACTATCGCCCTGAGCTTCGTCGCCGCTCGCGCCGGAATTGCGGGCCGGCGTCGGAACTGCGTCACGCGACGCCCAGAGGCGATCGGACGCGAATGCGAGTCTGGCCAAAGTGGCGCAGCTCTACCGCAACCCCTAACGGTTTGCTATACGGAGAACGTCGCGTGCAGCCCTGGCCGACCGGGGATCCCCCCTCCGCATCCAACCCCCGGTCGGCCGGGCTCCCGACCCTATCGCCGCCTCCGCCCGAGTTTGGCTCGGGCGCTGGGACAGGCGGGCGACGTTCGGCACCCGACGGGGCGCGCGAACAGATGAACTGAATGACCCAGTAGACACCACGTCCGCGGGCGTTTCCGGTGGGCTCGGCGATCTGAGCACGTTGCGCCCACGTCGGGCGCCGGCATCGCCGATCGTGTCGCGGAGCTCGCATGGATTTCCGATCGAGACGCCGCCCGAACCCCATGCCGTCCCTGTGGCCGCGTGCCAAGATCAGCCCGAGTGAGCGACGAACCTCCTGAAGACCCCAGCCCGGGGACGTTCGTCCGACTTGGCGGGCTCGCGCTCGCGGTGTGTGCGGCCCTGCCGATCACGCCGGACGGTCGCAGTTTTCTGGAGCTGCTACGTGATGAGTTTGCTCGCGGGGTGCTCGATGGCCTGTTGATGCTGTGCGGGTTCGGCTCGCCGTTCCTGTTCGGCTTGGCCACCTTCGTCTCGGGCACTGCATGGGGACGCAAGCTCGGCGTCGAACTCGTGCGCACGCCTGTCGGCATGATGCATGGGCAACTTCTCTTGGTCGCGTTTGTTATGTGGCGCGCCGGGCGTGGAGTTGCCGCGCTCGGGCTGTTCGGGTTCGCGGTGGTCGCGGCCTATGCGTACGTCACCGGGGCGCGCGTGCGGGGACGGGCCACCAGCCGGACGATCGATGCGGTCCACTGGGGTGCGGTGGTGGCAACCGCGGTCGCGACCTGGTGCGAGTTGCAGCGCGTCGACGGAATCGCCATGGGTTGGGGCTTGCACGTCATGGTCGCGATTGCGTTTGCGCTGGCGTGGGCGAGTCGGCCCGACGTTCCGGCGGCTTCGTCGACGTAGTCCCGTGGAGTCACGAACCGCAGTTCGCCAGCACCACGAGGGCGTCCCGCGGATCGAGTGTCCACTTGCGGTCGCGCGGTGGGTTGATCAGCACCTCGTCGTCACCGCTGGAGCTCCTTCGTCGCAACCGCAGGCCGAGCGCGGTTTCGTTGTGTCGGGCGGCCGCGCGGCGGATCTCGGCGAAGTCCACCTCCCGGCCGCACAGGTCGTAGTTGTCGGTCGATCGGAAGAAGATCTCGGTCCCCTCGGGACCGAACATGTCGTCGAACACAACCCTGAGCTCACGCCGAAGGGCGACCTGGGCCATGATGTGGCTGAGGATCATCGGCGGAATGATCACCTCGGAGCGTCCTCGCTGAAACAACGAGAGGTTGCTGGGCTCGCTGAGCTCGACCAGCACCGAAGGGCATTCGCTGTCGTCGGGCACAATCTCGCGCAGGAGCAGATGGCCGAGGATCGTGCGCGCATCCGCCTCCTCTGACTCGATCCAATCGTTGGCGACCAGCACGATGTTGTCGAATTCCCCGGGCGCGAGGCGCTTGAGCTGACCAGGAATCGTGTAGTCGATCTCAAGATGCTGGACCGACACGCGATCCAGCACAACCTCGCTGTCGATCTGACGCAGGCGCTTGTCGAGGGGAAACACCGAGGCCACCACGATCTCAAAGCGTTCCGCCTGATAGCTGTCGAGCTCTGTCATGAGCGCCGGAACATGGTGATTCCAACCGAGGACGAGAATGCGCCGGGTCGCGGCAAGATCTGGCGCCTGCGGTACGCCATGGCCGCGGTCGGAATGGCGCGGGCGATAGTCCGCGGGAGGCGTCGTTTCGGTGTATTGCTCGGCGATCAGCACCAAACGATCGTGCTCGTCCAACACGAGGTCGTCGCTCGGGTTGAGCAGCGAGCGATCACACCCCGCGTCACGGCGGACGACACCGAGCAGGACGGCCTCCGGAAAGGCGTCGGGAAGGTCGCCGAAACGCATGCCGGCGAACTGCGGGCACTCGCGCGCGTAGATCTCGCTGCCCTCGCCGTGGCTGAGAAGGCTGGCGTACACGTGCGAAAGACCGGGGTGCCGGATGGTCTGACAGATCAGGCTCGACACCACGTGATTGCTGGCGATCAGCTCGAGTGGTCCAGCGTAGGCCCGGCGAGCGGTGATCGCCTTTCGCGTGTCGAGCAACTCGGCGACCACCAGTGGCGCACGGCTTGGATCGTGCTGCTGAATGAAACCGTTGAGCGAAAGCAGCGCCTTGATCATGTGGGTGTCGGCGACCGTGGCGGCGGGCCCGACTGCGGCCGGCAGCAACACAGCGGCGGCGTCGAGCGCCGCGACCCGCAGGAGGTGATCGGTGCGTAGCGAAGATCCAGAGCGCAGGATCACATTGGACGAACTAAACACCGGACCCACACGTTCGCGCAGGTCCTGTTGGAGCGCGGCGTCGACTTCCTCGGCCATAACCACGACGCGGAGCGCCCGTGTCCGGCGCAGCCGCAGGAACATGCGCACGCGATCGCCCGACTCGAGGAGCTCCTGCACGATGTTCGGCGTGCGCGTTGTCCACCCCATCACGACGAAGTGGTCGCGATCGGCGATCGGCGTAAGGCCGTTCTCGAGCCGGCGGAGGGCGGCATTGAGCCATTGGGTCATGATCGCCACCATCGCACCGAGAAACAGCACGTAGCCGGCGACCGTGAGCACGGTTGAGACAGCACGCACGTACAGTCCTTGGTCGTCGCCGAGGTAGCCAGGGTCGGAGAGGCGGAGAAACGCCCACCAAATCGCCGCGCCTGTGCTCTCGAACTCGCCGGTTCCGACCACCGCGAGCCCGCCGACGATCGAAACAGAAACCACCGTGGCGACGATGAACAGCAGGCGGAACAATGGGCCCCGAACGAGGAACCGCTCGACCAGAAACTGGACCCGATGGAGGAGACTGGCGAACATGCGGTGACGATGGTACGTCGGTCACACGCCGTCGTCGGCGAGATCGGCGGCCAGCGCTGCGTGCTGCTCGGGCGAGAGCGTGACGCTGTGCTGGAGCCCCGGTAAGTCGGTCCCAATCACCACGGGTACGACGCCGCCCACGGGGAACCGGAGATACTGCACAGCGCTCAAGCGGTCGCTGCCGACCTGGCGGGCATCGAAGCTGGGCCGCACAACGGTGTTGTCGGGAAGGCGCGCGTAGATGTGCCCCGGCAGATCGCGCCAAGCCGTCAACTTCTCGGCGCGCTCTGCCTCGTCGTCGATGCCGATGAGAAGCGTGCACCCGAGTACTCCGGGGCCCCCGAGGAGCTCGTTGTACGTCGCTAGCTCGTGCAAGATGTCGGTCTCGCGGACGATTCGTTCGGCACGCATCATCTCCTGGACTTGATAGCGAACCGTATCCCGGTTCTCGAACAGGAAAGTGAACACGTCGCCGAGTTGAATCCTACGCGGGGCCTTGATCGCAAGGGCCTGTGCGCGCAGTTGGTCGCGGCGTTCGTCGTAAGTTACCCAGTCGAGTAGTTCGCTGCGTTGTACCGGTTTCATCGCGCGTGGGCTCCGGAGGCGGACGGCGGCAGCTCGGGGTCGGCGGCCAAGGACAGCGGTGGCGGGAATGCTTCGCCCCGATACGCCTTGGCGAGGATCGTCATCGGGTGCATTGGTTTGCGGCCTGCGTGTTGTTGAAACTGCAGCGCGGCCAGAGGGCAATCGGTGGCCCAGATCTGCGCGGGCGCTGCTTCCTTCATCTCGTCGAAGGCGCGCTTGCCGACGCGCTGCGACGGAACGAAGCCATCGACACGCATGGCGTAGGTGCCATCGTGGCCGCAACACTCGAGCACGGTCTTTGGGGTCGTGTTCGGCAGCTTGCGCAGGAGATCACGGGCGCGGAATCCAACCGCCTGGGCACGGAGATGGCAGGGCGCGTGGTAGGCGACTTCGCCGGCGGGAGACGAGGCGAAGTCCGTGCGAAAGCGAGGTTCGTTACGGAGCGACCACAGATACTCGCTCGGATCGACCACCGCGGCCGCCAGTCTTCGGGCGCGTTCGCGGTCGTCGCCGCCGACGAGTTCCGGCCACTCGCGGCGCAACATCATTGAGCAGGTTGGGTTGATCGCGACCACCTTCGCGCCCGCGTCGACGTGGGGCGCCAGACGATCGAGGTTGTGGCTCGCCTTTGCGCGCACCAGATCGAGATCGCCGCGTTCCCAGGCCGGCATGCCGCAGCATTGCAGGCCGCGCTCGCAAGTGAGGTCGATGCCGTTGTGCCGCAGCACAAACACGGTGTCTTTGCCGATCTGCGGCTCGTTGTGCTGCACGTAGCAGGTCTGGAACAGCACCGCTTCGCCTGGGCTCGGGCGGATCAGGCCCTCAGCGGCGGCCCAATGCTCGAACGTCCGAGTCGCGAAGTCGGGCAGCAGCTTGTCGCGGTGGATGCCGAGCACTTTTTCGAGAAACCAACGGTGGAGTGCGACGCGGTTGGCGGCGTTGGCCAAGCCCAGGCTTGCGCGAGCAGCCGCTCCGGTGAGATCGGGATCCCGGAGGGCGAAATCCTGGAGAGTCGGCCGCCGTTGTCGGCGTTGGATCGCGGCATGGCGGTGCACCAGTTTCGGAAAATCAAGCGCAAACGGGTGGCCATCGCGCGGCGTGTAGGGGCACTGGACCTCACACAGCTTGCATTGGAAGCACGCGTCCATCACCCGCTGTCTGTCATCAGCACCGAGCTTCCGGACGTCGCCGCCCGCGTGATTGTCGAGGAGGTCAAACAGCGTCGGGAAGCTGTCGCAGTACTTGAAGCACATGCGGCAGCCATGGCAGACTTCGAACACCCGCGTGATTTCGCGGTCGAGCGCGTCTGCATCCCAGTAGAGCGCCTCGCTTGGGTCGTAGCAGAGACCGTCGGTGGGATGGTACGAGATGTTCTTATTGGCCATCTCGCTGTGAACCTATCATCACGCGCGCCGCGATTGCTGGTAGCGGTCGCAGAACCGACGATTGCTCCGGCGGCAAAAACATAGACCCCCGGGTGCGGGGGTCTGGTGCGGGCCCGGGGCCCGCACTCAAACGGGTTCACCCGATTGAATCGAGCAGGGCCTGGAAGCGGCCGGCGTGGCTCTTCTCGGCCTTTGCCAGCGTCTCGAACCAGTCGGCGATCTCGCCGAATCCCTCCTCGCGGGCCGTCTTCGCCATGCCCGGGTACATGTCGGTGTACTCGTGCGTCTCGCCGGCAACAGCGGCGCGAAGGTTGCTCGCGGTATCTCCGATCGGAAGGTCGGTGGCTGGATCGCCGACTTTCTTCAGGTAGTCGAGGTGGCCGTGTGCGTGGCCTGTCTCGCCCTCGGCTGTCTCACGGAAGTTCCCCGCGATCTCCGGGTAACCTTCGACGTCGGCGACCTTGGCGAAGTAGAGATAGCGGCGATTGGCTTGCGACTCACCCGCGAAGGCCGCCTTGAGGTTCGCGTGGGTCTTGGTTCCCTTTAGCTGTGCCATGGATCTGCTCCGGTTTCGCGCCGTTTGATAGCACGCCCAGGCGGCGATCTACCACGTTCGTCGTCGACCTCGAGAGATCTCCCGCTGGCGCGGGTGTGCGACGGCGGTTGGCCGGCCGGAGCGGCGTTCGCGGGGCCCCCGCAGGCGTTCTCGTCCGGGAGGCGGTCGCGATCGCCTGCTAGACTGACGGAAGGTGAGCGAAGCGTCCGAGCATCTCCACGCGGCCGAGTTGTCCGCGATCGAGGGGGACCTCGCCAAGCCGGGCGTCCTGCTCACTGCGTTTGCCGCGGTCCGCCACGTGCGCCGGGGGCAGACGCGCACGGGCAAGCCGTTTTTCGAACTCCGCTTGGCCGATCGATCTCGAACTGTCGCCGCCAAGATCTGGTCGGATCACGGGCGTGCGATGGCGGCCGCTGAGGAGCTCACCGCGGGCACCCATGTCAAGGTGCTGTTCGAGTGCGAGCAGTACAAGGGCGCCACCCAGCTCTCGGTCCGAGGTCTGCGCGTCGCGCAGGTCGGTGAGCCGGGGTATCACCCGGAGCGGCTCGTCGATGAGGGCCATGAGCTGGTCGCCGACCTGCTGTGTGAGACGCTGGTGTTCGACATCGAAACGGTGCCAGCGGTCGATTTGCGCAGGGCTCCACCCACCATTGCCCAGGCGGTCGCGAAGACCGCGGAGCGCAACGAGTGGGATCAGGCCAAGGTGATGAGCCTGTCGCCATACTTCGGACAGATCGTGTCGTTGGCCGTCGGCGACGGCGAACAGGATCCTCGAACCCAGGATGTGACGGTATTGGTGGTTCCGCCACCCGGGGCGGCCGTCGCGTCTTTGCCCAGCTGGATCCGCCCCGTCACCGAGGTCGAGCTTCTGCGCGCGTTCTGGGCCCTCGCCGGCAACGCCCACGTGGTCGTCTCCTACAACGGCCGCGGCTTCGATGTGCCGTTCATCATCGGTCGCAGTTTGATTCTTGGGGTTCCGGCCCGCGTCGATCTCATCTCGAGCCCGTACTCCTTGCGCCCGCACCTCGATCTGTTCGCGGTGCTCGGCGGCGGAGGTTATCAGCGCGGGCCGGCGTCCCTCGATGTGGTGTGCTGGGCGTTTGGCGTGGCGAGCCCCAAGGAGGCGATGGATGGGTCGATGGTGGCGACCACCTATGCCAAGGGTGACGTCGGGCAGATCGCGCTCTACAACGCCGGTGACGTCCGTGCGACCACGGCGGTGTATCAGCGTGTTCGCGACGGGGTGCTACGGTTTCGCGACGACTGGTGACATCGACACGAGGCGGCGTGTTAGGCTAGCGCGACAATGGACCGCCTCGCGCGAGTGCTGGAGCTCGTCGCACGCGAGCTGGAGGCCGATGATGTTCGGCTCGAGATCGGCGTTCGGCCGCCGCGCGAGCAGGACGCGGTGGTCGAGCTGGCCAGCGGCTTTCGTCTAGTTGCGGTGTTCGATTGCCCGCGCGCAGATCTGAACGAGCGCCGCGCGCGGCTGCTCGGGCTTGCCCAGACATTCGAGGCGACGCTCGATGGCGCCATCCTCGGTGCGCCGCACCCAATGACGACTGCGTTGGCGGCTTCCGCCCTCGACGAGGCGTTGATCGCCCTCGCGCGGATCGCTAGTGCGATTGCTGTCGTCGTGATCGACGAGCGATCGCCGATGATCTGGGGGTGTTCGCTTCAACCGCGCGGACCTGAAGACGCCGACGTGGCGATGTGGCTCTCGGTCGCGGCCTCCGCGGCCGCACGGGTGGGAATCGACTTTGGCGCGCTGATCGTCGCGCCCGCCGACGAGGTGACGGCCACCGTCGACCGCGTTGCCCTACCGGCCGAGGATCGCAGTCGCATCGCTCGCGCGGCGGCGCGCATTCAGTCGACGGGGATGCGGCGCACGCCCGAGGAGGCGCATGCGTTTGTCGTCACGATGCGTGCCATCGCGGCGGCGCGTCGTGGGGGAGGCGACGATCGGGCGCCAGGCGGCGGTCCCGACGGTCCAGGTTGGCTCGCCCGGGCGTTCGGGGGGATCTACCGTTTGGTGCTCGCCTTCGACGCGCCGTATTCCGAGCTGCACGCCGAGTCGGCGGCCAAGCGCGCGCTTCCGGTGATCGAGCGGCTCGTCATGGCGTTGCCGCCCGTGGACCCGCAAGGCGGCGGCAAGGGCCAGGTTGTTCGGTTGTTCGGGCCACGTTGACCGGCTGCGGGATCATGTCGCTGTGTTCGCGCCGGCATCGGCACGCGTGGCGAACACCGCGGTGTGCTGAGCCCCGTCGCCGCCGCGTCAATCCCATTCCGATCAATACGGTGAGCCACTGCCACCCCGAGAATCTCACCGGTGCCAGATCGCAGCCGCAACCCCCACTGCCGCCGTTGTCGTCGGCGCCTTCGCTCGTCGATCCCTCACCGGCGCTCGCTGTCGCCGCGGTTGCGCCTTGGCTGGTGTCGGCCCCGTTGACGCCCCCCGAGGAATCGCCTTCCGAGTCGCCGGCGGTGCCATCGGCTCCGGTGTCGCTCCCGCCTTCGCCGGCGCAATCTTTGAAGCCCTCGGTGATGATCCAGCCCGGATTGCCCGCGGCCGCAAACGCGTACGCACCGGCGTCGAGGGCTCCACCCGGGCGTCCTTGGCAGTTGAAATCGTCCGTCACGGCGTGGGCGGGGTCGCCGGCACCGAGGAGTGCGCTGCCCACCGCAGGAAACACGTCGATGGGAGGCATGCCGGCGTAGCTTGCGGCCGTGAAGTCGGACGCGAGGTCACCTGCGCCGAGCATCGCCGTGAAGCCCGAGATACCGCCCTGGCCCACGTTGCCCACCATGGTGATCATCGCCGCGTCGCCACCGGTGACGAAGATCGCCGAGCCCTGCTGGGCGTAGACGGCATTGTTGGCGATGACCACCGTGCCTGAGTTTGCCGAAGGCTGATCGCATCGTTGGTCGCGTGAAACACCGTGTTGTGGACGACAGTGAGATTGGCCGGCGCCCCGGATTGATGGGGCTGCATCGCGATGCCGTCGGATGCCGAACCGAGAATGATGTTGTTGCGGATGATGGCGTCGGCCGCCGACTGAATGCCGTGGTCGCCGCAGTTCCACAGCACGTTTCGTTCGAGCACGTTGGGCGCGCCATTTCCCACGGTGCTATAGGTGATCAAGCACGGGTAGTTGGTGTCGTGGATGACGTTGTCACGCACGACGTTGTTGTAGCTGCCCTCTTTGATCTCGATGCCGTCGCCCTGGTCGACGGTGGCTTGGTTGGTGTGATGGATGTAGTTGCCTGCGATAACGGCGTCGAAGAACTGGCAGGCATTCTCGTTGCATCCGAGATACATGCCCTCGCCGGTGCCGTTGGTGTGGTGGATGTGATTGCGCAGGATATGAAACGCTTCGTAGGTTCCGCCATCGTTGGCGCGAAATGCGACGTCAGCCGTGTCGTGGATGTGATTCTCGACGAACGTGATGAAACGCGAGCTGGCCCAGCGAACGCCGGCCGACCCGCCTGTGAACTCGATCCCCGAAATCGTGACGTACTCGGCGGCGTCGATGTCGATGATGTTCTGGTTGGCATCGGGGCGGCTGATCACGGGGACTTCGCCGTCGGCGGCGCGAATCGTGATCGGCATGGCTTCGGTTCCCATCAGGGTTACGCCCAGGCGATCGGTGACTTCGTAGGTCCCGCCGTGCATGATCAGTACGTCGCCGGGCGCGAGCGCGTTCATGGCGGCTTCGATGTCATCGCCAGGATTCACCTCGACGTCGGTTGCGTGCGCGACCGAGGGCAAGGCGAATCCAAGGGCGAAGGCGACGCGGAAGTAAATGGGATGGGGCATAGGTCCCGCTCCGAATCGTTCATCATGGCGCAGGTCTGCGAGGGGCGCGAGCGCGCGAATCCGGGCGTCCGCCGTCGGACGGTTGGCACGACCCCGGCAGACGTTCTCGGCCACCTACGCGAATGTTGCCGCGGCAACGTGGGACTGTCCCATGGGACTGTCCCATGGGACGTCTCACCGATCGGAGCCGGCCTCGGACACCTGGCCGCAGGCGAGCCCAGCATTGCGGACAGACGGTGCGCTGGCACGACATTTGCCTCGCGGAGGCGAAACGCACACGCGCCGAGCACACAAGACGACGTGGCTGCGTCGCGTCAAAACGCGGTAAACGTGCGCGTAAGGGAGGTCTCAATGCGACAGTTTGCAGTTGTTTCAGCGGCGCTTGCGTTGGGCTGCGTGGGCCCCGAACCCGAGCCACAGTCACCGCGCACCGGATACGTATTCACCGGCGGATGGGGCTGCCGGACCTGCGAGTACCGCAACTCGCCCATCGCCGGCCTCGACCCGATCGGTAGCTTTCGCGTGGGCGAGCCGGACGATGTGAACCTCGGGTTGGTGAAGATTCGATTGTGGAACGGCACCGAGCTCGACGCCGACGTAAGCACCGGCGAGCTCGTTGGGACGTCTGCGGGGCAGAGCTACAAGGGCACTGCGCTCGTCGGCGGCCAACTGGTCTTTCTAACGCCGGAGCGCCACGAGTTGACGATCGACATCTACTCCTACGCGCCCCATGGCGATTGGGTGACCGGCGCCGATGTGTCCACCTACGGACTTAGCTACCTCGACCAGGGCGAGGACATCAGCGTGTGCCCCGGTTTCAACCTCGACGAAACGTCGGTGGTGGTGATGCCCGAGGAACTCTACGACGACCAAACCAAGACGGTTGAGTCGGCCAAGGGCTTCGCGTCGCTCGCGTGCCGTGGCCATGCCGTGGCCAAGATGAAGATGATGGGGTACGCGCCCGCGGACGCGTATGGCTCGAGCGTCGATGCTCGCCAGGCCACGTACAAGATGCTCACCGCCGATTACTGCGGGACGGGACGCAGCTTCACGCAGTTCGGCCAACCGCTCGACTGGGGAGATGCAATCGGCAACTTCCCTGCGCCCGTTCCCGGCGTGAACGTGGAAGCGAAATGGACGCCGGCCGGGGCGGATTGTCTCGACACGCCGCGGCTCGTGCAGCGCAAGGAAGTTGATGCCTACTGCAAGCTGTCGCACTGCACAGGTGACGTCGAGCTTGGCAGCGCCTCCTGGATCACCTGGCTGCCGTAGGGAGCCGATGGCCTCGGGCGGCGACCTGCACGCGAACGCCGACGGGTCCGCCGGCGATCCGCTAGATCCAAGTGCTGCGCCAACGCCTCGCACAGCCACGTACGACACGGCGGAAGACCTTGGCGACAGTCAGCTCTCCTGGCCCCGCTACATCGGTCGTTACGCCGTGCGTGGTGTGCTTGGCGAAGGGGGCATGGGCGTTGTCCTGGAAGCGTATGACCCGGAGCTCGATCGGCCGGTGGCGATCAAGCGGTTGAGGTCCGAAGGGCGCCGACACCACCGCCGACTTCGGCTGTTGCGCGAGGCGCAGGCGATGGCGCGGCTGTCCCACCCCAACGTCGTCCAGATCCACGACGTCGGGGTCGACGACAACGGTGTGTTCTTGGCGATGGAACTGGTTCGAGGGTCCAACGTCGAACAGTGGTTGGCGAACGCGAAGCGGAGCTGGCGCGAGATCCTCGCCCCGTTTATCGCAGCGGGTCGAGGTTTGGCCGCAGCTCACGCGGCTGGCCTGGTGCACCGCGACTTCAAGCCGAGCAATCTGTTGTTGGCGGATGACGGGCGGGTACTGGTGGCGGATTTCGGGGTCGCAGCCCTGGCTGACAACGAGCAAACAGCTGCCGACGAAGAACCTCCGCCGCTCCTCGCCACGCCGCTGACGCAAACCGGAGCAGCGGTCGGCACGCCGTGCTACATGGCGCCCGAGCAGCGAGCCGGCGAACGCACGAGTGCAGCCGCGGATCAGTTCAGTTTCTGCGTTGCGCTGTTCGAAGCCTTGTTCAATCGCCTTCCCGAGTTCGCACCGGGGCAAGGCGATCTCGGCCGAGCCTTGGCCCCGTCGCGATCGGCGGCGGGGGACGTGCCGCCTTGGATCGTCGCAGCTCTGCGCCGCGGTCTTGCGCAGGATCCGAAAGACCGATTCGGCGACATGGACGGGCTGTTGCGGGCGCTGCAAGACGATCCTGGTCGGCGTCGGCAGCGTTGGATTCGTCGTGGCGCGACCGCGACTGCCGCGGTGGGGCTTGTGGGTGTCGCGCTATTTGCGGCGACCACCCGCACTTCTCTCCGTTGTTCTGGCGGTGCCACGCGCGTGGCGGAGGTGTGGAACGACATTCGACGCGACGCGGCAGACGCTGCCCTTTTGGCAGCGCCGGCCGAGGATCGGCAAGCGATTCGCTCCGGGCTTGACGACTATGCGCAAGCCTTGGCGCGCGCAGACGACGAGCGCTGCGAAACCCATCATCGCGGCGAATGGTCGAGCGCACTATTCGATGCCAGTGGCCGCTGCCTCGAACGACACCGTGCGGCGCTCGATGAGTTCGCGACGATGCTCGAGGCAGGCTTGCCGACGCTTCGCGGCGTGCGCGAGGCGATGGTGCGCCTGCCGGCCGTCGCGACCTGTCGCGATCCCGCGCAGCTCGCAGGCGAACAAGAACCGCCACCCGAGCAACGCCAAGGGATCGCGGATCTGCAACGCCGGATCGCCGCCGCGCAAATGCGTCACGATGCCGGATCGATCGACGATGCCCTCGGCCTGTTCGCCGCGATCGACGTCGATGCGAAGGCGCTCGGAGACGGGCCAACGATGGCCGAGGCCGCCCTCGCCCGTGGGCGCAAGGCCCTCGACCGCATGGATCTCGCGGAGTCCGACAGCGCATTGGCTCAGGCGCTGCACCATGCATTGGCCAGCGACGCGGTGTCGATTGCGGCCGAAGCCGCAGCGCGAAGGGTTTTCACTCGCGCGCTCACAGCCGGAGCGCCGGACCAAACCCTCGCGGATGCGGAGATCGCCCAGGGCTTGGTGGAGCGCGCTGGATCGCCGGCGCCGCTGGTTGCCTTGCTGGCCAACAACGTGGGCGTCGTGCACGGTCACAGAGGAGACGGCGCGCGGGCGGTGGAGCACTTTGCCCGGGCGCTCGCGCACGCCGACGATGCGACCAACCCGATCGATCGGGCTGGCTACTTAGGCAACGCGGCATTGCACGAGCCCGACCCATTGCGCCAGGACGCTTTGCTAACCCAGGCGGGCGAGCTACTCGAAGCAGCGTTGGGGCCCGAGCATCCGCGCACCATCGAGGCCGTCGCCCAACGCGCGCGATACGTGCGCGACCCCGAACGCGCGCTCACCCTGCTCGCGCCCCAGTGCGACGCCCTGATCCGCGACACAACGCCCGGGGGTTCCGCTTGTTGGTGCCTGGTGGCGCTCGCCGAGTTGCACGACGCGCTCGACCACCCTGATCAGGCTCTCGCTGTCCTCGAGCGCGCGAGTGCGTGCGTGGAGCGCGAGCGTGAGGCGGCGCCGGAATGGTCGGACGCCGAGCTTTCGCGCCTCGCCGGCCATCACGCGCTCTTGCGGGGCGACACCGCCGCTGCGATCAATGCGCTCGAGCAGGCGCGCGCGCGGATGGCACCGCATCGCGATGCGCCGTGGATCGCGACCGAGTTGGCAGAAATCGCCCTGCTTATGGCGCGCGCCCACGTGAAGCAAGGCCGAGATCGAGATGCGCGCCCGCTCTTGCAGACCGCGATCTCCGGCCTCGAAGCGGTCGTGGGTGAGCGTCGCGGCCAAGCCAATCAGCGCGCCTTGGATCTTGCGCGGCGGTTGTTAGCCGACCTCGGCCGGCGCTAGAAGGGCGTCCGGAACAACCCTTCGCGTTCTTGCGACTCTGCCCGCGCTAGGAGCGTGACCCCGTAAGGGGTCTCGCTCCTCCGTGCCCGTGCCCGTGC
>CADEGN010000059.1 GCA_902826865.1 uncultured Myxococcales bacterium
GGGCCCTACCGGAATTCTCAACCAGGAAGAAGGAAGGTAGGGTCTACCAATGGCGGAGCAGCATTTCCAGCGGATCCTCGTGCCCATCGACTTCCAGCCCGCGTCCGAGGAGGCGATCGCGGCCGGCCGCGCGGTGACTGCAGGCGGCCAGGAGGTTGAGTTCTCGCCGGCCTCACTGAAGGCGCTATCGATGGCCGTGCAGCTCGCCGGCGCGTCGAAGGGCACGATCACACTTCTGCACGTCACGCCGCCGCTGCAGTCGACCACGATGTACACCGGTCCTGTGGCCTTGCCCGCCGGCGTGATCGAGGAGATCCACGCCAAGGCCAAGCAGACTTCACTTGCGGCGCTGCAGCATCTATGCGCGAAGCACTGCGAAGGTGTTAACGTCGAACAAAGCGTCGGCCCCGGACAAACCTCGCTGGCGGTGCTCGACGAGGCCGCCCGCATCAACGCCGATCTGATCGTGATGGCCGCAAGCGGCCGATCACGGGTGGCGCGGTTCTTTGTCGGCAGTACGGCCGACCGGGTGATTCGCGAGGCGAGCTGTCCGGTGCTCGTGATCCCCGCCAGCTAGCACGGGGCGTGCGATCGAAGCGTTACACCGCAGCGGATCCCGATCACGAACCCGGCAAGAACGAGACGCTCTCCGGGTCGATCTGGCGACCTTCGCCCATGAGCACATCGGTGTCCCAGCGTTCCAACCACAATACCGAAGGTCCGCCCGCACCATAGAGATAGGTGGCGACCCGCGGCAGATCCGGCCGCTCGTGCCGACCCGTGCACGCTGCACTGGCTTGACCGCGGCGCTGCAGCGCATAGCTGCCAAGACCCCGCGAGATGTTGCGCGGCGGCTCACCCACCAGGCCATGACCGGGTACCGGTTCGACCACGTACCACGGAGGGGTCGGGGGACCGACCAGCCAGCGCTTGCGACCGGCATCTTCCATCATCACAACCACGGTCGTTGCGCCGCCTTCGCGCAGATGCGCGAGCCCCTCGACGATGTAGTCGCCATCCACGAACGCATCTCGGACGTCGATCGACACGACGTCGCCGGCGCGGAGTGTGCCAAGCTCGATGTCTGGTGCACTCGGATCGGCTGCCACTACCCGAGGCATAGGGCCGGTGGTTGGACGTGCAGAACGATCGTGATGGATGCGTTGGGCCACGAGGGATCGGATTTTCCGCGTGCGTGGATCATCTGGGAGGGCCCCGCTGCTGGCCGCCAACGCCAGCGGGCTGTGGCCGTCTTCGATCGCGCGGCGGCCCTCGCCCCAGTCGCGCAGCCGCCGGGCCGCGAGGACGCCCACCCAAAACGCGCCGGCGATCGTCATCGCGGCGAGCAACGCAGAGAACGTAAGCACGCAATCTCCGTCTACCACACCGCTTGCCGCGATGCCCGCGCGGGCGAACCGAGCGGCGATTGGCCAGCAGAGCGCCGTGTGGCCGGCGCACAGGACGGCGCCGCGCGGTTCTGACTACGGGGAGAGCGAGAGCGGGTAGGTCACCGAGGTCACCTTATCGCCCGTGGGGAACCGCCACCCTTGCACGGCCGTGGTGATGCAGCCCTCGACGGCGGCGTGGCCGAGGCTCGAGTGGGCGATCTCGGCAGTGCTTACGCTGCCACCTTCTTCGATCACGAATCGAATCACCACGCGACCCGCGAGCGTTGGCGCATCGGACAGGCCTTCGCGGTAGCAGTGTCGGATCTCCGTGACATGGGCGCGAACGATGCGGTGAATGATGTCTCGGTCGAGGGCGCCCGATGCCTTGGGCTTCATGAACCGAACCTTCGGCACCCGTGTGCCGCGACCGCCAAACCCCGCAGCCGTGCTGCGACCATAGCCGACGCCGATCGTGCCGAAGAGATCGCCGCTGCCGCCGCCACCGCGCCCAACGCCCACGAGCCCGAGTCTGCCGGCGCCGAGGAACTCGCCCATTTCGTCTCCGAAGGTGCCCGCGGACAGTTCGCTGGGAACCGCCAGCGTCTCGCTCGCGCCGGCAGCGGTGGCGCGAACATCCACGGCGACGAACGCTGTGTACGGCGTCATCACCCGGTGGGCGAGCCCAAGCTGGGTGATTTCCGCTTCCAGGCTAGGGACACGATCCCGCTCGGACGACATGGCATCGGGCGAGAGCATCAGCTCGTCGACTTTTCTCCGTGCCCAGGCGGTGGCGAGCCCACCGGTGAATTTGGATCCCGCGATCGCGATGGGTATCTGGATCGCGACGGGCTCACCGGCACGTCGGCCGCGCAGCGTCACCGCCCCGACCGGCATGCTTTCGAGGCGACCGAATACCGCGACGGACTGGCCGAGGAAGACATCGGGCAGCTTGGCGGGGACGACGTCGGTGACGGCGACGCCGCCCCAGTCGATCTCCAGGTCGGTCAAAACCGGTGCAGCGATGCGCTCGAGCAGCTGCGCGATCGCGGGCTCGGGGTCGACGCCCGGGGCGGCGTATGCGGCCGCGCCACGTCCGATCTTGGCCATGCCGTCGAGCAGGTAGCGGTTCACGGACGTGCCGACACCGAGGCTGAAGATACGCGCGTCGCCGATCTTCTCCGCGATCGCCGAGAAGATCTCGGGTTCATTGCCGATGAAACCGTCGGTCAAGAACACGATGATAGGGACCCGACCGGGCCGCCGCGTGTTGCCAAGCGCCTCGGTGATGCCCTCGAGTACCATCGTGCCGCCCGTGCTTTGCAGTGCGTCGACGTAGGCGTAACCCTGGGCGCGGTTTTCCGCGGTGTTCGGCACCAGCCCGCCGGACATGGCCCGCGCCGTGTCCGAGAAATCGATCAGCATTAAGGCATCGTCGGGCCGCAGCCCGGCAATGGCGCGACGAACCCCGCGTTTGGCGATCGCGAGCGGTTCGCCCGCCATCGAACCGGACGTGTCGATCACGAACACGACGTCTCGAGCCGCGACCGAAGCCTCGTCGGCTGTGTCGGGGGGTTCGACGGTGAGCGTGAAGTAGTCGCCGCGTTCGGTCCGTTGCACCTGCATGACGCCGCGCGTGAGGTCACCGGGCGCCGTCCATGACAACTGGAAATCGCGGTTGGCAAGCGCGGTCCCTTCGCGAAGCCCGATGCTCACGCCGCTTTCGCGACGCTCGACCGCGACGTCGTGGAACTGCGACTTGATGTCATCGACCCCTTCGTCGCCGATGATCTCGACGTCGATCGCCACGCGGTTGCACGCTGAACCGTTGAAGGCGATAGCTGGCGAGATCCGTGAACCGTCGGGCACGCGGTCGGTGTCGGGTTCGGTGCCGGTTCCGCGCTGACCGATCGGATTGCCCGCCCCTTGCCAGGACCATTGGAACCCTCCGGTGATGCAACAGGACAACGCGACAGGGGTGAGGTTCCCGGCGCCTTGACGGTCCCTCGGGCCCCGGATACAAGCCCTGCGGGGTCCGCCACGATCCCTTTACCGTCGGCCCCGAAGGCGGGCAATTCGAGCCATGGAACCAACTCCCTGGGATCCCGAAGGCGCCGCCGTCGTGCTCGACGCCCAAGGCCGCGTGGCCCAGCCCGGAGTGCCGATCGCGATCGATCTCCGCGCCTACTACAAAGCGCTCGTGTCGGCGCGCTGTCTCGATCTCCGCCTTGCCAAGCTCGGCCTACCGATGTTCGCGTCCTGCTCCGGTGAGGAGGCACCGTTGGTGGCGACCGCGCTGGTCGCGGGCGAGCTCGACTGGATCTACCCAAGCGTGCGAGACGCTGCTGTCGCCGTCGCAAGGGGCCTCTCCTATGAGGAGTTTGCCCACGCGCTGATCAGCGGATGCGATGGCACCGCGCTGCCCGGGCGCGTGGCCGCGCCCTCGGTGCGTGTGGCCGCGGGGACCGATGCGCTCGGTGTTCATCTTGCGATCGCCGCTGGCCAGGCCCACGGTCACAAACTGGCAGGCGATGGCGCGATCACGTTTGCGCTCCTCGGCGAAGGTCTCACCACCACGGGCGTGTTCCACGAGACGTTGGCGGTTGCCATCGCCTGCGATCTCCCACTCGTGCTCGTGTGTCGCAGCCAGCTGTGGCCGCAAGGCGCTCCCGCCGAGGCGGGCGTCCTCGGCGACAGCGTTGGCGAGCGAGTGCGCGCCCACGGCATGTGGGAGCGCAGGGTGGACGGCGCCGATCCCATTGCTGTTCACCAAGCGATCGCGGCTGCGGCCGCGCGCGCCCGCGATCGCAGGGGGCCCGCCCTCGTGGAGGTCGTCGTCTCGCAGCTCATCCACGATCCGCCGGCGCATCGCGATCCCATCGAGCGTCTGCGTCGACACCTCGACGCTCAGGGTCAGTGGAGCGCCACCTTCCAAGATGTGATCGAGGCCGAGGTGCGTGGCCGCCTCGATCGCGCACTCGCCGGCGCTGGAGGCCTGAGTGCATGAAACCTGAGGAGATCAGGCGATGCAGGTGATCGATGCGCTTGCGGCTGCGCTGGCCGATCTGTTGCGTGAAGATCCACGCCGGGTCGTGCTCGGTGAGGACGTTCGCAGCGGCACGATGATCGGCATCACCCGCGCGGTCGCTGCCGATCCCGAGGTCGCGCCACGCGTGGTCGCGACACCGCTTTTGCCCGCGACGTTGCTCGCCCATGCTGGCGGCACGGCGCTCGCCGGTCTGCGCCCGATCGTGGTGCTGCCCTCGTTGCAAGCCGTTCTCGAGGGCCTTGCCGGCCTGCGGGAGATCGCGCAGCTCGCCTGGCGCAACGGTGGCGAGCGCACCGCGCCCGTGCTCTTCCTCGTGCCCTGCGGTCCCGGCTTCTGCACCGGGGCCGATGCTGGCGAGGGGGGCGAGGGCATCGTCGCCCGTATCGCCGGCCTCAAGCTCGTGTGCGCCGGGCGTCGGGACGAAATCGTGGCCCTGGTTCGCGCCGCGGCCACGTTCGAGCACGGAGAAGATCCGACGATGGTGCTCTTGCCGCGGGCACTGCTCCTCGGCGAGCTCGATGACGGCGCCAGCGCAGAGCTTGGGCGCTCGCCGCTTTCTGCCCACACCCTGCGGGCCGGCGGATCCATCACCGTGTTCGCCTGGGGGCCGTGCGTCGAGACCGCCGCCGCGGTCATCGATGAGCGCGGTCTCGACGCGACGCTCATCGATGTGGCTGCGCTGCAACCGTTGGATCGCGAGGCCTTGCTCGCGGCCGCGCGCGCGACCGGCAAGATCGCGATCGTACACGCTGGCCCGCGTGCCCACGGTCTCGGCGCGGAGCTAGCCGCTCTGTTCGCCGACGATGCCATCTACACCCTCGACGCGCCGATTCTGCGGGTCACCGGCGACGATGCGCCGCTCGGCCCGCTCGACGAGTGGCGTGGTTTGCCCGACGCCGATCACATCGCTCACGCCCTGACCACGCTGCTCCAACACTAGCCCGGCAACCACACATGCCTGAGTTCAAGCTTCCTGCCATCGGTGAAGGCGTTGTCGAAGGCGAGATCGTGCGCTGGCTGAAGAAGCCTGGCGAACGCGTCGCTGCCAACGAGCCACTTGTCGAGGTCATGACCGACAAAGCCACGGTCGAGATCCCGTCGCCACAAGATGCAGTGATCGAGTCGATTACATGCGACGAGGGTGCGATTGCGGCCGTTGGTTCAGTCATTGCCATCTTCGGCGTCGGCGTCGGCGTCGGCGTCGGCGTCGGCGGAGTCGCGGCCGCGGCTGCCCCTGCGCCCGCTGCCGCGCCGGGCAACGGTGCTCCCGCCAAGGTCCTCGCGACGCCGGCGGCTCGCGCCCTGGCGCGTGAGTCGGGAATCGATCTGGCGGTGGTGCCCGGTGATCGAGGTCGCATCACCAAGGCCCACGTCGAGCAAGCTCGCACCGCGTACAGCGGGCCATCACCGTCGCGGGTACCCACTGAAACGGCGTTGCCCGCGGTGAGCGGCACGCTGTCCACCCCGCCGGCGGAGCGTCCTTCGCACAAGTCCACCGAGATCCCGCGCGTGTCCGAACCCGCCCGCCCGGCCCGTCCGCTACGCAGTGGCGAGCCAGCGGCCGACGAGTACCTTCCTTTCCGCGGCATGCGGCGCAAGATCGCCGAGGGTCTAAGCAGGTCCTATAACACCGCCGTCCACTACACCTACGTCGAGCAAGTAGACGTGTCGAAGTTGGTCGCCGTGCGAGAGCAGGCCAAGCGCGCCGCCGCGGCCGAGGGCGTGCAGCTCAGCTATTTGCCGTTTATCGTCAAGGCGGTCATCCGCGGCCTTCGCAAGTTCCCGATCGTCAACGCCGAGCTCGACGAGGCCGCGGCGCGCATCGTACTCAAGGGCCGCTACAGCATCGGCATCGCCACCGCCACCGAGCAGGGCCTGCTCGTGCCGGTTATCCACGACGCCGATCGCATGAGCCTGCTTGATGTCGCGACCGAGATCACGCGGGTCTCCGAGGCCGCGCGTATCGGCAAGGCAACCCGCGAAGAGCTGACCGGATCGACCTTCACCATCAGTTCCCTCGGGTCGATCGGCGGCGTGCTCGCCACTCCGATCCTCAATTACCCCGAGGTTGGGATCCTCGGAGTTCACGCGATCCGCAGGGTTCCAGTGGTCGATGAAAACGACAACATCGTCATCGGCTACATGATGAACCTCTCGGTCACCCTCGATCATCGCGTCGTTGACGGCTTTGAAGGCGCGAATTTCCTGCAGGAAGTTCGGCGCCACCTTGAGGATCCCACGTTGCTGCTGCTCTCCGGCATCTGACTCGTGAAGCGCGCTTGGTACCGGGCAGCCGGGCGCGCCGAATTCTGCGCCCGCTCCGTCACGCTCCGTCACGCTCCGTCACGCTCCGTCACGCATCATGGCCACCATCCAAAAGACAGCCCTCGTCATCGGCGCCGGCACCGGCGGTTACCCCTGCGCGATTCGCCTCGGCCAGCTCGGCGTCGATGCGATGTTGGTCGAGAAGGCCAACGCTGGGGGTGTATGTCTCAACGTGGGGTGCATCCCCTCGAAGGCACTCATTAGCGCGACGAAACTGGTGCACAAGGCCCAGCACGCCAGCAACATGGGCGTCACCTTCGCCGCGCCGAAGGTCGACATGAAGCAGATGCAGGCCTGGAAGGGCGGCATCGTAAAGAAGCTAACCGGTGGCGTGCAGTCCCTGGTCAAGGGCAACGGCAGCGAATACCGGCAAGCGACTGCGGAGTTTCTCGAGCCGCACCGGGTCCGGCTCACCTACGCCGACGGTCGGCCTGAGGACATCGTCGAGGCCAAGCACATCGTCATCGCCACCGGCTCCTTGCCGATCGAGATCCCGGGATTTGCGATCGACCAGCGACGCATTGTCGATAGCACGGGGGCCCTCGATCTCGACACGATCCCCGGCGAGATGATCGTCATCGGTGGCGGCTACATCGGGCTTGAGCTCGGCCAGACGTTCCAACGCCTCGGTACCAAGCTCACCGTGATCGAGGGTCTCGATCGTATTCTCGCCACGATGGACAAGGATCTGGGCGATCTCGTCGCCAAGCAGATCAAGGCCGACGGTGGCGAGATCCTCACCGGCACAAAGGCGATTGGCTGGCGCGATCAGGGCGGCAAAGCCATGGTCCAGGTCGAAACCGGGGGCCAGACCCGCGAGGTTCCTGCGGACGTTGTGCTGGTTGCGGTCGGTCGGCGGCCGATCACAAAGGGCCTGGGGATCGAGAAATCGGGGGTCAAGCTCGACGCCAAGGGCTTCGTCGTGGTCGACGAGCGGATGCAGACCAATGTGCCCGGGATCTACGCCGTCGGCGATGTTGTCGGGCAACCGATGCTCGCGCACAAGGCGAGTCACGAGGGAGAACTGGTCGCCGAGGTGATCGCCGGGAAGAAACGGGTCAATGACGTCCGGACGATCCCCGCCGTCGTGTTCACAGAACCGGAGATCGCGACGGCTGGTCTGTCGCGCAGCGAAGCCGAGGCCAAGGGGCACAAGGTGAGTGAGGGCAAGTTCCCGTTTGCAGCCTCGGGTCGGGCGATGGCGATCGACGAGACCAAGGGCTTTGTGCGCGTGATCGCCGATGCCGGCGATGAGCGCGTGCTTGGCGTGCAGATCGTCGGGCCCGAGGCGAGTGATCTGATTTCAGAGGCGGCGCTCGCGATTGAGATGGGGGCGTATGTCCCGGATCTCGGGCTCACGATCCACCCGCACCCAACGCTCGCTGAGGCGCTCATGGAAGCGGCAAAGCACGCCATCGGCGAGGCGATCCACATCGCGAACCCTCGTCGCCACTAAGGTTTCTAGCGGACTAGGTGGCAATGCCGCCGGTCCGTGTCCCACTGAACGTTCGCCCGGCCCCTGGGCAGAAGTGAGCCGAAACACACCCGTGATCAGCCGCTCGGCGCCGGGCTGGGCGACGGGAGCCCCCACCGGGTCGCGTTGTAAACCGGCCTTCAGGGTCGTTCCGCCGTTTCGGCTGGCCGGGCGCCGGCGGGCGCGGTAGCCCTTGCTGTCCGCGCTTCGAGCACGCCGCGGGGCGTGGGAGTGTGGATCGAGAAAGACGACTCATCGTGAACACCAAGTTGTTCGTTGGCGGTCTTAGTTGGAACACAACCGACCAAGACCTTCTGGATGCCTTCTCGCCATTCGGCGAAGTGACTGATGCGAAGGTGATCACCGACCGTGACACCGGTCGGTCCCGTGGCTTCGGTTTTGTTACCTACTCGTCGCCGGATTCGGCTGAAAACGCAATGAAGGAGATGGACGGCGCGACGCTGGATTCGCGCAAGATCCGAGTAAACGCAGCCGAGCAGCGTGAGCGTGGCGGCGGCGGTGGTGGTGGCGGCGGCGGTCGTGGACCGCGTGGCTTTGGTGGAGGCGGAGGCGGTGGCGGAGGCGGCGGAGACCGCTTTGGCGATCGCCGTGGAGGCGGAGGCGGTGGGCGAGGTGGTGGTCGCGATCGCGGCGACCGTCGCTACTAAGAACCACCAACGACTGCACGACGCCGGCCGGGTGGCCCCCGCGCCGGCGTTTTGCACGTTCAGATCTGCGGGCTAAATCGTGCGGCCTCGGAGCCGCCCGTTGCGCTGGCCGAGCGCGGGATCACGCTGCACTCGGAAAACGCCACGGACTGGCATCGCTCCTCGCAGAAGCGGCGATCGATGTGCGCCATCATGGTCGCCGCGGCCTCCAAGATGGTGCGGTGGATATTCGCGGGGCCAAGTAGCGTATCGACGCGCGTCCGAGCCAAGACGTCTCGGACCGGGCCGATCGGGCCGATCAAATGGAGGTCGTTACCTCGACTGCGCAGCATGAGCACGAGGTTGCGCAGGGTTCCGACGGCCGTGGCATCGATGTCACTGATCGCTGCGCAATCCAGGGCCAGGATCTGCATTTGCGGCCGTTGCGCGAACATTTGGTGGATTCGATCCTCGAGGAACCGAGCGTTCGCGAAGTAGAGCGGTGCATCGACCCGCAAGATTCCAATCTGTGGGCAGGTGTCGACGGTCTCACGCAGGGTGTTGCGGTAGACGAGCGACCCGGGGATGCGACCAAGCTCGGCGGTGTGCGGTGTGGCGGTGCGACGGACGAACAACACCAGCGCGACGGCCAGGCCGGCCGCAAGCCCGTTCACCAGGCCAAACGTCAATGTCACGCCCGCCGTCGCGACCATCACGACGCCGTCACTGCGATGAGTTCGCCACACCTCCGTCGCTTCGCGAGGATCGAAAAGGCCGAGTGCGGCGTGGATCACGATACCGGCCAGTACCGCGTGGGGGAGCAGCGCGAACACCGGGCCTGCGACGAACATGGTGACGACCACGCCGATGCCGACGAAAACGCCAACCTTACGCGTGTGCCCGCCTGCGTTTAGCGCCACGGCGGTGCGCGACAGGCCGCCTGAAACCGGGAATCCGCCCACGGCTGCCGACGCGAGGTTGGCGAAACCGAGGGCGAACAGCTCGCGGTTCGGGTGGATCTGCTCCCGTCGCCTCACCGCCAATGCCTTCGCGATCGCTACCGAGCTTCCATAGCCGACGATCGTGACCGACAGCGCTGTTGGAACGAGGGCGACCACGTCGCCCATCGAAAAATCTGGTAACCGAGGTTGCGGCAGCGCCACCGGGATCGCGCCGACCGTGGGGAGCGCATCGCTGCCTCCGCCGAGCATCCAGCACGCCACAATGCCGGCCCCACAGGCTACGAGGGGCGCGGGCACGCGCGGGCGCCAACGGGGCAACCCGAGCATGATCGCCAGCGTTGCCAGGCCAAACGCGAGGGGGAGCGGTTGCGTCCGCCCGACGTGAACGAGGATCGGCCATGGGTTCTCCGCGGTGACGTTGGCGGCGGCACTGGCCGGAAGCCCCAACAGAGGGCGGAGCTGGCTCGCGGCCGTGAGCAGAGCGGCGGCCGCGTTGAACCCGACGATCGCGGGGTGGCCGAGGAAGTTGACCAAAACACCCGCGCGGAGGGAACCGAGCACGAGCAGCGCGAGTCCGACGAGGATCCCCAACACGAGTGCCAGCGCCGCATACCGGGGCGTGTCGGCCGTGGCGAGGGTTTGCAAGCCACTCGCGGCGACCAAACAGGTGAGGGCCACGGGCCCCACGGAAAGGTAGCGGCTCGAGGCCATGGGCGCGTACGCCAACGCCCCCGCAGCTGCGCTAAAGAACCCAGTGATCGGTGAGAGCCCGATGATCAGGGCATACGCCATTGCCTGGGGGACCATCAGGGAGAGCACGGCGATCGCTGCGAAGCCATCGCGACCGAAGTGCGAGGGGCGCGACGGTGTGCTCATCCGCGCGCCCGCGCCGCGCGTGCGGCCTGCCATTGCGCGACCGTATTGCACGATCGCACCACCTCGGGATCGGGAAGCTGCGCAACGGGGACGTAGCGTGCGTCGAGCACCTCGTAGAGCCGTCGTAGCGCGCAATTCGGGGATGTGACGAGCGATCGAGCGGCGTCAAGTGCGGCCGCAAGGCGCACTGCGCCCGAGGTGGCGCAGATGATCCGCGCGCCATCGGCCGCAACCGTCACCGGCACGATCGCCGCGCAGTCCGCAGCTGCTTCGAGCGCATCCAGAATCCAATTCACGTGTGCAGTGGTGAGCCATGCCGCGTCACACGAGCCGACGAACACCACCGAGGGACCTGCATCTGCAATCGCCTCGAGGCCGGTGAGCACGCCAGCCAACGGTCCCCCATGCCGGCGCTCTGCTGGGTCATCGACGCGCGCAACCCCGGCGGGAAGCTCCGGCAGCGCCGCACCCGCGCTTCCGACGACCATAGCGACCGTTACCGCCGCCGCGACGGTCCGGCACACCGTCACAAGCATGGGTTCGCCGTCGAGATCGAGCCAAGCCTTGGGTTGCCCCATCCGTTGCGAGCGCCCGCCGGCGAGGATCAGACCTGTGCGTCGCACCGCTGCGATGGAGCATGCCGCCCAGACGGCGCCCGAATCAAGGTATGATCACGACACCAGCCATGAAGCTCAGGATCCGCGGAGACTCGCTCCGCCTGCGCTTGTCGCAGGGTGAGCTGCAAGCCCTCGCCGAGCATGGGCGTGTCGCCGATGCCGTCCGTTTCGGTCCGAGCAATGCCTTGCGCTACGCCTTGGTGCGGGCTGCGGGTGCGAACGTGCTGTCCGCGGATTTCGCCGATGGAGCGATCGAAGTTCGAATTGCCCCCGAGGCGGTTGAGCGCATGGCGACCACGGACGACGTTGGCGTTTCCGGGGTGCAGGTGGTCGATGGCGGCACGACTCTGGCGTTGCTCGTGGAGAAGGACTTCAAGTGCGTGGTCCCGCGCTCCGGCGAGCAAGACAGCGATGGCTTCCCCAATCCCGCCGCCGGTTGCTGATCGAAACTACGCCACGATCCGGCTCGGGTGCGTGTAGACGCAGGCCCGACGGCCCCGCGCGAAGCCGACAAGCGTCATGCCGGCCCGTGCCGCCAGATCGATCGCCAACGACGACGGTGCGGACACGGCGACCACGACTGCGATCCGCGCGGCGAGTGCCTTCTGCACGATCTCAAAGGAGACGCGGCCCGATACACCAAGCACCCTCAGGCCGCGCGGCTCGCGATCGTGCTCCGCCGCCCAACCGACGACCTTGTCCAGGGCGTTGTGGCGACCGACGTCCTCGCGCACGACGAGCGGCTGGCCCTGGCCGTCAAACAGGCCGAGGCCATGCAGGCCGCCGGTGAGGGCGAACACGGCCTGACGGGCGCGGAGGGCCTCCGGAATCGCCAAGATGGGCTCCCAACCGATCGTGCCCTCGGCGACGATCGGCGGCGCACAACTCAGTACTTGATCAAGCGTGGCCTTGCCACACACGCCGCAACTGCTGCTCGCGAACATGTTTCGACGAAACCGGGCGAGGTCGATCGCGTACCTTGGATCGATGATCACCTGGACCACATTGTCCTCGGCCTCGGGTCGATCCACCACGTCGCAGTGGCGGACTGCGACCACGTGCGAGGGGTCTTCGACGATGCCTTCGGTGATCACAAACCCGCGCGCCAACTCCAGGTCGTGCCCAGGTGTGCGCATGACCACCGCGACGGGGACTCCGCCGACGCGAAGCTCGAGTGGCTCCTCGCGGACGACCACATCTTCGGCGGCGTCAGCGGCTCCGTCGTTCCAGGCAAGCCGCTGGACCGTCGCTGTTGCCGCGTCGAGCGCTGCCTCGTCGTCGTCCATCATCTGCGCCAAGACAGCTTAGCGTCATCGGGTTGGCTCGTTGCACTCGGAGAGCTGGTGAGCTCGAGAGTTTACGGCTTGCCGAACTTGTCGGAGCAGCGCGTCATTACCCTCCGCGCGGCATCCGTACGCTCGATCCCGGCGAGGAGCGGAAGCTCGGCCGCAAGCGCAGCTGCCTGGCAAGAGGCGACTTGGACGTTGCCAGCCGCCATGCACGCGGTCCGGCGCTCACCCATCTTCTTTCTCCGACCGTCGTGCCAGCGCAGTACGTCGCTCTCAGCGCCGCGCTTCAAAAAGCCGTCGTACGAGTCGACCACAGCGTCGCAGGCGGCATCGATGCTGGCAGGCAACGTGGCTGGCAGCACCGCCGCGGCATCGATCTCGGCGACTACGCGCGCTTCGTGTTCGGCCTTGGCCTTGGCCGCGGCTGCGAGGCGCGCTTGCTCGGCGTTGTCTGCGGCCTCTGACTGCTTCTTTTGCCTGCTTTCCATCGTGACCGCCTTGGCGATCGACTCTTCGAAGGATTGAGGGGCTGCGCCACCACCACAGGCGAGCGACAACCAGAGCGGTGCGAGTCGAGCCACGGAGGCGAGGTAGCGGCGGACGTTCATCGGCGGTCGTACCTGAGCACACAGAGCCTACACCCTCCGTGATGCGCCGGCGATCCCAACGATTGGCCGCGGGTGTAGGCCACGAGAGTGGCTCGAGCGCGTCCGATCTCGCTCGAGTTGGCGCGGCGCAGAAGGAGTCCCGGGGTGGACCATGCCGCCGAGCGCTAACTCAATGGTGCGACGTGATGACGGTGGGGGTCGACGAGCCCCACCTGGGGAATGGCTGGGGAGTATCGACACCGGGCGCAAAAATTTGATCGTGATCTCGCGTGCGCACCACAGTCGAGCCACGCACAAGGGTGGTGTAGAGTCGTGATCGGGGGACCATGGGGATCGATATCAAGCCACGCGTTGCTTCGAGCGTTCTTGCGATCGCCTCTCTATCTGCAGTCGCGTGCAAGGAGCAGACGCCCGAGAAAGGCGATCTGATCGCACGCGCAACGATCGGTCCGATGGGGGGGGAGCTCGCCGGGAGCGGAGTAAGGGTCACGTTTCCAGCCGACGCAGTCACCACCGATGTAGACATCGAGTTGCGAACGTCCGAAGCCGATCTGTCCGTCCGCGACTACGCCCAGGCCGGAGAAGCCATGTATCTCACGCGCGCGGATCAGGAGGACGGGGCCGCCAACCTCATCTTGCGTTTGCCAGCGACGCTGACGTTTTCAGATCCCCCGAGTAAGTCGGCCGTCTTGTTCAAGCAAGACGGGGTGACCGTAGCTGCCGCCGGGGACACTGCGTATCTCAACGAGCTTTCGACCATTGCGGCCGCAACTGCCGGCACGCCAGTCACGATGGTGGTGGAGCCGGCCCTGGGCAAGGCGCCGGACTCGGCGGGGGCCGCGATCCGCGACCTGGTGCACTTTCGCGTCGCCCTCGCCGACACACCGCACCTCAACCTCGCCCTAACGATCTATGACACGGCCGGGGCGTACGCCAAGCCGCTCAACGGCACCGGTGAGGGCGATTGTGGCTTCCGCATGGAGGCGATCGAGGGCGGATCGCTCAGCGCCGATTGCTCCGAGGGGCCGACGACGAGCCGCGTGCGTATCACCAGCGCCGAGGTGGCGTTCGACGTGCTGCCGTACCTGTCCGGCAAGCTCGACACGCCCGTGGTCGTCGGCGTCGTGGCTGGCAGCGACCAACTCGCGTATCAGCTCGGGTTCTTCGCCTTCGATACCAGCCCCTGTTACACCGAGACGTGCTCTGGCTTTGGTACCTGCGAAGTGGCCGGAGATGAGCCGTCTTGCGCGTGTCAGGACGGCTACGCGCCCGGTCCGGACCTCTCATGTGAGTGCGTGCCACAGTGTGCGGGGCGGCAGTGCGGATTCGATGGGTGTTCGCAGGACTGCGCGCCGGGTTGCAGCGAAGGCGAGATCTGCACAGAGGACGGCCAGTGCATTCCCGACCCCCAGCAGATGGACTCGGGTGGCGTTGATACGGGTCCGGTGGACACCGGCGACGCGACCACGGGTGTGATGGATACAGGCGGAAGCACGGGCGCGGGATCTACGAGCGGAGCCGGCTCGGACGGTAGCTCAAGCACCGGCGCGTAACCGGCCGCAAGTCGCGATCTTGGCCCGTTCGCAAACGAACGGAGACCGCGGCCGCGCCGCGTTGCCGCCGTTGTCGTCCGCGTGCGGGCGCTCTAGCGCGTGACGAAGCGTGGTGCGGCCGCGCCGCGTTGCAGTTGTTGTCGTCCGCATGACGGGCGCTCCTGCGCGTGACGAAGTGTGGTGCGGCCGCGCCATCAGTTCGCTCGACAGCCGGGTTCCGCCGCCGCCCAAGTCGGGTGGGCAATGCGCACTCTGGCCGCCTGCTTCGGCCCCTCGTTTCGTCACATGCCCTCCACAAAAAAAGTTCCGTGACGAAATCGCATGCGAAACCTTGGGGGCTCTGAAACCCAGCCGACCGGCTTCGGAGCCACAGAGGTCAAGCGACAACGCCCGTCCGACGCGACAACCGTCGCCGATCAGCGACTGCGACATCCGTGGCACGGTGAGGCCCACAAGCGACACCCAGATCGCGCGCGCCGATCTTGGGTGCATCGGGCCCCAGCGCGATCCGGCCTTTGCGTTCAAAACGAGCCCTACCCCCCGCTCAGTCCTTGTTCATGGGCGTCGAACCACACGGGCGCACCTTGCCGGATCGTTGGGCGCGCCGTTAGGATGGCAACTCGTCGTGGCGACGTTCGATCGTCCGCCGCGGAAACAAGTTCTCAGAACAATCAAGTCGGGCGAGCAACAGGGGGAGCAATGAATATGCGAGCGCGAACGACGAGGCGAACGCTCGGGCTGGGGCTGATGACGGGGGTGCTGTCAGCCTTTGGCCTCAATGCCTGCAGCGAGCAGGAAAAGGGCGACGGACAGTGCGTGTCCAACGAGCAGTTCTTCAAACAGACGGTGTATACGAACATCTTGGACGCCAAGTGCTCCAAGTGTCACACCGAAGGCGGCGACGCGAAGGAGTCGAAGTTCATCCTTCGTGGACCCGAGTGGGGACCGGACTACCTCGAGAACAACCTCGAGGTGTTTGAGTCGCTCGCAAAACTCCAGTACGAAGGCAAGCCGTGGATCTTGCTGAAGCCGACCAACCAGGTCGAGCACGGCGGCCTCGAGCAGTTCAAGAAGGGGAGCGACGAATACAACGCGTTGGCCGAAATGGTCGAGCGCATCGAAAACCCCGTCGCGTGTGAGGACGACGGCCAGTCGCAGGAGGAGTTCTTCGAGGGCGTTCAGCTACTCGACGAAGTGGCCACGCTCCGCAAGGCATCGCTCTCGATCGTCGGTCGCGTGCCAACGCTCGAGGAGGAGCAGCGCGTCCGCGACGGCGGATTCGAGGCCCTGGACATGGTCCTCGACGAAATGATGACCGAGGAGGCGTTTTTCGATCGTCTCAAGGAGATCTACAACGATCACTTCCTCACCGATCGGTATTACCCACGCACCGACGCCCTCGACATTTTGGAGGGGCTGACCGTCGACGACAACAGCGACACCCCGCTCTATCCGAATGCGCGGTGGTATGACGGTCTGCCGGAAGAGGAAGCCGACACCGCCTCGCGGTTTAGCAATCAGGCTATCGCGCGCGAAGCGGTCGAGTTGGTCGCTTACGTGGTCCGCAACGATCGGCCCTTCACCGAGATTCTCACCGCCGATTACACGGTGGTGAATCCGTACTCGGCCAAGGTCTACGGCCTCGACAACGTGAAGTTCGGCGACGCGCCGGATTACAACGAGTTCGTCGAAGCCAAAGTCCCGGGAATCCCGCACGCCGGCGTGCTCTCGACGCCGATGTATCTCAACAGGTTCCCGACCACCGAAACGAATCGTAACCGCGCACGCGCGCGCGTGATCTACAAATTCTTCCTCGCCACCGACGTGCTGACGTTGGGCGAGCGTCCAGTACAGTCGTCGGCGATTTTGGGGCCGGCCCCGTGGCTCAACAACGAGTCGTGCAAGATCTGCCACGAGGTCGTCGACCCCATGGCGGGCGCGCTGATGAACTTCGACGCCCAGGGTCGCTACCTCCCGCCCGAGATGGGTTGGTTCGGGGACATGCTCCCGCCCGGTTACGGCAACGAGAAGATGCCGACATCGGAGTATCCGAAGGCGCTGAACTGGATGGCGAAGAAGATCGCGGCCGACCCGAAATTCGCAACGGCGGCGATTCAGGTGATGTACCAGGGCCTATCGGGTGATGAGGTTCTGAAGCCGCCCAGGGATCCCTCTGAGGAAGGCTACCTCGAGGGCATCCGCGCTACCGACATGCAGACGGCGATCTTCGACGGCATCAGCGAGAAGTTCGTCGAGAGCAACTACAACCTCAAGACGATCGTGAAGGAGATCGTCAAGACGCCGTACTATCGTGCCTACAACGCGGCTGGCCTCGACGAGACGCGCAAGGTCGAGTTGAGCAACCTCGGTACCGGGCGACTGCTCACACCGGAGCAGCTCAACCGCAAGATCGAGGCTGTGACCGGCCTACCGTGGCGGGACGGTGGCTCGCCCGATGGCAACGAGCTGTTGGTCGACATGGACCAGTACCGCATCTTCTACGGCGGTATCGATTCGGACACAGTGGTCGAACGCATCACCGAGCCGAACGGCATCATGGCCAACGTTGCCAAGCGAATGGCGAACGAGATCGCGTGCTGGTCGACGGCGGCCGACTTCACCCGTGAAGCTGGCGATCGCAACCTCTTCCCGTTTGTCGATCAAGGGTTCAAGCCCGAAGACGCCAACGGATTCGAGGTTCCAGCAGCGGCTTCGGCCATCCGCGCGAACATCCAGTTTCTCCACGCCAAGTTGTTGGGGGAGTACCTGGACCAAAACGACCCTGAGATCAACCGCACCTACGAGCTCTTCCTCAATGTCTGGAAAGAAGGTCAGCGGGGCCTGAACAACCAGATTGACGATGGCATGGACAACGTCGGACCAGAGTACGGCGTCCAGCTACCCGGTCAGTGCGCCGCACAGACCGACTTCTGGACGGGCGCCGATCTGGGCGAGCGAGCCGTCACCCAAGACCCGGACTACACCATCCGCGCGTGGATCGCTGTCATGAGCTATCTGCTTTCGGATTACCGGTTCCTGCACGAGTAAAGAAGAAGGAGGACACACGTCATGGATCGTCGAGACTTCCTCAAGATCGCTTCCTGTGCAGGACTCACCGTCGCCGCTCCGTCGGCGTTCGGTGGGGGACAGATCGCGGGCACGAAGCGCCCGCAGATCGGCCCATACCAAGGCCTGTTGTTCGTTCAGGTGAACTGCGGTGGCGGTTACGACCCCACCAGCATGTGCGACCCCAAGGGTGCCAAGAGCGAGAACGACCCTAACCCGATGAACGCATCGTTTCTGACCTCCGCTATCCAGGAGGCGGGCAACATCCGGTACGCCCCGCTCTCCGACATGGTGACGGGCTACTCGATGCAGACGTTCTTCGAGAAGTACTATCAGCGGCTCTTGATCATCAATGGCGTCGACATGGAGACCAACGGCCACGATACCGGCCAGCGGGCGATGTGGAGCGGACGCTTGGCCGAGGGGCATCCGAGCCTTGCGGCGTTTAGCGCCGCTGCATTTGGCAAAGAGCAGCCGATGGCGTTCATGAGCTTCGGCGGCTACGCCGAGACCGCAGGCGTCGTGGCACGTACGCGAGCCGGCAACACCAACGTGCTCGCTCGTTTGGCCTATCCAACCCGCGTGAACCCGGACGACGAGAACTCTGGATTCCACGCGACCAAGGTCCAAGACCTCATCGACGCATCGCAGACGGGGCGTGACCAGGCGCTGATCGCCAATCAAGGGCTGCCGAAGATCCAGCGGGCGATTAGCACGCTGTTCACGGCCCGTAGCGGCTCAAACGAGCTCAAGCGGCTGCAGGAATACCTGCCTGAGCAGCTCGAGCAAGGGCTTCGCGGCCAGGCCCAACTGGTCGTCGCGGCCTACAAGGCTGGGATCTGCGTGTCGGCCGGTCTTGATATCGGCGGGTTCGACACCCATGGCAACCACGACGCGGATCACATCCCGCGCCTGCTGCAAACGCTCGATGGCATCGACTTCCTCGCGGAGGAAGCCGAGCGACAGGGGGTGGCCGACAAGCTCCTCGTAGCTGTCGGTTCGGACTTCGGCCGCACGCCGTACTACAACTCCGGCATGGGCAAGGACCACTGGTCGATCACCAGCATGATGTTCATGGGTGCCGGGATTAAGGGCAACCGCGTCATCGGCGAGACGGACGGTGAGCACAACGCGTTTGGCGTCACCGCTGATCTCAAGACGGACACCTCGAGCTCGGCGCGCCGCATCCATCCGGCGGATGTCCACTACGGCATGCGGAAGCTACTCGGGCTCGAAGACAGTGAGATGTCGGCGATGTTCCCGCTCGACCTCAAGGGCCTTGACCCGCTGCCGTTGTTCGGCTGACGCGCGCTCGCGCCGTCTGTCCCCCGCGCTCGAAGGCCCGGCCAATGCCGGGCCTTCGGCGTTGGTTCAACCCGCACCTGAGAGCGCTATCATCACGGCCGTCTGCCGTGACCGGTTTCTTCTTCGTCTTCGTTGCCGTCTGTGCGGCCTATGGCGTGTACCGGGTGCTGCGGAGCAACGCCCGCGACCGCCAATATCTTGCCTCGTCGAAGGAGGACTCACCCCTCCAACTCGAGCATCTCGGCACCGCCCTGCGCAAGTTGGCTCGCAACAGTCGCATGCTGCGGATTAGTCTCGAAGCTTCGATCCGCGACATCGCCGACTTTCGTCGAGGCCAGCTCAGCGCGACCGCTGAAGACGTCGAGAGCTTCGACAACATGCTGATGAACGTGAGCCGAGCGATCGCCGAGTGGCTTGCCGATGTCGATCGCCTCGGCGAGCGCGAACGCGGCGAGCTTGCTGATCATGGCGTGAGCGCAGACCCGATCCGCCACGCGCTCGAAGCAGAGGGGTTTGCGTTTGAGCGCAAGCACGTTGAGCGAGCCGGTGCGCCGCCGATGGACGAGCGGTTGCGGGGCGTGGCGCTCGAGCTGGCGAAAGTGGAAGCGGCTCTGCAGGTCACAGGGCGTGGATACCGGTGAACCCTGGAGCGTCGCCGGCTCGCGGTGGGGGAAAAGTCCACGTCCCTTACGCAACGGACGGCGCTTGAATCGCCGTTAGGCCCGCTGCCCTGGACCCAGCCGGCCGGTTTGCAGCCATGGCAAGACGCCGCGGTGTGCAGGCTCGCGGATGTTGCGTCTCGCATCGCTGGGGCACCCGCCGGCGCGAGAAAGCACCGGCTGCGGCGGGAAAAATTCGGCAATGTGCGCCCAGCTCGTGTAGGGTCAACGCTCCGGGACGGCTGGCATGGCGCTCGCTATCCCACGATGACGAAACACCGCCCAGGCTCCGTCAGAGGTCATCATGCAACCGCTCACCATCGCCATCGTGCTCGTCGTGTGTGCGTTCGTGATCGCGGTGGCATACATTGCCGTCGATGAGCAGGTGTAGCGGGGCGCGGTAGCAAGCCTGTCTGCGCGAGGTCGTAAACCGCTTCAGTCGCGTGGCGCCGCAGGCGCGTGGTCTTTTCGACTGGGCGACGGGGCTCCAGGTAGCTCGCGGCGGGCTGGAGCGCAGCTGTGATAGCGTCTGCCAATGCGTGGCGTGTGGTTGGTGCTGTTGTTGGCGGCGTGTGGTCCGGCGATCGGCGAGCCCGACTTGGATGGCGGCACGAGTGGCGGTGGCACCACGGGCGTCGGCACCACGGGCGTCGGTCCGACGACGCAAGCGACCGTCACCAGCTCCACGAGCACGGGCGTCGGCGATGTGACCGCGTCGCCGACCACGACCGGCGCGGGTTCAAGCCCAAGCACGAGCCTCGAAACCGGCGGCTTCGTGGACAGCGGCAGCTTCATCGTGGGGGAGAGCGGCGGCGGCTGCCTCGGCGCGGATCCGCGGCCAGGCACACTACGTTTGAGCGTCGAGTGCGATGTATTCGTCCAAGACTGCTGCCCCGGCGAGAAGTGCGTGCCATGGGCGAACGATGGCGGCAACATGTGGAACGCGACACGGTGCGCGCCGATCATCGAACGCGCCGAGCTCGGTGAGCTCTGTATGGTCGAAGGTTCGGCCGTGTCGGGTATCGACAACTGCGCGGCAGGGCTCATGTGCTGGAACGTCGATTCAAACACCTTGACCGGGCAGTGTGTCGCGTTTTGCAGCGGGAGCGATGCGGCGCCGGTTTGCGACGATCCGGCCGACGCTTGCGCGATTCTTTATGACGGCGCCGCTCCGTTGTGTCTGCCGCGCTGCGCTCCGCTCGCGCCGGACTGCGCTGCAGGCGAGAGCTGTCTTCTCGCCGGGGGAGACGCGTTTACCTGCGTCGACGTCTTCGGCGCCGGCGCTGCGTTTGGCGAGCCGTGTGCGTACCTAACGGAATGCGACCCGGGCCTTGTGTGCATGCCCGCGCCGTCGGTGCCCGGCTGCACCGATGAGAACTGCTGCACGAGCCTGTGCGACACGAACGCCGTCGAACCGGATGCGAGCTGTCCGGGCTTCGTCGACGGCCAGGTCTGTGTCCCCTTTTTCGCCGATGGTGGAGCGCCGCCTGGGCTCGAGGGCCTCGGAGTTTGTGCGAGCGACTGACAACCGTTGCAGGCTCAGCTGATCATCTTCAGATCGCCGCCGACTTTCCGAAATGCCGCGATCGCAGCGTCGACATGGACCTGCTCATGCGCCGCTGACAGCTGCACACGGATCCGAGCCTGCCCCTTCGGCACCACTGGATAAGAGAACCCGATCACGTAGATACCTTCGTCGAGTAGACGGGCGGCAAAGTCGACCGCGAGCTTAGCGTCACCGAGCATGATCGGGACGATCGGGTGCACACCGGGGCGGATTGCGAATCCTGCCGCGGCCATGCCGGTGCGAAACCGCTGGGTGTTGGCTTCGAGGCGGTCACGCAGCTCGGTCGAGGCCGTGAGTAGCTCGAGCACCGCCAGGCTTCCAGCCACGATCGGGGGCGCGACCGTGTTGCTGAACAGGTACGGGCGCGAGCGGTTGCGCAGGAGCTCGATGAGCTCGCGGTGTCCGGCAACAAAGCCTCCCGACGCGCCGCCCAGGGCCTTGCCGAGCGTAGAGGTGATGATGTCAACACGACCCATCACGTTGTTATGTTCGTGGGTCCCGCGTCCGGTCTTGCCGACGAAACCTGTGGCGTGGCTGTCGTCGACCAGAACGATCGCACTGTATTTCTCCGCGAGGTCGCAGATCGCCGCCAAACGGGCGATATCGCCGTCCATGCTAAACACGCCGTCGGTGGCGATCATGCGCAGGCGCGCCGGCTGAGTCGTGACGAGCAGTGACTCGAGCTGATCGAGGTCATCGTGATCGTAGCGGTGTCGTTGAGCCTTGCACAGGCGAATGCCATCGATGATCGAAGCGTGGTTGAGCGCGTCGGAGATGATCGCGTCCTCGGGGCCGAGAAGAGTCTCGAATACGCCGCCGTTGGCATCGAAACACGAGCTGAACAGGATCGCGTCGTCCAGCCCAACGAATCGCGCGATCGCAGACTCAAGTTGCTTGTGGCGATCCTGCGTGCCGCAGATGAAGCGCACGCTCGAGAGGCCGTACCCGCGCTCGTTCAACGCCGCGGCGGAGGCGGCAATGACCTTCGGATGACTCGACAGCCCCAAGTAATTGTTGGCGCAGAAATTGAGGACGCGGCGCCCCCCGACCGTGATGTGGGCGCCCTGCGGCGACTCGATGACGCGTTCGTGCTTGTACAAGCCAGCATCGCGGATCTCTTGCAGTAGCGAGGCATAGTGCGCACGGGCTTGCTCGAACATGCGCCGAGGGTAGCAGGGGCGCTGCTCGCAGGGCGCGCTCGGGCGTCGGCGCCCACGCGCGATGACACACGCGATCCAGCCTCGTCCTCGCGTCTAATCTCGGACCCGATGACAGCGTTGTCGGGCCGCGGGGAGCTGTGAGACGCGCCTAATCAGGGGACTAGCCGGACACACCGGTGTCGATCCGACCGACGGTGCGATCCGCTCCGTTGGTCCAGTAGATGGTCGTGTCGCCAAAGCCGCCGTTGCCGTGGCGTATGTCGCCGAAGGCGGAGATGCCCGCGCCGACGTCGCCAAACTCGCGCGCCGCGGTCGTTGGACCATCTCCGACGTACGGTGCGACCACGAGTCGGCCTGCGCCGGGGATCGCCACCCATAGGTTCCCGCCCTCGTCGAACGTCATGCCCTCGACCTGCTGCAGTACGTCGGCCGTGTCGCCGATGTCTAGGTACGTCGCGACCGTTCCGACTGTCCCGTCGGTCATGATTGGGATGCGAAGGATCTGGCCCACGGTCCCTGCATAGATCACGTTGGGCTCCGGTCCAAACCGCAGCACGCTCGCGCTATCGACGATTTCCGCGAACACAGAGGTCGCGTCCATCTCGCTCTCGTAGCGCAGGATCCGGCCGTCGGACCGGGTGCTGATGAACAGATTGTCGCCATCGTCGGGCAATATTCGAGCGATTGCTCCGAGCATGCCCCCGCCCGCGAGGGCGTCAGTCAGCGTCGTGAGCTCCTGGTTGTCGAGCCGCAACATCTTGATGGCTTGTTCGCCGGCGGAAGCGACGTAGAGCACGTCGAGGTTGTCGTCGACATCCGCGAAGAACTTGCGGCTGACGTCGATCCCAACTGCGTCGGCGCCAACGACGTAGCTGCCGACGAACTGGCCCTCGGTCCCAAATCGCGACACAAAGCCCTCGCGCGACGAGACCCACAAGTTGCCGTTGTTGTCGAAGTCGAGCCCTTCGCTGGTGCCCAGCTCGGCGGCATTGGTGATGCCGCCGAGGAAGTTCTCGAACACCGGCTCGCGTACCTCGATGTCGACATCGAAGCTCTCCTGCAAGGTGTTGCGGACGGCATTGATCCTGAGTTTCACGATTTCACCAGGTGCGGCACCCGCAGGAATCGGCACGAGAATCTCGGGACCCTCACCGATAATCGTCGTTGGTGGGCCCGACACCTGCGACCACTCGAATGAGTCGGCGAGCACGTCTACGCCGATCGGAACCACCAGGCCAGCAAGCACCGAGACGTCGTCCTGTTGCGGATCGAATTGCGGGGGAGGCTTGCATATGCCGTCGACACAGGACAAGACACCCACGCATTCCTGGTCGAGGCACGCGCAGTCTTCCGAACCAGCGATGCAGTCCAGACCGGTGGTGCTCCCGCCATCCGCGCTGGTCATGAGCCCGGTTGAGGTGGCTGGATCACCAGTCGACTCGCCTCCGGACGATTCGCTCGCCGGGCTTTCATCTTTGCACACCGCGCAGAGGGCTAAGGTGGCGATTCCGATCCAACGCCGCATGGTCGTTCCCTCCGAAACACCTCCAGCTTACACCCTGCAACGCCGGCCGACGATGACTGAGGTCGTCCGGTGTTAGTGCACCGTGCTCGAGAATGCGTCAGGGGCGCGGGCGAGCATGCCTCGGATGCGAGGTATGAGGTCGTCCGTCATCCGCTCGAGATCGAATGTGGCCTTCCACCCCCAATCCTCTTGGGCGCAGGTGTCGTCGAGCGCCCGTGGCCACGAGTCGAGGATGGCCTGGCGGTGGGGATCCGACACGAAGCCGATGCGCACATCTGGCAGCACGCGGCGCACGCTGTCGGCAATCTGCTGTGCGGTCGGGCTAAACGCGGCAACGTTGTAGATGCAGCGACGCAGGCGTGCCCGGGGGGCCTCGGACAGCTCGAGGAGCGCGCGCAGGCCGTCAGGCATGTACATGAGCGGGATGCGTGTATCGGCGCGACAAAACGCGTCGTAGGTCCCGCGGCGCACGCCGTCGACGTACATGAACAGGGCGTAGTCGCTCGTCCCGCCTCCCGGCAGCGAAGCGGAGATCAATCCGGGAAAGCGAACACCGCGGAAGTCGAGGCCATACTTGCGCGCGTAGTATTGACCGAGCAGCTCACCCGCCACCTTGGTCACGCCGTACATCGTCGAGGGTTGGAGCGGAACATCGTCGGCGACGAGGTCGGGCAAGCCGGGGCCAAACACCGCGATGGTGCTCGTGAACACGAGCTGGCCCACACCATGGAGCCGACACGCCTCAAGCAGGTTGTACGTCCCGGTCTGGTTGACAGCGTAGGTGAGCTGCGGCATCTGCTCGCCGCGCGCGCTGAGGACCGCCGCGAGATGGAAGATGCGGCCGGGCCGTAGCTCGCCGACGAGTCTGGTGACGGCCTCCGCGTCGGTGACATCGAGCGGATGCCAAGGTACGCCCGCGAGTGCCGGGTTGTCCGGTTTCGGCGCGCGATCGCTGGGGTGCACGTCGTACCCACGCTCGCGCAGTGACGTCACCAACTCCGATCCAATCTGCCCGCCCGCCCCGGTAATGAGGATTCGCATCGTCGCGCGCATCATAGCCAAGCCGCGGGCGCGCAGCCCTGGCGCACGGTCGTGACCTTCATCTCGGGGCCGCGGGGCCGCGTGACGCGCGGCCAAGCAATGCGAGCGTCACTTGAAGAACGCGTTGCGGTCCGGGCTTTGATAGCTGCGATAGTCGATGGCCCAGGGCGTGACCTTGGTGTCGCCGCCCGATCGCGTGATGCTGAGCGCCATCGGTCGTACGTCGCGATAGTTGCTGTCCTGAGGCAGGTCGTCGTTGGCGACGCCCCCGGCGCTGAAGACCGTGAGCAGTCGAATGTCATCCTTGGGGTAGTGATCCCGGAACCCACTGTTGACCTTTTCGTGGCCGCGCACCAGGAGACTCGCGCCAAGTCGGCCCATGAACCCACGGAACTGTTGGCGACCGAAGGCGAACCGGGCGCTCGCCGCCTGGAGCTCGTCGGGCACGGATTCGGCCCGACTGGGGTCGCTCCAGAGCATTTGGAACCGCGCATCTGGGTCGTTCAGGCTGGCAAGATCGCGCCAGTTGTCGCGCAGCCACGCATCGCGCGGGATACCGCCATGCACGAACATCAGGTTCTCGTACAAAAGCACATTGGGCATCTTCTCGAAGAAGGTCAGATAGCGATGAAAGACCTCATCCGGAAGAAGCGGTTGTAGCGAGCTGATCGTGTCCGACGGCTTTACCCCGCCGTAGACGCGCCCTTGGTACTCGATATAGTACTCATGGTTTCCGCGCAGCACGAAGACGTGCTCGGGTACGGTGAGTAGGAGCTTCAACACCGCTCGGAGGACGCCGTTCAGCGCGAACCTGCCGCGATCGATGTAGTCGCCAAGCAGGATCAGTTTCACGTCCGGCGCGCCCTTTGGATTGGCCCGGAAGGCCCGGACTTTCTCCATGAAGCGCGATTGCATCACCGCGCCCTTGAGGCAGCTGTAACAGCCGTGGAGATCACCGAGAACGATGAGCTCGTAGGGGCGATCGGGATCGCGTGGGACGACATGCACGTGGCCGTCAAGGAATGCCGGACCGGAGAGTTCGGCCACGTTGGTCTTGCCTGCGAGTTGGCCGTTCCCCCGCGTGCGCAAGTCCGCCCAAAGGTCCTCGGCTTGACCGAGGACGGTGAGGTCGACCTGGATCTGTGCTCGAATCTGTTCCGGGTCGTTCGAGTAGTGATGCTCGAAACCGGTGAAGAATGGGTGGTCCGCCGTGGTGGGCGGGAGCTCCATCGGTCGCTCGACCGCGACGGCCTCGCTCGCGGTCACCACCGCCACTGGGATCTCCCGCTGACCGAGCAATGAGGCGAGATCGTTGCGGAAAGCCACCTCTTCGGGATGGACCACGCCGTCGGCGCCGATAAACTCATCGACGAGGGTGAGTAGAGCCGCGCGATTGTCCGCGGACAGGCTCCGGAAGAGCTCGAAGCAGCGCAGCTTGAGCTTTGTCAACACGAAGTGGCGGCTGTCCTCGCCGTCGACGACCACCTCCGACAGAAGCGACCGCACTTCGTAGTCGATCTGCCCGAATAGCTCGAGGTAGTGATCGTGCTGGCGCTCGATCTGCTCGAAACGGAGTTCAGGGTCGAGTTTGCCCTGGGCGTCGACCCGAGCGGCGACCAGCTTGCGCAACATCGCTCGAACATAGGACTTCTCGGTTATGTCGAACTCACTGTCGATGTACCCGCACGTGGTCAAGTAGAACAGCAAGGCCTCGACCTGCTGCTCGGCAACGTCAGGATCACTGCTCAGGTCGATCATTCGCGGGCCGTGGCTTGTCGCCGGGACCGCCGAGCATAATCCGGAACGCGCTGGGGGGGCCAGCTGGTGCGCCGCGGCCCCCACCCGCGGTGTGCGCGGGCCGGTGGACCAACAACGAGCCGCGCGGCCACTCGGTCAACGGGCGTGGTGGAGATGTGGCTGCATTTCCGGTAGCCTGCCGGGGTGCGCGCTCGAGCGTACCAGCTACCTTCCGACGCCTACCGCGAACTCGAAGCGCAGATCCTCGAGCAGCTTCGTGTGGGCGACCAGGTTCAGCTTCGGCACCTGCTCGGCGATCACGATCTAGAAGTTGAGCTGCTTTCCGGCGAGTGGCGGGTGTTGCTCGCAGAGCTCGGTGACTTCTACCAAATCGTCGACGTTCCAAGTCGCATCGCTCGGATGGCGGTGAGTCCCGACGAGTTGTCAGAGTTTGTCGATGTGCTGCGCGACCCGGCCCGAGTTGCCCGCTGGCAGCCGATCTCTTTCGGGCTGGCCGAGCTTGCCGATGCCTTGCCGGTGGACAGTGACCTCGTTGGGCTTGTGATCCTCGAGGAGTCTGACGACTGGCTGTGGGCGGAGCCGGTTTCCGAGCTCGTGGCGATCCGGCCCGAGGTGTTTGAATTGCTCGAGCCGCACATGCGCGCGCTCATGGCCGCGGGGGACTATGCCGCTCTCGCGCGGTTGACCGAGGATCATTGCGAGGGTTGCGTCGAGTTCTCACCGGAGCAGTGGCGGGTGTTGCTCCGTCACGTGCGCGAGCGAGTGCCCGAACTCATGTCAGTGTTCGAAGCCCGTATTGCCGGCGCAGTTGACTATGTCAATGTTCGGGAGGCTCTCGCGCAGGTCGCCGATCCTCGGTATCAGCCGAGTCTGGACGCTTGGTTGCGCGTGCACGCGCCGGTGGCCGAGTACGCGCTGTACTTTCGCGACGCAAGCCTCGAGCGCCGCGAGTTCGAGCCGTCCGGCTTGTTACCGCTGCCGCGGCGGAGCACCCAGCCGATGCGTGTCGTCCCGCCCGACGAACATGCGGCCGTTGCCGGCGAGCCAGTGACGGGGAGCCCGGACACGATCCCGTTTCCCGGCCGGCCACGCTGAGCTGGTTGGCTCGCGGGCGGGGTGATCGCTGGTGGCGCTGCGAACCTTGAACGGAGTGTCCGGGTGGCCACGGTGTCATCGCAATGCGACGCCTTTGCGATATCGCCCACCGGCGCGGCAGTGAAACGCGTTTACACACGGCGGCTCACACCCGACGCGTCGTTATCGTTACGAGAACGGCACGTCGTTCGCCTACCGCGCGCCAGATGAAGCGCGTACGATCGTCGACGAAACGTCTATGGTCGAATCGCGAGCGGGAACCACGGCACAAGGCGTCTCGGATCTCGACGCTGGTTGGGCGGAGCTACTCGATGGGCCTGCGCCCGAACCAGCGGTTCCAGAACCCGTTGACGAGCAGGCTGACGCGATTGCTGTGGTCGCGGAGAAGGCGACGCCGTCGGGTGTGCTAGCCAAGATGGCGAAGATGATCGATGCCCGGGAGGGCACCGGACCCGTCCTGGATCTGCGCCGAGCGCCCGGGCCGTTGAGTCGGCCCGCACCTCCGCGACCACCGATTCCATCCCGCGCGGAGCCGGTTGTCGATCTCGGCTCGGCCGATTCTCTGACCGAGGGCGAGTTCGTGTCCGACGATGGGCTGGACGTGGTTGAAGACGCACCCGATGACGTTGCCGCCAAGATCGAGCTTCCGTCCGTTGCCACCGTCAGCGCGGGCGAGCAACCTCGGGTCGCGCCCCGAGATGCCGTGATCGATGGCGATGGATTCGGGTCGAACGCGGAGCCCGTTGGAGCTGGGTTGCGCGAGGTGGGGATGCTCAGCCCACCGCCGGCAAGTCCACGATCGGCGCCGCTGCGGGTGCGCGATGATGGCGTTTCGCCGCTGCGTGCCACTCCGGTGGCCCCGCCGTCGCCGCGCCGCGTCGCAACAGCTGGTGACCACGCGCGCGCTCCTGCGCCGCCGCGTCTCGGGTTACTCGCCGCCGCGGCGATCCTCGTGGGGGTGGGTGGCTGGTGGATGCTCTCGCGCAGCAATGATGCGCCGGCGGTCCGCGACGCCGCGGGGGTTGTGGCCCGTGCTGATGTCGGGATCGCAGCCGCGGATGCGCCGTCGATCGCTACACAAACCGTGGCGAAGGATGGGCAGAAGAAGCCTGACTCAGTCGCTGCCGCCGGCCCGCCCGTGCAGATTCTGCCTCCGACGGAAGCGCAACCGAAGCTTGAGCCAGTCGCTGCCGCGGGCCAACCATCGGAGCATGACAACGGAGTTGTGGACGGCCTCGAGCCAACGCCGAAGCCAGGTGCTCCGCTGGCCGCCGATGCCCCGCGAGATCCGGCTCCGATCGCGGAGGCGGCCGCCGCGAAGCCGAGTGCGCGCACGGCCGTGGTGCCGGAGGCCGCAACGCCGGAGGCCGCAACGCCGGAGGGCGCAACGCCGGAGGGCGCAACGCCGGAGGGCGCAACGCCGGAGGCCGTGGTACCTGGGGCCGACGAGCCTGCTGCTCCGCCCAAGCCAACCACTTCGGTTGCGGCCAGCGGGACGGTCGCCGAGAGCCAGCGCGCCTATGACGAAGGACGCTTCGAGGACGCTCGCTCGATAGCTGACGCTCGCCGGCGCGTTGCTCCGAAGGACAACGATGCGATCCGTTTGCAGGCGTTGGCGGCGTGCGAGCTCGGTGATGGAGCCAGTGCACGGGCAGCGTTCCGTCGCCTTGCCGGTCCGCCCGTGCGCACCGAGGTTTTCCGCCACTGCGGACGCAAGGGCGTCGACCTTCGCGCGAAGGGTGATGGTCCCACGCCCGGAGAACTACTCGCACAGGCGCGGCGAGCGGTCGCGGCCGGCGACGACGCCAAGGCGCTCGAGCTCGCGCGCGCGAGCAACCGAATGCGGCGTTCGGCGGATGCGCTCCTGCTCATGGGTACGACCTCTTGTCGAGGGGGTGACGGCCCCGCGGCGGCAGATCTCCTGCGTCATCTTGCCCGCGACAGCCAACGCGAGCTCATCAGCGCGTGTGCAGCCGCGGGTGTGCGCATCAAGGACCTCTGAGTTTATCGGCCTTCTTCGCGCAGGCGGATGGGCCCAAACCTCTCAGGATGGCGAGCCATGACGGCGGCGTCGCCGTAAAACGAGCGGATCCGATCCATGTCGGTGCGCACGTCGCCGACGAGGTCGATCGGTTGGCCGAACCCGGCGACCTTGTTGCGATAGTCGAGGAAGGCCGGAAGGATCGGTACCTTCGCGCCGAGAGCGATGTGATAGAAGCCCGACTTCCAGTAATCCGCGCGGGAGCGGGTCCCCTCAGGCGGGATCACGAGGTAGAGGTCTTCCCGGCGGCGAAACTCCTCGATCATCTGCGACACCATTCCGTGGGCCGCGCTTCGATCGATGAGGACGCCTCCCAGGCGCCGAACAAGTGGACCTGCCGGGCCACGACCCCAGGAGTCTTTAATCATCCACGAAATCGGCAGACCGATGGACTGCGTCAACAGCACGAGCAGTATGCCATCGAGGTTGTCGGTGTGGGGCACGGCCAAGCAGACGGCGCGCCGTGGTTGCGGCAAGTCGCCGACGTATTGCCAACCGCCGAGTGCCCGGAGTCCTGCTCGCGCGATCCGAGCCTGTATAGAGTTGCGATCGCCGCGCCTGGTCACGCGGCGCAGGATAGCCAGCTCGGGGGCGGTCGTCGAATCGGTGCCCTAACCCCAGCGTAGCTCGGGCAAGACGTCGGTCGCATAATACCGGCCGCGTTCGTCCACCGCCACGCGTGCAGCGGCCACTGCAGCGTCGTGCGTGAAGAAGAGCCAGCCCCGGTCCGCGAGGATCCGATCGAGGAGCGCGTGCTTCTCGTCGATAAGAAGCTCCGGGTAGCGATCATAGCCCATGGTGATCGGCAGATGCACCCATGGGACGCCGGGGATGAGATCGCCGACGAACGTGATGGGACCATGGGGGGTGGTCACCGTCGTCAGGAGCAGCCCGGGTGTGTGGCCGTCGGAGTAGGAAAAGCGGTAGCCATCGCCCAATACGGTCGAGCGATCGCTGTCGACCAGCTCGAGTTTACCCGCGGCGACGAGCAGCGGCCCCAACTCGGGGATGAACGACGCTCGATCGCGTGGATGTGGATGCTCCGCGCGTTCCCACGCTCGGCGCCCGACGATCACCTGGGCTCCGGGGAACGCAAGCGCGGGTGACTGCCGTTCACGGTGCGCCGCTAGCATGCCGCCGGCGTGATCGAAGTGCAGGTGGGAAAGGACGATGACGTGAATGTCCGCCGGGCCGAGACCAAGCGCGGCGAGCGAGTCGAGCAGCACGTGGCGATCTTCTATGACGCCATAGCGGGCGCGTAGAGCCGGCCCGAAGAACGCGCCGATCCCGGTCTCGAGCAGCACGTTGCGGCCCCCCGGCTCGCGCACCAGCATCGCGCGACACGCGAGCGCGATTCGATTCTCCGAATCAGGAGGGGCCCACTTCTCCCAGACCGGCCGCGGTGCGTTGCCGAACATCGCGCCTCCGTCGAGCCGCTGCGTATTGCCGGCAATCGAGTGGATCTGCACGAAACCTCAGTACCACCCCGACCAGGAGCTCGCTACCCCTTGCAAGGGAGGCGGCGTTGCGGCAATAGGGAGCCGCCGCCGGGGGTCGGACCCGTCTTGGGCGGCGTAAACGCCATGTCCATCACGAAGCCCAACCCGAAGGTCGCGATCCTCATGGGGTCGGCCTCTGACTGGTCCACCGTTGAACACTGCGCTGCGACGCTCGATGAGCTCGGCGTCGGCTACGAGGCGAAGGTCATGAGCGCCCACCGCACGCCGGATGACGTCATCGCCTATGCGTCGTCAGCTGAACAGCGCGGCCTGGAGGTGATGATCTGCGCCGCCGGCGGTGCGGCACACCTCGCTGGCGTTGTGTCCGCGAAGACGCTGCTGCCCGTGCTCGGGATTCCGATCAAAGCGTGGTCGCTGGACGGGCTCGATTCGCTCCTCTCGACGGTGCAGATGCCGGGAGGTGTGCCGGTCGGCACCCTAGCGATCGGCAAGGCCGGTGCCGTGAACGCTGCGCTGCTCGCCGTCGCGATCATCGCTCGCGGCGACGCCGGGTTGCGTCAACGTTACGCCGCATGGCGTGAGACGAGAGCAGACGCGGTGCGGAAGGCAGAGTTGCCGCCGAGGAGTTGACCGGCATCGGGGGCCCGATCGCCTTCTTTGTGGTGATCGATCCGAGCGGTTCGAGGTTCGGGCAACTGCGCTAGTTGCCCGTGTTTCTTCTGTGCCGGCCGATACGAACAAAGCTGGTGACCGCAATCGCGTTCCGCGGACCTAAACCTGGGGGCCGCTTACGTCGTCGGTCGCGCCCCGGCGTACAGGGACAGAAAACGACCTTACGCGCCGAGGGGGCAGGCGGTAGCGGCGGGCAGGGGTACCAAATGCAGAAACACCGTGCTGCGCTTGTCTCTCGCGTCGAACCGTTGCGCGCTCGCAGAGTCGCGCGTGCTGCCGGCGTGTTTCTCTTCCGCTGGATCGGGCCCGCTCGCACACGAGCGGCGGCAGCGAAGCTCGTACCCATAGGCGCCCTCGCGGCTGTGTTGACGTCGGCGAGCGCGGCCGGGGCCGGCGAAGGCGCGCAACTCCAAGATCCCGATCGGGTGAACGGTGGTGCGAGCGAGTATTGGGTCAAAAAGAGCGGCAGCGACGCGAACTCATGTGAAGAAGCGAAGAACGAGGCTACGCCGAAACTCACGATTGCGGCCGCCCTGGACTGCGAGTCGTCGGGAGACACCATTTGGATCGGAGATGGCACCTACGCTGAGAACATCACCAACTTGATGGAACCAGGTACTTCTGCGGAAAACCGCACCACGATTCGCGCAATCAATCGGCGGCAGGCGATCATCCAACCGTCGGGCTCCGCGCCGAACGCCTTGGTCATCGGAAGTCGTCCGTATGTGGCGCTGATCGGACTCGTGATCGATGCGCGTAACTGTTCGTCCGCTGGTATAAAGCCGGAAAGCAATTCACATTCGATGCTCCTCGACGATATCGAGGTGAGAAACGCGGGCTCGCAGGGACTCTTAGTCCAGCAGTCACCGGATGGAATCGTCCGTAATTCGCGATTTCATCACAACGGCGGGAGCGATCTAGACCATGGGGTGTATCTCAACTCGGGTAGCGATGACTGGATTGTCGAGAATAACGAGCTCGACAACAATGCGCAGATGGGTATTCAGATCTATGCGGCACCCAAGCGCACGATATTTCGCAACAACTACATACACGACAATTGCCAAAAAACTGGCTCGGGATCCGAGCTCTTCGTGGCGCACGAGGAGCACGTGATCGAGCGCAATGTGATTGTGGTAAATGGCATGTGCAGGACTGGTATCACCGTCAACTTGCAGTCTCCCGCTCGATCGGTGCTGCGAAATAACACCGTTGTTTGTTTGGCGGGTGACTGCCGAAATGGGATCAGCGTAGGCGCGAACGCAGCCGACACTGTGCTCGAGAACAACATTGCGATTGGATTTGAGCAGAATATCAAGAATGACAACACGTCGACGACGCTCACGACGAACCTCATCACCGGGATGATGAACGACATTTGGACGTCGCCCACGACGCAGGACCTTTCGTTGAGTGCGGAAAGTGCCGCGATTGACGCTGGGACACCCAATGGACTCTCATCCTGCGGCGCAGGGCTGGACGCTGGCGCCTTCGAGGTGTGTGGGCCGAAGTCTGCATCGATCGACGGCCATTTTATCGATGTCACGTTCGACACGGTGGCGCCGCCGCTTCAGCCACTGTCGGGCGCCGTCGGCTGGTCGGTTTCGTGCAGTGGGCCAGGCTGTGGCACTCCGTCGGTCGCAGCGGTGACCGTGCTCGACGACGCCGATAACACAGTGCGATTGGACATCACTGGGCTCGCGGGCAACGATTGTTCGGCGGAGCAGACCTGGACGGTTTCGTTCGACGCCGCGGTCGGTGAGGTGCGTGATTCTGCGCGGATCGGCAATGTCCTCAACCAGTCGTTCCATACCTTCGTCGACTTGGCGGTCGCCAATGCCTGTTCTGGCCCTGGCGGGTCCGAGGAATCCGGCAATGGTGGCGACACCGGCGTCGATAGCGATGCCGGGTCCGATGATTCGCAGGCGGACACCGGGAGCATTTCAGGCGGCAGTGGCGAGGGCACTAATGGCGGCACCGATGGGAGCGGGGGGCCAGGGATCGACTCGGACGGATCAGGTGGTTGTAGCTGTTCGACGCCACCTCGACGGGCGGCCTCGTGGCTGTTCGTCCTGGTCGCCGTCATGGCAGCGCGCGTTCGCCCGCGTCGCAGTGACCTCGGGCCGCCTTCGCGAGCGGCCTAGTTCACCTCGGACGTTGGTGCTCGCGCCCGCAGCTAAGCCGGTGCTTCGTAAGCCTCTTAGCGACCGCCTCCGGCAGAGCCATGGCGTGAAGGCGGCCGGCG
>CADEGN010000060.1 GCA_902826865.1 uncultured Myxococcales bacterium
TCTTGCCGGTCTGATCACTCCGGAAATCGGGCACGGGCACGGGCACGGGCACGGAGGAGCGAGACCCCTTACGGGGTCACGCTCCTAGCAGCTAGTCCCCTGGAAACCTGATTCGCGACAGAAATAACACCGCCCTCGTCGACCCTGGCTTCGTTGCCGATCCTCGTCGTACGCCCGGTACGCCTTCGTCTCGGCGCCTTGCCCGGGCCGACGATGACGGCGTTCTTTCTGTCGCGAATCAGGTTTCCAGGGGACTAGCGAAGTGGAGCGCGTTCGGATTTCTTCACCCGATCGAGCGCCGCGAGAACTGCCTCCGGGGTCGGTCGGTCCGGGACGCTTTCTCCAACATGGGACCATTCGATCTGGCCCATGCGATCGACCACGAACACGGCGGGGATTGCCAGGGACTCGTTCGCCATTCGCACGCCATAGGCGGCGGCCACGGCGGCGTCCGCATCGTGCAGTAGCGGGAACCGGAGCCCGAGACGCTTGCGCAGGCCCGCACTCTCGGCGGCGGGTTCGACGGACAGGGCGACGATCGACGCCTTGCGACGCTCAAACTCGGGGAGGCTCCGCTGGAGTCCGGCCAACTGCCGGACACAGAAGGCTCACCAATGTCCGCGGTAGAAGACGACGACAACCGGTCCGCGCGCGCGGAGCTCGCGGAGCGAGACCATCGCTCCGTCGGGATCAGGGAGGGAGAACTCTGGTGCCGTGGTTTCCACGCGGACCGCCGGCTGATTGCCGTGGAGCCGGCACGCGAGGGCAACGAGACAGAGCGCGAGATACTGACGGCGGCGGACGTGCATCACCGCTAACAATGCCGGAAATACGGGCCAGGTTACGGACTGACTTGCGGTAGGCGGAACAGGGATCGAACCTGCGACCAGCGCGGTGTAAACGCGCCGCTCTACCACTGAGCTATCCGCCTGTGCGCCGAATCATAGCAGAGGCCTCACAGCGACGCGACGCCGAGCGCGACGATCGTGCGCGACCCGGGGGGTAGCTCCTGCAGCGCGATCTGCACCGCGACGTGGTTGAGGCGCAGACCAGGTGTGAGCTCGGCGAGCGGGACGAGTACGAAGTCCCGCGTCAGCGCCCGCGGATGGGGTAGCTGCAAGCCGGGTTCGTCGTATTCGATCTCGATGCCCGTCTCATCCGTCGCGGCGAGCAGGTCGAGGTCGATCGTCCTTGAGCCGCCCGGCCGCACGCGCACGCGGCCAAGTTTGTTCTCGATCGCCAGGAGGCTCGCGAGGATCTGGCGGGGCTCCGCAGGCGTCGTGAAGGAAACGGCGGCGTTGAGATAGTTCGGCTGGGTCGGGTCGATCGCGCGACTCTCGAGCACGTGAGACCCACGCAGCTCGGATGGGGCGAGCACGGCGTCTTTGGCGATCGCTGCGACCGCGCGGCGCAGCATCTCAAGCCGGCTGACGCTGACCCCGTCGGCGACGCCGTCGAGGTTGCTCCCAAGTCCAACCCAAGCAGTCCGCGCCGTCACAGGGCGACCGGATGACCGAGTTTCTGCGAAAGCACGCGGGCGATCGTCGCCATGAGCTCATCGCCCGTCCGCGCCGCCACCCAGCGCCCTGTGAGAGCGTCGTGGTCGAAGTGCCACGCGGTCCGTTCCGCAGCCATCCAGATCTGGCCGGCGGCACTGTGGGCGTTGATGACGTAGCGCGTGCCGTCGGTGAAGGCGATCGTGACGACGTCGCCGCCGAGCTGGATGTCGAGCTCGTCAAGCTCGAGTTCTCCGACACGTCGATCGATGTGCGTCAGCGCATCGCTGGCGAGCGTGTGGAAATCGGCGCGGTCCATTTCCCGCAGGGTCGGCGAGGGCCCGCGCCTCGTCAACCGCCGCGTGTCGAGCCGGCACCGGGCTCGCGCGGGACGCTGCTCGATGATCCGCCGCCGCGGCGGGGTTTCTCTCCGCCGGGCACGCGGGGGAGCCCGTCGCTATCGCCGCGGCTTGAGGCGCCGCTGCGCGCACGGGGACCCGCCGGGGCGTCCTGGGCGCTAGAGGTCGTCGCACCCTTTGTCGCGGCCCCGGGGCCAGGCGTGGTGGAGGCGGTCGACGATCCCGCGTTGGCGGTCGCCCCGGCAGGACCGGCTGGGCTTGCTGCAGGCGCGGGTTTTCCGGGCTCCGCCGGTGCTGCGGTCGTGTCGGTGTTTGCTGGCGATCCAGCGCTGCCCGCGACAACACCGGCGGCGGGGCCCCCAGCGTTCCCCTTGGTCGAGCCGTCGTCGAGTTGTGGGAGCGGACCGAGAATCTGCTCGGCTTCGTCGCGTGAGAGCTCGACGATTTCCTGCGTGGATCCGTCTGGCAACGTCACGGTCTTCTTGTGTGGCGCAAGCCTGCGCTCGAGGTCGTCATCGGCGACGGTCTCGGTTTGTTCACCGCGGAAGCGACTCCACGCGCGCCAGCCGAAGTACGTCAGCAGCGGCACGTAGATGCAGAGGCGGATGAGGATGCCCTTGCGCGGCCAGGCCACACCGTGACTTTGGCCCAACGGCGCGGGCGAGGCAAGTCGCGTGGTACAGGAAGGGGCTTGCGCACCTGCTAAGGCACCGACGTGAATGCGATTGAACGCGTGGTTTGGGCCACGAGCGCGCCGCCCGGATAGAGGGCGTCGGGGTACGCGGCTTCGTTTTGTCGCGTGAACCAGTAGGTCGCATCACAGCGATCCCGAGTCGCGCCGGAGATCGTGTCCGCCGGAACCACCCAATTGCCGTCATCGTCGACGGCCACTCCTTCAGGATCCTTGTACGTATGGGACTCAACCTCGGTGGTCAAGCAAACGCCGAAGCCGATCTCCTCGAGGACGCCAATGTGCATCTCGCCCCCGGGGTTCGGCGGGTTCCATGCCAGCGTGTAGTCCTCCGACCGAGGGACGTCGGAGTCAGCGAGCGGTGACGTCACCTCGAACGAAGCCGGAAGTCCGAGGGTGAAGGCGATGCGATCGCCGTCGCGATCGTATTCGACGTCGATGTTGCGCGACGAGTCTTCGACCTCGAGCGTCACCGCGTAGACGATCCGTCCCCCGTGTTCGACTTCTTCAGGGGCGGTCGCAAGGATCCGCAGGTCGTCGGATTTGCACAGCGACAGCGGCTCGGCCAAAACCGAGCCGTCCCGGAGTTCGACCTCGGCGCGCATCGTGCCGCCGTTGTCGACGGCCGTCGCGAACATCAGGATCTCCCCGAGGTCGCGATCGCACGTGTCGGCACCGGCGGCGAGCCCACATGCGGCCACCAGTGGGGTGATCCCGAGAAGCACGAGCCAAGTGGCTGGCTGCCGGAGCACTTCGACTCGATCATAGGATCGCGCGCCGCGTTAGGGCAAGCGCGCCAGGGGTTGCCGTGAAACGGCTCAACCCCAGGGCTTGACCACAGCCATGGCTACGATGGTCAACAGCAGGACGGTTGGAACCTCGTTGATCATCCGACACTGCTTGGACGTCAGGGTGCAGGTTCGAGCCGCGAGTTGCTTGCGTACGGCGCCGCTATAGAAATGGTAGGCAAACAGGGCGACGAGTGCCACGAGCTTGACGCGGAACCACCCCATGGCGAGATAGCCGGCAATGCTGCTCGACCACAGCCACACGCCAAAGGCCGTCGTCATCAGCATTGCGGGCCAGCAGATCCCCCGGTACAGCCGCCGCTCCATCACCTCGAGCACGGCGGTCACTTTCGGGTCGTTGGCGTTCTCCACGTGGTAGACGTAGAGGCGGAAGATGTAGAAAAGCCCGGCAAACCAGGAGACCACCGCGATGATGTGCAGCGCCCGCAGCCAGTGGTACGTCACGACGCGACGTTAGCAAGAGGAGCGGGAGCGCGCACGTACTGTCGCCGATGCGCATGCCGGGGTGCGCAAGGATGGGATACACGGCTCGGCAGCAAACAGGCGCGGCCGAGCGATGCTATGGTTGGTTGAATGGCACACGACGATCCGCACCGGCCGCCGCGAGACCTTGCTGGTGGGGCGCTGACGATCGCCGGTCCGCTTGGGCGTTTGACTCCCTATCTCGATCTCTTCGGGCGGTTGGACGACGAGGAACTTGCTCGTCTCGCAGCTGTCGACGTCGCGTCGGTCGCGGGCATACGGGCGCAGGTCCTCGAGGTGTCCGCACGAATGGCACAGTGGGCCGACCTACTCACCCGGCTCGACGACGAGCAGCTCGCGCGCTTGACGGGCACGACGCTGGGCACGATCCGATTCTGGCGCGCGTGCCAGCGTGTGGACGGCCCGCGTTTGGCGCCTGTGCAATTGCCGACTCCGACGGTCGCGGTTGCACCTGCCCCGGCCGTAGACACGTCGGCAGCGACGTCGTCGCATGCATCTGCGCGATCCACCGCGTCTTCACCGCCCGCGCGGCCGATGGGCGTCCCCATTGCTTCGATTCGGACGAAGCAACGCGCCGTGGTCGTGACGTCGGCCCGCGGCGCCAAACCAGCCGGGGATTCCCCACGCAAACCGACGCCTCGCCGACCAACGCCGGGGCCGGCAGTCGCCGCGGAGGAGCCGGTCGCCGATTGGTCGGATGAGTCCCCGATCACGTTTGTTGCGTCGGCGGCCTCGCTAGCGCAGCTTGCCGTCGCCGCTTCTTGGGACACCACCAGCCCCACGGCTGGCATGTCGACGATCGTGACGCCCATCGACGAGCGGCCCGACACGCTCTGGCAGCGTCATGCACCCGCGGCTGAAGTGGATCCAAGCGAGACAGACGACGACGATCGCTGAGGGCACCGCTCAGAGCTCGGTCGGCAACAGCTCGACGTATTTGGTGCCGGCCCCCGTGTTGAACGTTACGACCTCGTCGTCCGCCGCGAGGTATCCGCTGGCCCGCAGCCGACGGATCGCACAAATGCACGCACCGGCCTCGGGGCACGCTGCGATCCCGGTCTTGGCCGCTAGCACGCGCATGTCCGCCAAGAGCTCGTCGTCGTCGATCGCGATCGCGGTGCCGCCTGTCGTGCGCAGGATCTCCAGCATGATCCGATCGCCGATTGCCTTCGGGACCCGCAGTCCGGATGCAACGGTGTGTGCTCCCTCCGCGGTGGTTGCATCCTTTGCGCCGGTGTAAAACGCATCAACGATGGGGGCGCATCCGCGGGCCTGAACGGCGACGTACCTCGGCTGTTTAGCGCCGCGCAGCCAGCCGAGTGCGGTCAGTTCGGCGATGGCCTTGTGCACGCCGATCAAGCCCGTACCTCCGCCGGTCGGGTAGACGATCACGTCGGGTACGCGCCACCCGAGTTGTTCGCATAGTTCGAAGCCCATGGTTTTCTTGCCCTCGAGACGGTACGGCTCCTTTAGGGTGGAGACGTCGAACGCATCGAGCTCCGCCTTGCGCTCGCCGACGATCCGCCCGCAATCATGGATGAGGCCATCGACGCGGTGGAGAGTGGCGCCGAAGAGCAGGACCTCGCGCTGGTTCACCACCGGCGTGTCGGCAGGCACAAACACGTGGGCGGGGACGCCAGCCAGAGCTGCGTAGGCCGCCAGCGCGCCGCCAGCGTTGCCAGCCGACGGGATCGCGAACGCGCGCGCACCAAGCTGCAGCGCCATGTTGACGGCGAGAGAAAGTCCTCGGGCCTTGAAGGACCCTGTCGGCTCGAGGGCTTCGTCTTTGATCCACAGTCGTCCGACGCCGAGCGCCGATGCGAGGCCAGGCGCATCGTGCAGTGGCGTATCGCCCTCGCCCAGTGTTAGCGGGACCACGCCGGCGGGTAGCGGCAGTAATTCGCGCCAGCGCCAGAGGCCGCGGGGGCGCATGTGGATGGCATCCGGGGTCACGGTCTTCGCGACAGCGGCCAGGTCGTAGCGACATAGCAACGGCCGGCCAGCAGGCGATAACCCGCGCAGGCAATCAGCCGCGAAGCGGTCGCCAGTGGCCGAGCACTCGAGATGGGAGAGGTAGTTCGTCATCATGTTCCTGCTACGTGGCCAAAGATCGCGATGTGCAACCTCTGCCCGAGGCGAAATCCACGACTTGTACACGCGGGCACGAGCGCGGCGTAGGCGGCGGAAAGCTCTTCTGCGCGCGTGCACTCCGGCATCAGCAGCACGCGATCCCGATCGCGCTCGCGAACCCCGAACGCCGCAAGCATGTCTTCAACCTCGCGAATGTCCGCCGCCAGCGACTCTGCTGGTTGTGTTCGAATCACGAACTTGAGCTGCCAGGGCATTGCCATGAGCGCGCGGACCACCAGCGGGCGGAATCGGCGTGCCTCATGCCGCGCAGCGAAGGGCCCGTCGATCGGAGTGCTATTCGCGAGCTTGGGGCTCATCGAGATCAAATCAGCCGTGAGGCCGTGACAATCGACGGTGGCGGCGGTCTCGATCGTGACGTGATGGCCCCGCTCGCGCAGGCGGTCGACCAACGCGGCCGTGGCGGGGAACACCAGGGGTTCTCCACCTGTGACAACGACGTGACGGGGCCCGAAGCCACAGAACGCGACGAGCTCATCGATGTCGACGCGGGTACCCTCGGGTCGCCAACTGCTGTTCGGCGTGTCGCACCAGCGGCAGCGCAAGTTGCAGCCAGAAATGCGAACGAATGAGCTGGGCGTGCCGACCAGCAATCCCTCGCCTTGGATCGACACGAAGCGCTCGACGATGCGGAGCGACAACTGCGCTGCGGCTGTCACGGCCCCGCAGTGGTTTCACGGACCGACGGCCCCGCCAAGTTGGATCTTGAAACCGCGACGACGCAATCTCACAGCCGCCTGGGCGCCCGCCGATCGCGCAATAGGTCCTTGCCTCGGCGATGCCGACGACGGACTCGCGCGTGCGCGCCCAATGCCCCCGCGCTGGCGCAGCTTTGCTACGCTGCGCGCCGCGATGCAGTCCCCGCGCACAAGAATTGTCGAAGTCCTGGGCTGGGTTCCCCCGCGCAGCGAGGTCCGCGTTAAGGGCTGGCTGCGAACAGTCCGTGACAGCAAACAGGTGGTGTTCCTCGAGCTCAACGACGGCTCGGCGATGGCGAGCCTCCAGGTTGTCGTCGACGCCGAGCTGGGAAACATCGAGGACGTGCGGCGACTAACCACCGGTTCGTCGGTCGCGGTTGTGGGAGAGCTCGTCGCATCCCCGGCCAAGGGACAGACGGTCGAGCTCAAGGCCACGGCGGTTGAGATCCTCGGGAAGGCCGATCCCGACTTCCCATTGCAGAAGAAACGCCACAGCTTCGAGTTCCTGCGCACGATCGCTCACCTGCGGGCGCGGACGAATTCGTATGGCGCCGTCTTTCGTGTGCGCAGCAAGCTCGCACACGCGGTTCATTGTTTCTTTCAAGATCGCGGGTTCGTCTACGTTCACACACCGATCATCACCGCGAGTGATGCCGAAGGGGCGGGCGAGCTGTTTCGCGTGACCACGCTCGATGCCGACAAGCCTGCCCGCACCGAGGCTGGCGCAGTCGATTGGGATCAGGACTTCTTTGCCCGCCAGGCATATCTCACCGTCTCGGGGCAGCTGAACGGCGAAACGTTCGCGTGCGGCATGGGCGACATCTACACGTTCGGGCCGACGTTTCGGGCCGAAAACTCGAACACCAGCCGCCACGTGGCGGAGTTCTGGATGATCGAGCCTGAAATGCCGTTTTACGACCTCGACGATAACTGCAGCCTCGCGGAGGCGTTCGTAAAGCACCTTGTCCGCACTTTGCTGGAGGATTGCGCGGCCGACGTTGAGTTTTTCAACGAGCGCATTGATACGGGGCTGATCGCGCGTCTGCGTCACGTTCTCGATGCGTCCTTCGAGCACATGAGTTATGGCGAGGCAGTCGCACTCTTGGAGAAGAGCGGTGCCAAGTTCGAGTATCCGGTGTTCTTTGGGGCGAATCTGCAGGCGGAGCACGAGCGCTATCTGACGGAGCAGGTCGTTGGTCGTCCCGTGTTTCTCAAGGACTACCCAAAGGAGATCAAGGCGTTCTACATGCGGCGCAACGACGATGGTCGTACTGTTGCGGCGGTCGACCTGCTCGTTCCCCAGGTGGGCGAACTGATCGGAGGTTCGCAGCGTGAAGAGCGGCTTGACGTGCTCTGTCAGGCGATCGACGAAGCAAAACTGTCACGAGCCAGCTACGCCTGGTACCTCGACACCCGACGCTACGGGACAGTGCCGCACGCGGGTTTTGGCCTCGGATTCGAGCGGATGATCATGTACGGAACAGGCATGCAGAATATCCGCGACGTGATTCCATTCCCCCGAACGCCTCGCCACTGCGAGTTCTGATGCGCGCGGAATGTGCCAGCGGCGCGCGACGGTAGTGGGCGTCGGAGAGGACCCGGCGCTGCCAACGCCGAGAGCTCCCCGCGACGGGGGTTTGCGCGTAACCGCTCGCGGAGGGTGACGCGGGAAACCGCCTGAAGTTGCACCGCGACCTTCGGCGCGGCTTCGTTTCCCACGGGCCCGGACAAACGCAGCGCGCGCTGAACTCTCGCGGCTGGGAATTTCCCGCTGGTTCCGGCGGGTTGTTGTGAACCAGCGAAGAAAATCGATCGAGGGGGTTCGAGCGTTGAAGCTTTGCACCGGGACGTCGTCAAAGCCCGGGTCAGCTGAGCCTTCTACCCACCCGCAACCCCGGCTCGGCGCGCAACTGCGAGGAACGAAGAGTCATGTATCTGCGTAGGAACAAAGTCCGCTGTGGCGATACTCGCCGCACTTACCTGTCCATCGCCCACAACGTCTGGTGGTCAGGCGAGGGCAATCGCAAGGCGCAGAGCCGTCCGATTGTCGTCGCTAGTTTTGGCGTGGAGGACAACGTGGACATCGAGCTGGCTCGCGACCTCGTCCAGGTCGTCGAGAAGTGCGCGCCGAAGTTCCCGACTCGTCGCGGTGAGGGCAAGGCCATCACCATGCGAATCGCCCAAGAGATCCGCAAGATCGAGCCATTCTTGAAGGCGGTCGCTAGCCGCAAGCTTGGTCTCGCGCAGCACCTGCCTTCGCACCCCGAGCGCTTCACGATTCTCGAAGCGCTGGTTCGGGATCGCCTTGCTGAGCCCACCGTAGGCGCGCGCGAAGAGGAAATTCTCTCGAGCATCAAGGCTCGATTCGCGCTCGCCTGAGCTCGCTGGCGCGCCGGCAGCTTGGTCCGGCGTCGATTCGTGGTGTCTTCGAGGTCCTTGCGAACCTCACTGCCCGTCGAGGAGGCGAACGATCACCTCGGCGGGCAGTGGCATGTCGGGCTTGCGCGAAACGAACACGTGGCGGCGACCCGAGCTGATGAGCACGCCGTAGCCAATACGGGGCGCAAGCACCTCGAGCGTGTCGAGCTCACGCGTTCCGATTGTTCGCTTGGTCGCGCGTTCGGCCAGTAGGGCCCGCGACAGCGGCGTGTTCTCGACGAATACTTCGCTCAAGAACTCGACAACGATCGCAATATCCGCGCGCTTGCCCTGCAGCTGTTCCGTCATCTCCCGCGGAATGCCCGGGGGCAGATCCCCGTGGATTTCCGCCTGGACCAGCGGTCGTAGCAGGTCGGGCTCCTCGAGCCCCGACTTCGGCATCGTCACCACGCCGAGCGCGTCAGTCGCTAGCGGGAGATTCGCGTGCAGCTCGTCGGCCTTTCGCTGCTGCTCGACAGCCTCAGCGGCCGCCTCGGTGGCGCGGCGCTTGGCGTCCGCGGCGATGTCGAGACGAGGGGGCGGACTTGCCGTCGGGCGGCTGCTTCCTGCCGCCGGTGTTGGCGGCGGGGCAGCTCCAGCGGGAGGAGGCGCGGCCGTGGTTCCCTCCGCGCCGGGTGCGTCGCGGCCGAGGAGGTGCACCAGAAGTTGCTGATCGTCCACCGCGCTCGCCTCCATCAGCGAGATCTCGACGCGCGGCGAACCTGGGAAACCCTCGGCGAGATCCGCGAGCGTCAAACGCATCTGCTCGCACAGCCGCGTCACTGGCCACTGTCCTTCTGGGCGCGGCTGTTCGTCGGTGGCCTCGTCCGACGCGATCATCTGGCCGCGCTGGGCGAAGAGAAACCCCTCACGTCGTTTGCCCGCCGGCCCCGGTTGCGCCCAGTACATCAAGACGCGGTGAGGCAGCGCTTGGCTGGTGATGAGCGCGAGGTCGGCATTCGTCCGCCAAAACTCCGCGGCGTCATCGCCCACCACGCTGCCGTCGATGCGCAGAAGGAGGACGTTCCCGGCCTCGTGGCGAATCGCAACTAGCTTGGCGTCAATGATGTTGCGGGCTTTGCCGACGAGTATGTCGCCGAAAATCGCAGCCAGCTGCGACAGACGGAACATGTCGAAAGGGACCAGGATGCCGCCGTGGCTCGCCTTAGCGTTGGTGATCGTGGGAATCATGACTGCTTGCCTCTATTCAGCACCGAGCACGGCAAGCGACACCTGCCACCGATCCCTCGTATCGCTGATGCGACGACGCCCGATCGCGAGGCTCGACCCGCCGTCGACGGGGCATATGTGAAACTCGTTATCATGGTCCGGGCTGGATCCTGGTTCGACGGGCCGCCAGGGTGTTGCGCACTGCGCCGCGGTCGCCTGACGCGCCTGCTGGGCGAGCGTACGACTGTGAGCGTCGGACACCTGACCCGACTGAAGACCTACCACACCCACGGGCGACAGTTCGAGGGTGAACTTCACATCGCCAAGCTCGAGCGGTGGATCGGGGAAGCAAAGGAAGGCCGGGCCCTGGTCGGTCTGGCGTGCCTCGGGAGTCACCGCACATCTGGCACGGGCGAATGCATCGAAGGCCATGACGTCGTGATCCCCCGCCATCAGCTCGATCGCCTGGCGCAGCAATTCGTTGAACCCCTGCCACGGGTCGAGTTGCGCCCGAGTTCGCGTCGTCCGCGTCCGCGTGCGGCGGCTCTGGGTCGGATGCTGCGCGGCTTGTCGGCCGGGCTGGAACGCAGCACGTGCGCGATCGTCGGGCCGGTCGCGGCAACCCAAGTTGACCACCGCACACGTTGACGCCAGGGCCAGGGCCAGGGGCAATCCGCCGGCTTGCGCACCTGGCCTCATCCGTACTCGCGTCCCCCGACGACGGTGGCGCTGACGAGTCCAGCGTGTCCAGTCGTCCAGATGGCGTCGAGCACATGCGTGGGGTCGACGCCCGCAAGCAATGGGTGACCGAGGTCGATCACGGCAGCATCGAACTGATAACCCGGCGCGAGGCGACCCAGGTGATGGAAGCCGAGTGAAGAAGCGCCGCCCTCACTCGCGATGGCCGCGAGTGCCGCCCCCAAGTTGCGCCCGCGTTCGTCGGGCGCAAGGCACGATCTGCGACCGGATCGCAACCGCTCTCCCATCTCGAGCAAGCGCGCTTCCTGGATCAGATCGATCACCGCGTTGCTGTCGCTGCCGACGGCGAGACGCGATCCCACCGCCCGCAATTCGCTGGCAGGTAGGAGGCCGTCGCCGAGATCTGCCTCGGTCGTCGGGCAGGCGCAGACGTGCTGATCCGCAAGAACAGCGTGATCGGCCGCGGTGGTGTGAACCCCGTGCACCGCAGTAAAGGTCCGCGGCCGATCCGTAAGCCCCACGCTGGCCAGCAACTGCATCGGTGAGCAACCGTGTTCGGTCTGGCACTCGTCGTTTTCGCGCGGTTGTTCTGACACGTGAACATGGACCGGCACGTCCAAGCTGCGGGCCAAGGTAGCAAGGTCGAGCAACGCCGGGCGTCCAACTGCGCGGACGCTGTGCGGTGCGATTCCTACGCGCACACCGGCCGCCCGCAGCGCCGCGATCCGACCGGCGTACGCGTCGACGTCGCGGTCACAAAACCGGCGCTGCTCCGCTAACGGGGGCCGATCGGCACCCGCGCGCGCATAGTACACCTCGAGCAGCACAAGTCGGATTCCCACATCCGCCGCCGCGCGAACGACTTGCCACGACAGTTCGTTGGCATCGTCGTACGGCTGCCCATTAGGCTGGTGGTGGAGATAGTGGAACTCACCGACGCACGTGATGCCCGCCGCGAGCATCTCGGAATACGCTCGACGTGTTACAGCGTACACGCCCTGTGGATCGAGCGTCGTGGCGGCGTGGTACATCGCGTCGCGCCAGCTCCAAAAATCGGATGGATCATCGGGAGCTCGCCCATGGGTGGCACCGCGGATGGCGCGCTGAAACGCATGACTGTGCGCGTTGACCATGCCGGGCACCACCAGTGCCCGCCCAAAATCGCGGACCCGTTCAGCTGGTGGCGGTGCGCCGCGGTCGTCGCTGTTGCCTGCCCAAGAGATCGATCCATCGTCTGCGACGTCGTATCGCGGGCGCACGATGCAGCGATCGTCGACAACCCCGGCGGCGGCGACATAGGTCGTGCTCATCGAGGGCTCGCGGGCGCGAAGTACATCCGCTGCTTTTCGTAGTCGAGTGTGAACTTCCGCCGGCCGATAACGCCGAGGCCGACCATGCCGTCGAGGCGGAATCCATCGGCCGTCTGTGAGCGATCGAAGAAACCGTAGGCCGCGGACACGCCCTTGAATTCCACATCGCCGATGCGGAACGAATCCAGTGTTACCATTGGCACCTCATCCGCGCGCAGCGGCGGCGCCCCGACTCCGGCAAACGCATACGCAGCTTGGGTCGCGGTGAGATCTGCGCCACGCATGCCGGTGTTGAACAGATAGAGGCCTTTGGCCGGGCCGAGTTGTGCGGGCGCATAGATGTAGTGGCTCTCGTGCAGGACAAAGGGTACCGCGGTGCCGCGGCGCCGGCTCTCACGCTCGGCTTTGCACTTCGCACCGGGTGGCACAAGCTCGATCGTGGCTCGCCCGACGTCGATTGTGATCAGAAGATCGGCCAGCGCGTGGAGGCCGATAACCGACTTGACGCGCTTTGCCTCCGGTCCGGCCATATCAGCGATGGTTTGGTCCGCGAACACAACCACCGGTATGTTGTTGAGTTCGATCCCGCCAATCGTCAGGTGTTCGACTTCGCCGTGGCTCACCTCAGGCCCCTCGGGGCCCAGCTGCGACTTCGCACGCGTCACGACGCCAAGCTCTTTCGCGAACGACTCCGCCAGGATCACCTCGGCTGCGCCAGTGTCGAGGATGGCGCCGGTCACCTTCCCTGCGATTTCGATTTCGGCGATGAGCAGCGGCGCCGCGGAGATCAGCTTGGGTGTGGCCACGCACGCTGGCGTGCGTGCGATGGTAAACGGCTTACCGACGAATGAGCGATAGCGCCCGGCCATCACCGGGCTGCCGGCTGCGTCGAGAGCTCTGGCGAGCCCCGAGTAGTCGCGGCGCCGCATGTGTATCCACGCAAGCTGGCGTGCGACTTGGTCCTCGCGCACGCCATTCTTCGCGGCTTTCGCAAGGGTGCGAATCGCGGCGTCCGATTCACCTCGCAGCATTTGGATCCGCGCGAGGGTAAACAGTGCCTCGGGTTCACGGGCGTCGAGAGAGAGGGTCGCAGCACAGGCTTTCGCGGCCTCGTCGAACTCGGCGGTGGCAAAAGCGGCGCGCGCCCACGCGACGAGGGCCGAGACATCCTTCGGGGCGTCAGCCGCCGCCTTTCGGGCCTTCGTGAGCTCCTCGACGAGGGGATCAGGTGCTGGCGTCGGCGGGCTGAGCTTCGGTACCTCGAACTTGCTGACGTCGACCGGTCCGTGACTAACACGTTGAGCGATGAACTCGACCAGTTGGCTCTGTTTGCCGCTCTGCGACGCAACCCGGATCTTGAACGGTACCAGGACGCCATCGACACCCTGGTAGTTGTCGAACGTAAGGATCTGGCGCTGGAGGTCGCTGCCGGCGCCTTCTTCCGTGATCTCCTCGCGCAGCAGCCCGGTGGCGCGTTCGAACCACATCGTTTTCGAAGTCGAGTCGCCTTTGACACGCCATTGCAGGCCGTCGAGATCGACAGCGTTACCCTCGGAGTCAGCGGCGCGCGGCGACATCAACGTGACTTCGATGCCGCGTTTGGCGACGCCGAAGTATGGGTGCAGGAGCGCGTCCTCAGCGGTGTTGATCGCTTCCAACTTCGTGTCGATGCGTAGCAGGCCATCGCCGCCGATGTTCCAGCCGGTCTTGCCATCGTACCCGCGTTCTTCGACGAGCTTGCCAAACACGGTGCGTCTGTACATTCGGCCGCTAGCTGTGGTCGTCAACAAGAACGAGCCCACCTCATCCTGCGCGCGGCAGGTCTCATCGCCCTCCTCGCAGCTCGGATCGGCGTGGATGATCATCCGCGCCTCGGTGGTGCGCTGGGTGATGCCCTCGAGCTTGGGTTTGCCGCCAAGTGCTTTGACGTAGCGGTCAAGGACCTCGGCCGCCGTGGTCGGGACCGATGCCTTTCCCTGCGGTGAATCCGTCAGGTCATCTGGGATCTTCAAGCAGCCGACCGGCGCCGCGAGGGCGAGCACGGCGCACCAGCGCAGGAACGCGTTAAGCACCTCGGCAAGCTCTCGCGAGCATGGCGCTCTCGTCAAGCAAGGCGTTGTGCGTTCGACCGGCGTGCGCGGGCTGCTAGACTCGCAGGCATCGATGAGATCGGTCGAAGAGCCCTGCGACCGCCCGTTGGCCGCGTGCCTGCGCAAACAGCATTGCGCGCGCATGCGGCGTGGGTGGGGCCAGCGCTGCCGAACCGTCGCCGTCGCAGGTTTCGTGCTGGCCGCGGTCGCGGCGGTTGGGGCGTGCGGGCTATCACGATCCCAGCAGACTCCCCCGAGGGCCCCTGCGCCCGCGGCGGACGAACCCCACGGTCCCCACTTCCTCGGGGCGCCACGCGGGCCATGGGGGGCCGTGGTGTTCCGCGAGATCCACCTCGCCGGCGCGCGGTTCGTGCTCGCCCGCGCGAGTCTTTGTCGGACGACCCCGCGTGCGGATCGCGATCGTGATGTGCTGCTCGCCCACAACGTCGAACGCGCGCGTTGTCGTGTGCGACCCTACCACGGCGACATCGCGTTGTGGTTCACCGACGCCCACGGCGAGCGTCACCTCGGCCCCACGCTTGCCACCGATCGTAGCGGCGAGCTTCGCATCGAATACGCTGAGTTAGATCGCGAGCTACAACGCGCGCGCTTGCCAGCACTCGACGACATGGTCGCCCTCGAGCTCGGCCGCTCAGGCTGGGCGGGTCGCTACGATTTGCGGCGGCTGCGAGGTGTGCTGGCGAACTATTACTTTCGCTGGGTGCAGACCGGTCGCGCAACGCCACAGTTGTTCGCGGCCCGCCATCCCGATCATCCGAACGCGCCGGACGCGACCGCGTTTGCCGTCGAAGAAGACCTGGCGCGACAAGAGTCGGATTTCCGCCGCGTACAGCGGGGCGAGCTTCCGGCCGACGCGTTCCTCGAGCGCTACGTGTGGTCGCCGCTGCGGCACTCGGCGGCCATGCTGTTGCCCGAGCGACGCGGGCTGCCGAGGGCGGAACAGGGCAGCGTCACCGAGCCCACCTCATCGGCGCAGGGGTACGACGATCAAGGCGTGGGGGGCACGTCGCCGGCTTCGGGCGGGCGGATGAAGGTGGGTGCCAGCGGCGGTGCGGGGCCTTGATCAACCACGCGCAGCGGTTCCGTCGGAGGTCCGTCGTCGAAGAACCCCACGTAGTCGATCCGTGCGCGACCGCGATAGGTTGTCATGCGCAGGTAGATCCGATCTTCCGCGCCGAAATAGGTCCACAGCGGCTCGGCGCCTGCGCGAACAAATTCCTGTGGGCCGAGCGCCATCGGGGTCGAGGCCCAGGCGGTTTTGGCGGGTAGGCGCTGGCCCACGCGTCGCAGTGCCGCGAGAAACTCGGCACCACCATCGCCGGCGAACACGGGGCGCTCGCCAAATCGACGGGGATCAGGAAGGCCCCAGGTCGCATCTGGCGTGAGCACAAGCGGTAGATTGTCGAGTCGGTCGTGCGCGGCGATGATCATCAGCGCCACGGCCAGACGCTTCGACTGAAAGGGGAGCTCCCACAGCTCGCTTTCTCGGACAAGCGGAAGTGTGCGGCTCGAATAGGACTGCAAGAGGTCAGTGGCCTCGTCGGGCGGAACCGGTGGAATCGGATCAGGAACGCGAACGGTGGGCGTTCCCGCGGTGGGAGCAGCCTCTTCCCATGCCCGTTCCATGCAACCCCCGCAGGATAGGCATGCCCAGGCTGCCCAGGCAGCGAAGATCGGCGCGAACGGTCGCATTGCGGCCATAGGCTTACCAGCCGGTTGCGAAAAGTCGCAACTCGAGATCGGCGGGTATGGGCGATCCCGCTGCGTTGGAGCCCGATCTGCAGGTTTATCGTTTGCCAATGGCACGGGCTCTGGCACGATGCACGCATGAGTCCGAGCTCGGACGGGTCACCTAAACAGGGTGACGCGGGCGAGGGGCGCGACGCTCGAAGTAACCGCGCCGCCGGCGATGACAGGCTTGCGCGGCCGGCGGCGCGGCCCCGAGCCGTCGATGTGCCCGACGCCAGTGCGGCGGTCGCCGCTGCGACGTCGGGTGCCGACAGCGATGCGGTCATGGATGCGATGATGTCCGGCAACTGGTCGCGTTCGGATCTCCTGCGCGTCGACGGACCATCCACGGAGTTCGAGCCGCCGCAGCGGGCGGTCGCACCCGACGACGTGGAACCGACGCCCAAGATCGCCGGCGACGTCTCGATGGTGCCTCCTCTTCCACGGCGCAACGCTCGACGCCCGTGGGCGGCGACCGCGTTGCTATTGCCGTTCGCAGCAGCGGGAGCCGCAGTGACGATCTGGTACGCGCTTCGAACGCCCCTCGCCCCCGATGCCGCGCCCGCGCCGTCTCCGGCAGTCGACGCTGCAAAGGTCGCGGCTCGTCGAACCGCGAAGCCCCGCGCGCCGCTGCCGTCTCCGCCCCGAAGCGACGAGCGCACCGCACCAGCCACCACAACCGCGCCCCCAGAACCCGTGGGTCCCGATCCGCAGAGCGCCGCACCTCCACTCCGCGGTCTTCGGGTCGCTCCGCCCGGGACGCCTCCTGCAGTGGCCGCGACATTCGCCCGGCTACCCGTCAGCGTCGCGGACCTCCCACCGATCGGCGGCGTCGGCGAGAGCGGGGTGCATGTCGACCGTCTGGAAATGGGCTCGGCCTACGACAAAGGCATGTGCGCCGGTCCGTCCGACGGTTTTTCGCTGGCGAAGACCGATATCGTTAATGTCTGCATTCGCGTGGTGCACCCGCGCGTGGACGAAGTGTTGTCCATCGTCTGGCAGAAGAACGAAAGCAGTACCGCACGCCGCGGCAAGATCGCGGTGAAGCCGTTGCATGCCTACCGGACGCGCGCTTACTTGATGCTGCGCAGAGAGTACATCGGAGACTGGACTGTTCGGATCCTCTCTCCCGAAGGTGTGGAGCTGGCCGCCCATGGTTTCTCGATCGTTCCTTAAACCCACCTGCTTCGCTGTCCTCGCCAGCGTCCTTAGCCTTGGCCCGGCCGCTCGGGCTTCGGCCGAGGAGCCGGCGCCCGCCGTCGAGCCGCCGGCCGCGCCCGCTCCACCCACGTGGCGCTTTCGCCATCCCGACAAAACCGTGAAGGTCATCGTGGTCGCAGGCTCGATTGGAGCGTGGCCCGATCAGTCGTACGCGAGCAGACTGGGCAAGTTGTGCAAGAACGTCGACGTTCGAAATCTCTCAGAGGTCGGCCAGGGTGCCTGGGCGTTGAAGAGGAAGTTCAGGGACCAGGTGGTGAAGAATCCCTACGTCCGTCTGCGAGACGCCGAGTTTGAATACTGGCTTGTCTACGGCGGCGGGCTCAATAGCGTCGGCACGCCGAGGTCCACCAACAAGCACATGCACGATCTGTTCGTGCTTGCACATGCGCACGGGGTGAAAGTCGTGGCGTTGACCCTGACTCCATGGGGTGATTTGGGCGACAAGCGCTGGCGCGGTCACGCTGGACTCCAGCGTCGACGTCATACGCAGGCGGTTGTTGATTACACGCTCGGGCGTTCGTCTCCGCGCGATGCGTTCGGCAATATCGCAAACCGTCGCAAGGGCGGCGCGGACGCTCCATGGCAGCCCAACGAGCGCCCTGATGTTGCAATTGATCTCTACGATTCGGCCCTGCGGGATCGCGAAGCACAGCTTGGCGACGCCGCCGTGCTGGCCGAGAAACTCGCGCGGGACAAGGCTTGGAAGCAGGAGACGGCCGGGCTCGACGAGGCCGTGCGAGCGGAGAGATTGGCGCACGACGCCGCGCAGCTGGCCGAGCTTCCGCGGTGGTTCATGCGCAAAGACCTACGCAGTTTCGATCACACCCACCCTAACACCGAGGGGCATCGGATCATCGCCCATGCAATTTGCCCGTCGTTACCGGCGAGTTGGGGCTGCGCATGTGAGGAGTCAGTCGAGCAGCGCGAGTAGCTCGTCGCGGCTGATCGGTGCGGATCCCCCGGCGACCGCTGCGTCGGCGAGGGCCCGCTTGCGTTCCTGGAGGGCGACGATGCCTTCTTCGACGGTACCGCGCGCGACCAGGCGATGCACGATCACTGGCTTATCTTGGCCGATGCGATGGGCGCGATCGGCCGCCTGATCCTCGACCGCAGGGTTCCACCAGGGGTCGAGCAAATACACGTGGTCGGCGGCGGTGAGGTTGAGCCCTGTGCCGCCCGCGCGGAGCGAAATCAGCATGATCGGCGGGCCGGCGGGGTCCTGGAACTGTGCGACCACTGCGGGGCGATCGCGCGTGCTGCCATCGAGACGCGTGAACGCGAGGTCCGCGTCGCGGAGCGCCGGTTCGACGAGATCGAGCAACGATGTCCATTGCGAGAACACGAGGGCCTTGTGTCCGGCGGCGACTGTCAGGTCGAGTCGGTCGACCAGAAGCGAGAGCTTGGCACTCGGGCCCGGCGTTTCCGATTGCCCCGGAACCAATGCGCGGTGACATGCGGCCTGACGCAGGCGCAATAGCGCTTCGAGGACCGCGAGGGTGCTGTCGCCGGCACCAAGACGGTCGGTGACAATGCGCTTGGTTGCTAGCCTCACTGCATCGTAGACGGCACGTTCGTCGTCGCTGAGTTCGCAGTGCAGCACAACGTCGGTGCGCGGCGGTAGTTCGCGGGCGACGTCACGCTTCAGCCGGCGCAGTACAAACGGGCGGATGCGCTCGCGCAAGGCCAGAGCCGCATCGGTCGAACCACTGGCGATCGGTCGCGCGAAGCGCTCGGCGAAATCGCTCCGCCCGCCGAGCAAACCGGGACTGGCGAAGTGCATCTGGCTCCACAGATCCTCGAGCCGGTTCTCCACGGGCGTGCCGGTGAGCGCGACCTTGAAGCGCGCGCGTAGCTCGTACGCCGCGCGGGCGACCTGGCTGTCGGGATTCTTGATCGCCTGGGCTTCATCGAGCACGACGGTGTCCCAGTCGATCGCGACCAAGCGTTCGCGATCGAGCCGCAGAAGCGCGTAGGTGGTGAGCGTGATGTCCGCAGTCGCGTCCCGCTCACGCGTGCCGCCGTGGAATACGGATGCTCGCGCCTGCGGGCGAAAGCGGGCGATCTCGGCCTGCCAGTTGCCGATGACGCTCGTGGGAGCGACGACCAACGTGCGACCGCGGATCGAGCACAGCGTCTGCAGTGTCTTGCCCAGACCCATGTCGTCGGCGAGCAGCCCGCCCATGCCGGCGTCGCGTAAGAAGGAGAGCCAGGCCACGCCGTCGCGCTGGTAAGAGCGCAGCTCCGCGTCAAGGTCGCTAGGAAGCTGGGGTTCGGGTAGCCCGGTGAATCCCTCAAACAACGCGCGCCAGCGATTCCACTGCGGAGGCGGAGGCTGCTCGAGTGCGGCGCACAACGCCGCGACGTCGCCCACTGCCCACGCCGGCAGTTCGTCGTCCGCCGCCTGTTCTCGCGCGCGAAGTAATGCCGCGACGCGGTCGCCATGGCGCGCCAGCCAGTCGACTGGGATCCGACCAAACCCACCATCGATAAGTGGCACGAAGGTGTCCCCGCGTTCCCATGCCTGCAGAATCGAGCGCGCCTCCGCTCGTCCCGTGGTCGTGCCCGCCGATGCGCCGTCGCCCTCGAGCGTGAACGACAACTCCGGAGAGCCGCCCTGGTTGTCTAGCCGCGCGATCAGGGCCCCACGATCGACGTACGTTTCGTGGGCCGTGCCAGCGACGGCAACCTCATCCCATGAACGATGGCCGCGCTGCCACGCGATTGCCTCCGCCGTGGTGAAGCTGCGGCGGACCCCGGGCTCGAGGCCGAATTCCCGTCGCATGCGCTGGATGATCTGCTGCTCGAGTCGGACGTTGCGCAACGGTATCTCGCGGTGATCGCCGAGAACCGTGAGGCGATCTCCATCGACACGCACGATCGGTGGATCGCCATAGACGACCGTGGCCAGGATCGAGAGGGCGCCGCTCTCGTCCTGTGCGCTCTGCACGTGCATGCGTGGTTTGACCACCTGCGCCTTCGGGGTATCGGCGCCGTCGAAGCGCACCGGCAGGACTCGGCGCCAACGCGGCACGAGGTCGCCGACCAACGTCGCGACCTCGCCGGGAGCGAACCACTTTCCTCGCATTAGCTCGTCGTATTCCGGCTCCGACAGCCCATGCGGGCCAATCGGGTGCAGCTTGCCGGCACGCGCGATCGCTCCGTTGCGAAACACCTTTACGACATCGTTGTCGCGTGCGATTTCGGCGACGTGACGACCGTCAGGATGACGGCGGACCGAAATCAGCAAACCGCATGCGGGCGCGCCGATCCCGACGGGATCGCCATCGAGGGTGACGAGCTCCGCCCCCGCCAGCGCCTCAAACACCCGCGTCATCGAGGTCCGCGCGATGATCCCGGCGCTGAATGTGCCGAGCGCCTTCTCAAAGCGAAGATCCGCCTCGGTCGCGACGAACTTCGGGCCCTTGACCTTGCCACGGGCGACGGCCGCGAGGGTACCGTCGAGCGGGTGGTCGCCAGTTTCAAGCACGATCACCCGGCGCAGGACGAGCGCATCCTCGAGCGACACGAAGCGATAGCCGATACGTCCCCCACTGCTGGGAGCGGCGACGCGTTGCACTGGGGTGCCGCCTTGGGCCGCTTGCTGCATGGCGATCACGGCGGCAGCCACGTGGGCGCACGCGTCGTCGGCCGAAGCACACTCGCAGCTCCAGTCGTGCTCGTCGAGGAAGAGCGTGACGAGCGGCGCCACCAACCCGCCCTGGGTCGCCACCCGAAGTTCGACATCGCGGGCGGTTTCGGTCTGAATCTGAACTGCGCCGGCGCGCGCGAGCTCTACTCCGCGGGACCATGCGGTCGCCGCGCAGGCCTTTCGCACACGAACGAGGAGTTCGTCCATTCAGTACCGCGGGACGGTTGGATCGACGTCGCGCGACCAGGCGTCGATTCCACCTTGGAGGTTGTAAACCCGACGGAAGCCTCGCTCGAGGAAGTGCATCGCCGCTTGGCGGCTGCGCTGACCGTGGTGGCACACGAAGACGAGCGGCGTGTCGGCAGCAAGCGCCAACATGTCGTCGATGTTGCCGCCACCGAGGTGGATCGAGCCGGCGATCTTTGCCAACTCGCGCTCCTCGGGCGTACGCACGTCGAGGAGCTTGGCAGCGGGCTCGCCATCGAGCATGGCCTTGGCCTCGCGGGCCGTGAGCAATTGGACCGACGGCGGTGCGTTGGGGTTGTCGATCTTGAAGCCCGAGTGAGGCGCCTCGACGTAATCGATCGTCACGCCATCCGCTCGACGTGCGCTGCTCCGATCGAGCAAGAGCGTGATCCCGTTGGCCTCAACCTCGATGTCCGCGGCGGTCCGCGGGCCGATCCCGAGGTCGTGGGCAAAGCCGCGGTCGATGCCGAGGCGGAGGAATTCGCCGGGCCCGCAGTCCGCCACCGCGGTGCGGAATACCGTTGCGGCGGCGTCGGTCACCGCAATTCGGGGCGTCGCAAGGGTTGTCGCCAGCTCGCGCAAAGTCGTCGCCAGCTCCCCGCGATTGTCCATTTCGCGCACGATGTCACACCCGCCGACGAACTCGCCGCGGATAAACAGCTGCGGGATCGTCGGCCAATTCGCGAACTCCTTCACGCCGTCGCGGATCGCCGGGTCGGCGAGGACGTCGACTGTCACATAGGTCGCCAAGTGTTGATCGAGGAGCTCGACGACGGTCGCCGAAAACCCGCACTGCGGGGCGGCGCGCGTGCCCTTCATGAACAACACGACAGGATCGGATTCGACCAGGCGTTGGATCCGCTCGCGGGCTTCGGTCACGGTGCGGAGCCTAGCAGCCCGTGGTGAAACTCCCAACGCGAGAACCACCGCCCGTGGCCCCGATCGACGAAATTGGCGGAATCCCCCTTGTGCCGACCGTCGTAGGCGCTAACGTGTCGGGAACCGAGGCCGTGTTGGACGACTTGCCGCTCCCTGTGCTCGTGGTGCTGATCGTTGCGGCCGTCGTCGCCGGGCTGTATCTGGGCCATCGGGCTGGAAAGGCGCTACCGCGCCGCGACGAGCCCGATGAGGGCAAGACGCTCGGCGCGCGCGCGAGGTCGGCGGCGACGGGCGCGGTGGTCAAGCTGTGGACGTGGAACCGGGCTCGGAAGAGAGCCGAGCGCGAGCGCAAGACTTGACGTTCGTGGCGCGATCAATAGCGAAGGCTTGCTAGCGAACCACCGAAGGTGGATGCGCCCCGGCCGACGGATGGGTTCACGCACCGCGAGTGCCCAACTTTCCTTGGGGCGTGGGCAGCGCGCGAGGCGTGCGCCTCGGATGCATCAGTATTGCCGCCGGCGGAGCGCGAACAGAGTGTTCCGATGACGAGAGGCGTTGCTCGGCGCGTTTGACGGATACAGGCGGCCGCGGATCGAAGCTCGGATCCATCCCCTGCTTCATCACACCCTTCAGCTCGACGTCGAAGTCACGCTTGACCGCATCGGCGTCTTCGCCCTTCGCGAGGCGCCGTTTCGCCCGCTCAGTTGCGGCCTCCATTTCGCGACCGGCCCACTCTTCGACCGCTTCCATCCGCGCGATCTCGTCCTCGACCGCGATTCTGGTGTCTTCGTAGATCTGCTGAGCCGATTCACTGACGCGCGCCCGCTCACGCTCGATCTGGTCGAGTGGGGGAGCGAGCATCGCGACAATCGTAGTGCAGGGAACGGCGTGCGTCGAACGTCTCAGCGCATGACGCCGGCGATGGCGAACACATTGGCCGACAGGAGCGCGCCGAATTCCATGCGGACTTGCAAAGTGTGGGGGATGTGGCGCCGCAGTCGGCGACCGATGAGGTTGCCGAGCACGAGGCCGGCCAATAAAGCCGCGATAGCCGGGATGTGCTCGGCAGCCAGGAGTCCCGTGGCGCCGTAACCGATCACACGACCTGCGTGCATCGCGACGGCAGAGGCCGCGACCGTGGCGATGTACGGCGTGCCTCCGAGCCCAGCCGAGATCGCTAGGGGCGCGATCAGCATGCCGGCGCCTCCGCTCGTCGCTGCCAGCGCGCCGATCCCTGCCGAATAGGCGGCGACCCACCGCGGGTGCGGCTCTAGGCGCATCCATCCGGCGCTGCGTGCCAACGCAAACGCGGTGCTGAGCGTGAAGAGAAACGCGACGACCTCTTCCGGCAAGCCAGGGAGAAGGAGACCACCCACAACCGCGCCGGGTACCACGCCGATCGCGACAGATGCGGCGAAGCGGTGGTTGATCTCGCGCCGGTACATCCACGCGCGGTGGATGTTGGCCGCCAACAGCGCGGGGGTGGTAAGCGCGAGCGCGAGGTGCGGTCCCCGCATTAGCCCGAGGACCACGAGCAGGAGTAGTCCGCCGCCGAGGCCGGCGAGCGTCGTGAGCACGCCCGCGACCAGGCCAAGCGCGATGAGCAGCAACATCGCTCCATCAAGTGTGGGCCGCGTCGGGCCGCGCGGCCCATGAATGTTTCGACCACTTCCCATAACATAACGTTATGCTCGAGTCGCTCCGGCACTTCGTACTCGTGGCCGAGCAGGCCACCTTCACTGCTGCCGCGCGCCATGCTCATGTCTCGCAACCGGCGTTGACCGCTTCGATCCGCCGACTTGAGGCTGTCGTCGGGGCACGGCTGTTTGATCGCGGGCGTCACGGCGCAACCTTGACGGCCGCTGGCGCGGCGCTGCTGCCTCACGCGCGTGCGGCGGCGGTGGCCGTGGCGGAGGGTCGGCGGGCGGTGGCCCAGCTCGAGCGACTCGACACGGGCGAAGTGCGAATCGGGGGCGGACAGACAGCCTGTACGTATCTGCTGCCACCCGTGCTTTCGGTGTTCCGCCGCAAGCACCCCAAGATCGCGGTGCGTCTGCGAGAGATGCCCGAGGAGCTTGCCGTGGACGCGTTCGACGCTGGTGAGCTCGATTTCGTCGTGGCAGGCCACGGAGCCGGCGAGATGTTCCGCGATGACCAGGTCGTCCTCGTTGCGGCGCCGGGCGCAGATCCGCGGACGTTGCCGTTCGTGGCATTCGCGCGGGGCAGCGCCGTGCGAGCGTTGATGGATCGCGACTTCCCTGGGGTCGAGATCGGGTTGGAGCTCGGCAGCATCTCCACCGTGAAGGGCAGCGTGCGAGCGGGCCTCGGCGTGGCGTTGATCAGCCGCACCGCCGTTGCGACCGACCTCGAGCTCGGACGACTCGTCGAGGTTCGTGATCCCCGAACTCCGATCGCACGCCCGCTTCGGCTCGTGCACCGCGGTGTCGATCGCCTCTCACCGGCTGCACGGGCGCTTCGGACGATCCTGCTCCGCGATGCGCCAGTGGCACCGTCGCGATCGCATCGCCGGATCCGCCGCCCCCATTCGCCGGGCGGCAGCGCGCGCGAGCGGTAGGTGGACTTTGCGCTCGAGCCGGTGTGCGGGCCCGGGCACGCCGCATTCCCGCCGCGATCCGTCGACGTCGCCGGTAGACCGCGGTTTGCGTTGGAGCGTTCGACCGCGGCGATGATCCAAGTCCCGTCGTTTTCGCTTTTCGTGGTGAGCTTCCTTGCAGTGTCCGGGGCCAACGGCTGCGTGTCCAGCGACGCCCCGTCAGCCCGCACGCCGACGACGGCCGAGAGCGCGGTCCGTGCCTCGGCGGAGGTGCCGTCGGCGGGCGAGCCGCGTGCTTCGCCCCCACCCGCTGATCCGGGTCCGACCACCCGCGGGCCCACGGCGCTCGGCCAGCCCCAACAGTGGGCGTGCGCCACCAACACTGAGTGCGTGCAGACGTGTGCCCTCGGAGCGGTGTCGAAGGCCTGGCTCGCGACCCACGTCGACGCCGACACCTGCGACGACGGTTGCGGGTGGAAGTCGGGTTCAATCGCGTGCCGTAACGGCGAGTGTGTCACGCTCACGGAGACCGGCGATATCGACGAGCAGTGCACGAAGCCCGCACCCCGATGAACGAACCTCCGGATCGTGCCAGCACGTCGCGGTGTACAGAGGTTTGTTTGTCCGACGTTCCATCGATTGGAGACGGCGGTCGAAGGGCGCGCTGCCGAATACACGTTGATCATGCTCGTCGGCAACACCTCTGCGAAGTGAGTGAAGGCATATCCCGGTCCCACCGCCGCGATTCACGGTGGTTTTCCCGGATCACCATCCTCCCGCTGCGACAGATTTGGGGGGTGGCGTCTCTTCTGTGTAGGGCCGATTCGACCCATTTGATCGCCTTGGGCCCAAGCGCCTTCGTTCTCACCGAAGAGGAACACCACCGTGAACCGCCGAATTCTAGTTTTTTTCAGCACAATTGGGCTCGCCGTGGGTGGCTGTGATGCCGAGGCGGACCCCTCGGATTCGCCGAATGACGCCGACATGGATGGAATCGAGGATTCCATCGATGACGATGACGACAACGACGGCCTTCCGGACGCCGAGGATGACGACGACGATGGCGACGGCATCCCGGACGATCAGGATGACGACGGAGACGACGACGCCGACGGTGACGGCGTTCCCGACGACGAGGATGATGACGACGATAACGACGGCATCCCCGACGACGAGGATGACGACGACGACGGAGACGGCATCCCCGACGAGGATGACGACGACGGTGGCGGCGAGGATGACGGCGGCGGCGACGACAGCGACGGAGACGGCATCCCCGACGAGGACGACGAGGACGATGACGGAGACGGGATTCCGGACGACCGCGATCCGGAGTAGCTCGGCTCCTCCCGTGTCGCTCCCTCAGCCCGCTTGGGACGCCCTCGCAGCCTGAGGGAGAGGGCGCAACTTGAGACGTGGCTGAAGTCCACGTCGACGTCGCCCGGGCTCATCGTTGAGCCCGGGCGATGGCGCGTGAAGGGTCTCGGCCCAGCGGTTTCAGCTCGGCGCGTCGGTGCGGGATCAACGTGGAAGGTCGAACTTGGGGGCGTCATCGGACGCCGCCGTGTCAGCGGCGGTCGAGCCTCCTGTGCCCCCGCCGGTGCCAGTGCTGGTGCCGGCGCCGGTGGAATCTGTACCTGCGCCGGTTGTCGCGGTCGTCGTCGACTCCGAGGCTCCGCCTGAGGTGCCCGCCAACGTGTCGGCGGCCCCCGTCTCGGCCAGGGTGCCGGTCGCGGGTCCGGTCGTTGTCGCGGCCGCCGTCGTTTCCGCGGCTGTTTCGTAGCCGATGTCGTCCGCGGGGCAGCCGCCCGCTCCAACCAGAGTCCATGCCACCAAGGCGATGCGCGTGTGCATGAGCTGTGCCCTCCTTATCAGTCGTCGAGTTTACGCGTCGGATCTTTTTCGCCGTCTTCCACAGGGGGCTCTTCCTTTGGTGCGTGGTCGCGCTCCCACGCCTTCTTCTTGTGCTTGATCCACGGCTTGTACTTCTCGTTGTCCGGCAACGGATCGAGCCCATGTCGCTCGCGCACCCAGTTGGGCAGCTGTCCCATCACTGCGGTCTTGCAGTTCTCGGTGTGCTCGACCTTCTCCTCGCGCGTGCGCTCCAGCAGATCTTCAGGAACGTACCAACCGTCGCGCGCCACTGCCTCCGGCGACGGAATGCGGTACGACACCTTCACCAGCTCGACCTTCTTCGGTGCCGTGCCGTTGCCGCGTTCTGGATCGAGCGCCCAGAAGCGGCAGTAGTATCGGGCATGCCATTTGCGATACCAACTGGTGTCGCCCGACTCGCCGCCGATGATTCGCCGGTTCATCTTGCGGATTCGGTCGTTCCAAATCCACGGGATTGGCTTCATCTCCGGGGCGTAGACGTCGGTTTTCATGTCCCAGACGTTGCCGTCCTGATCCGTGACGAGCACCTTGAGGAACACATTCGAACGTGGGGGATTGGGCGCAAACATTCCCCAGCCCTGGTCGGTTTGCGTCCGCGTGAGCCAGATCGTGAAGATGCGGCGGCCGTCGTGGCGGAACGAATCGAGGGAGTCCTTCTCCGGCAGCAGCCACACGGTAACCGCGGTGATGTGCCAGATCAGCAAGGTGCTCAGGGGGAACCGTCCGCGTGGCCCGTAGGCCCAGGCGATCCGCGGGCGCTCACCCTCTGCGTCGGGCTCCAATTTGCGTCGCCGCTGGGAACGCCAGGTCTGGAAGGCCACGCCTGCGGCGAAGAGCAACGCCGCCCACCAGATTCTTAGCCAGCTCCATTCCGGCTTCACCAGCGCCGCGACTACGATGCCAACGACCACGATCCCGAGCGTGATGAACATCGCCCACTGGGGAAAGCGAACGGAGTCGCGGTGCAGGTGCGGGAGCGTTGGATCCTCGGCTGGCAGCGGCGGCAGACCTTCGCGCACGTCCGCCGGGATCCCGGGCACGCCCCATTTGCCAAGGCGCCGACCGATGCGACGCAGGCCCGTGGCCACCTCAAAGCCCGCAAGGTAGACGAGCGTGTTCGACAGCATCCCGGTTTGAAACTGGCCAATGTTCATGAGCAGGAAAATCCCGCCCATGACCGCGAGGTGCCACGGAAGCCAGATTCGCCGCCCGAGGATCCATCGCGCAACCCAGCCGTGGTCGATCGTCACCGGCCGCTTCCGGCGGATGATGAACGGCTTGCGTTCGAGGCGGCCCCACAACCAGTAGATCCCCAGCCACAGGGCCACCCACGGTCCGACGAAGACCGCAGGGTGCCAAGGTGGCACGAAGTGGACCGACCATGTGATCCAGATGACCGCGCCTGAGACGGCGATGATCGTCAACCAGCACAGGTGGGTGACGGTTCGACGCCAGCCGGTGGCGGGCGCGAACTTCTCCGCTCGAGCAAAGTGCACCAGCACGCCAAGGAAGCAGAAGAAGAAGAACACCTCACCCCAGTGGGTGACCCACGTGGCGAGGCGCAACAGGTTCGTGCCCAGCAGCGCGGAGATGCGCTGGGGATAGAACCGGTAGAAATGGTCCATGTTCCACGCGTAGTAGATCGCGTCGCCCTTTGCCCACACGCTCCCGTTCTTGAGGATGCCCGTGACGGCGTACACCGCGGCGAGCTGGGCCATCGCCAGCTTGCGTGGCCACGATGGGATCAACCGATAGACCGCCTGCAATCCGCGCGGATGATCTGGGCTCGGGGCCACGCCCGCGCCGCCGCCCGGCCCATCGCGTTCGCTCAGCAAGCCCTGACGACGCAGTGTGCGGCAGCGCAACCAGTTGTCGACGCTGTAGGCGTGCCCCGACTTCGCACAGATGAGATAGGCCAGGAACACGCGATAGACGAGCTCGGTCCCCTCCCAGAAGAGGTGATTGCGGAAGAAGATGCTGTTCATCAAGACGAAGGTCAGCACGCCCATCAGGCGTGTACGAAACCCGATCATGAACAGAGCAGCACAGACCTCGAATGCCGCCAGGTGACCCCAGAAAAACGCGGGTGTGTCCCAGAAGTAGAGGAGTGACCACTTGGGACCCTTGAGGAACTCGATCACGCCCCAGGCATCGAAGAACCCCCACGGTTCCTCGGGGCTGAAGCCGTCGCCGAATCCCTTGAACTGGGCGGCCGCGTGGACCTGACGCGCGACGTCGGCGGTGAAGATGCCCTCGTCGGTAAACAGAAACGTGAAGTGCCCCAACAGGTCGTTTACGTTGCAGATGACGAAGAACCCGAATACGATGCGATAAAGAGCCATCGCGCGCGGGTCCTCGGCGACGTTCCAAAACCGCCGCCAGCGCTCGTTGTGCACGATGAACAACGTGCACAACGCGATCGCTCCGATGAGCATCACCCAGCCGACACTGGGAGAGAGCGCCCGTGCTGCTTCGTTGGGGACCTTGTCTTCGGCAAACGCGAGTAACGCGGTGCCCCAACCGACGGACTGAAAGCCAAGCATCTGCTTTGGCGAGTGTTTCCGACGGGGCGGCCGAGCGCAAGGGCTGCGGTCATCGGCGAGGCGGCGGTGGGATCCGGCCGCGATGTACGAAGCTCTCGCGAAGAGGGGCGGTCTTGCCATCGGGTCCGATGCGGCGGCGTGCCACGCGACAAGGGTTGCGTCGCATTGCGCTCGCGACTCGCGCCTGCACGGTTGAAAGCCTGCCCCTGGCACCGTACCGTGCGAGGGTGGACCCCGAAACACCACCTGCCGAACCGGAGGTGGAGGCGCCAGACGCAGCACGGCAGGGTGATCCGTGGTCAACGTCGACCGCGATGCCGGTGGTCGAGTCAACTGATCTTCGTCGCACCGGTTACTTCAAGCCGCTTTCACCGGGGGGCCGGATCGAGCGTGCCTGGGCTGGCGCGGGGCTGTCGCTCGGACGGCGGCTGGCGATGGTGGTGCGCGACGATCACATCTTCGTGATCCTCATGGCCGCGGTCGTGGGCGCAACGAGTGGTGCGGCCGCGGGCCTGCTTATGACTTGGATCGAGTTCGCGGTCGACTCGTTCCCTGAGCCGCGACAAACCGGCGACGTTGCGTGGTGGCTGTTTGTGCTCGGTGTGCCGATGCTAGGCGGGTTGCTCGCGGGTGGTCTCCGCTCGCTTGCACGTCGGCTGATTCGCCAGCCCCTCGTGCTCGGTGTTCCCGGGGTGGTCGAGGCCGTGGCCAAGCGCGCTGGCGTGCTGCACGGGCCGAGCGGAATCGTCTGCGGGCTTGGCACCGGGCTAACTATCGGCAGTGGCGGATCGACCGGACACGAAGGACCGTCGGTCGCAATCGGCGCAACCGTTGGCGGTGTGCTCGCGCGCTTTTTCGGGCTGGGTCGCCGCCGTCGCGTCGCGATGGTGGGGGCCGGAAGTGCGGCGGGCATCGCGGCTGCGTTCAATGCCCCGCTGGCGGGTGTGATCTTCACCGCCGAGGTCGTGTTCGGCGGCTCCATCGGCGGTGACGTCGGGACCATGTCGGTGTTCATCCCGCTCATCGTCGCTGCGGTGTGCGGCACGTTCGTTTCGCACGCCATCCGCGGCGAAAGCCTGTCGTTCACCGATTTGCCCGCACACGCCGGACTCACCCTGGGTGAGCTCGCGTTCTATGTCGTGTTGGCCGTGGCCGCCGGTGTGATCGGGACGGTGTTTGCCCGCACCGTCGTCCGGATTGGGCACGCGTTCGAACGCATACGCGCCCCGACGTGGATCAAGCCTGCGATCGGTGCACTCGCGGTCGGCCTGCTCGCGGCGGTCTTCTCGCAAGACCTGCTTGGTGCGGGGCACTCAACCGTCGATCGAGCGCTGCACGGCGAGCTTGGTTGGCGTTGGGCGGCGATCCTCCTGCTGCTCAAGATCATCGCCACGGGCCTCACCGTCGGTAGCGGAGGATTCGGCGGGACGTTTCTCCCGCAAATGTATGTCGGCGCGTGCCTCGGGACGCTGATCGGCTCGCTTGCGGCGCTCGTGGTCGGCGGATCGCAAGGCGTCGGCGCATTCGCGCTTGTCGGTATGGGGGCGATCTTCGGTGCGGTGATGCACGCTCCCCTCACGCCGATCGTGATGGTCTTCGAGCTGACCCAGGACTACGGGATCATGTTGCCACTCATGCTCTCGTGCATCCTGGCAGTGGTTGTTGCCCGCCGGATCTCGCCGAAAAGTCTGCTCGCGCTCGAACTCGCCGACCGTGGCGTGGTGCTGGAGCGCGAGGCCGAGCGTGACGTCATGCAACGCGGGCACGTGCGCGAGCTCATGATGTCGGCGCCGGCCGTGCTCACCGTGGGGGCCGGCCTGCAGGAAGTCAGCCAAGCAGCGCTAAATGCCGAGCTCCATGCCGTGTTCGTTGTCGACAGCGATGGCGGGGTCATGGGCTACATCAACGGCAAGACCCTCGCGCAGCAAGTCCTTCTCGCGCAGGTTCACGAGGCATCGACGGCGCGCGATCTAATGGTCACGCGCGGACTGCCGCTGCTTCACGCCGACGACACTTTGGCGGGCGCCATGGTGGCTTCGGCGCGCTCGGGTCTTGAGATCCTGCCGGTCGTCGACGCGGCGCGCCGGCTTGTCGGTGTGTTGCGTCGAGGTGATCTGATCACGCACTACAGCGAGCACGTTTTGCTTCCACGCGAGGAAGTGGTCCAGGTCCGGACGAACGCTTCCGTCCCTGATCAAGAAGTGGGGCTCGGCAAGGGCATCGTCCTCGAACGGCTGATCGTCGGGCGGCGATGGGCCGGGCGTACCTTGGCTGAGCTCGGACTGCGCCAACGCACCGGGACCACCGTGCTCGAGTGGTGTCGCGGCGACGAGACGCTTGCGGTCGATCCGCGCGCTCCGCTGCGCGAAGGAGACGCGCTGGCGATCGCGGGGACGCGGGAGCAGATTCTCCGCGTGCGAGCGCTTTGACGGCGCGGACGCGTCGAAACCGAGTACCGGCGGTCGGCCGGCTGCGTCTCGACGTGCGGTGGCGGTTGCCGCGGTACCGATTCATGTCGTCGTGCCGCGGACGAGCAGGACCCCGGCCACCGGCATGATGAGTGCGCCGATCCACATCGTGGGCCCTAGGGTTGCGCCCCAGAACACTCGATCGAGCACGGCGCCGACCGGGATCGCCGCGTACGCGACAATGGCGATGCTCGGGGCGTCGGCGCGCGCGTATGCGTGGCTCATCGCGATTTGCCCGACGAGCCCTGCGCCGGCCATGCCGACGATCCGGCTGACTCCACCGCCGAACGACAAAGTGTCGGGAATCCCGCGGAGCTGCCCGGCCATCAGTGCTGCGGCGGCACACAACACCGTCGCAAACGCAGTGAAATGGAACACCACGGTCTCCGGTGCGTCAGCAAGGTGCCCGCGATCCAGCCGAGGATCGACGTTTGGAGCTGTCGCCTGCCGGAGCGTGATGTGGGCCAGGGCGGAGGCAAGGGTAGAGCCAACGCTCGCCAGTCCGGGCAAAAGCGGTACCGCGATCGCCCCGGCGATCCAGACCGCGTCGTTCGCGACGAAGTTGCCCGGAACAAGCACGACGGCGGACCCCGCCAACGCCAGCACGAGGGCCGCAAACGCGCGGCCCCGCAGCCGCTCCCCGAGGATCAGTGGGCTAAGCGTCGCCACGAGCACGGGCTGCATCAGGTGAATGACGGTGTGCTGGAGCAGCGACAGCGCGCGCACAGCCCAGAAGTTGGTCGCCATCGCCACTGCGCCGAGAAGCGATCTCAGCGCGACAGTTCGCGGCCGTCGTGGACGAAGCGGGAGCCCGCGCCGCACCAACTCGAGCCAGGCGACCGGCAGGCCGGGTGCGGTGCGCCACACGATCACCTCGAGCGTGCCCATTCCGTGCTCGCGAAGGTCCTTCACACAGGCACCCATCACCGCGAACGCGACGACCGACGCGAGCATGGAGAACAGCCCAGTCGCTGGGCTGGACGAGGAAATCGGGGGACGCAACGGGCCCAGGCGTCCCCAGACTAGTACTAGACTAGTACTAGTCTGGGACTCGACTCGTTTGACCCGTCGCCCCTTACCGGGTGCGCAGGGCGGCCTGCGGCGAATCCGCGGCGCCACCGGTGGGGTCACGGATGGGGTCGAAAATCGGGTCGCAGTGGGTCTAGGTGCGATCTTTGATGACCCCCCTTGACCAGCCCAACCAGCCCGTGCACTCTCCGCCCGCCGCCGCCGAATGAGGCGTTCGGCAACCCCCGCAGGAACGTGGTTCGGAACCCTCCTGGGATCCGAACGCAGCAAAACCGACGGGGTGGCCAAGCGCCGACCGCTTGTCGTGTCGAGCGTCCCCTGGCCTCGCGGAGCCAGCCCGGCCTACCACCGCTAGAACGCGGTCTACCCCCGTGCGAAACCCCGCAAAGCGGCCCGAAGGTTTTTCTTGACCCAAGGCCGGTGAGGGACTAGAAGTCCGATCCCCGCCGGGGACACCCCCGACGGAACAGCGCTCCCTGAAAACTGGATAGCGGAACAGGAGACGGTCTCTACGTCGCTGCAGAGGCGAAAGCCAACGCAAGACGTAAAGACGCGTGCGGGAGCGCGGGTCGGAAACGGCTCGCACAACCTCGTCCATCACGATCGACGCCGAGCTTGCTCGGACGAAGACGGGATGAGACGTACGAACCAAATCGAGCAACACGAAGCTCGTTGTCCAAGCTCAAACTGGAGAGTTTGATCCTGGCTCAGAGCGAACGTTTGCGGCGGGCCTAACACATGCAAGTCGAACGGGCAGGGGCAACCCTGTCAGTGGCGCACGGGTGCGTAACACGTGGGTAATCAACCCTTTGGACTGGGACAACCCGGGGAAACTCGGGCTAATACCGGATAAGGCGTAGTGGTCTTCGGGCTGCTACGGGAAAGCTCCGCAAGGGGCACCAGAGGACGAGCCCGCGGCCCATCAGCTAGTTGGTGAGGTAACAGCTCACCAAGGCGAAGACGGGTAGCTGGTCTGAGAGGATGATCAGCCACACTGGAACTGAGACACGGTCCAGACTCCTACGGGAGGCAGCAGTGGGGAATATTG
>CADEGN010000061.1 GCA_902826865.1 uncultured Myxococcales bacterium
GCCAGGAGCGCGTTGACGCGGCCTATCGCGACGAAGGCGCGTGGGCGCGTATGGTCGTGCAGAACCTCGCGCATGTGGGTCGGTTCTCGAGCGATCGTACGATCGCCGAGTACGCGTCGGACATCTGGGGCGTCCACCCGGTGACGCGCGCACCGACCTGAGTGCGCCATCGAGCCCGCGCGATCGGTCGCGCGGGGCTATGAGATCCGGAGGCCGGTTACTCCGTGTCGTCGTCGTCGTCCGCGACGCGGTTGCCCCAAGGGTCTTCGACGCCCGCGTCACGCAGCAAGATCCCAAGCAGATGGTTGCGGGTCTTCGCACCCGTGCGCGAGAGGACCGCGGCAACGTGGTACTTGGCGGTGCGTTCGCTGCACCCCATGAGCGCCGAGATGCGCTTGTTCGAATCGCCCCAGAGCAATCGCCACGCGACGAGCGTCTCGATGTGCGTGAGCCCGGCAATATGGGCCATGCGGGCCATCGCCCGCTGCATGTCCATCGCAACCGGCTGGGGAATGGTCGCTTCGCGCTTCTCCATTTCACCCGGTCCGGGCTGACCGAGTGCGCGTCGCCAGTCGAGCGTCGATTGGACCGTTTGTGCCAACGCGGACAGCAAGTTTGGGAAAGTCTCCGGCTTGCGGATGTACATGTGCGCCCCGCAACGCGCCGACTCGAGAGCCGTCTCATCGTCGACCGCTCCAGTCACCACCGCGGCGCGGCACAGCGGGTTGCGGTCGAGCAGCTCTTGCACCAACGTTGCCGCCGTCCCGTCCGGGAGCCGATAGTCGAGCAACGCAGCATGAAAGTCAGACTCTGGCGAGCTAAAGGCTGCGCGTGCTCCATCGACGGTCTCGGCTGTGACAACGTCGTAGCCGGCGTCGACGAACGTGCGCTCGTAGGTGCGGCGCAGCGGTACGTAGTCCTCGACCAACAAGATGCGAAAACGGGTTGTGGGATCCACGGTTGCTCCAAGGCTATCAAGCCGATCGACGGCGAGAACCTGTCCGAACGGCCAGCGTAGGAACAACGATGCGCGGGGCCTTTCGAGCCTGCTCGCGCATGTTCGCGCTCCCTGTCCCACATCCGACGTACGCGCGTCGCCCCGGGGCCAGGGTGCGGTCGGAGGCGCCAATCCCCGGGCTTCGCGCGGCTCGTTCCTGTGGGAAGCATCGGCCGTGGCCGAGCCCCGAGGGCTCAATGGCCGAGTCGCAGCCGCATATCCGCTTGCGAACGTTGTTTGCGTTTCCGGCGGCTTCCTTCGCCTTGTGTTCCCGTCAACCTGCTACGTTCGCGGCACATGAGCGGCGACGCCGAGGCATTCCGCGAAGCGATCATCGGAGCGAGCCTCGAGCTCGGTCAGGCCTGTGGTGAGGACGGCGTCACGATGCGCGCCATTGCGAGCAAGCTCGGCACCAGCGCCACCACGCTTTATACGTGTTTTGAGAGCAAGGCCGCCATCATGCGGGAACTGCGGATTCGTGGCGCGCAGATCCTGGGGCGCGCGCTCATCACCGGCTTTTCAGCCGAGTCGGCGGGCGCCGGCTTGATCGAAGGATCACGCGCATTTCTCCGCTTCGCGCGCGAAAACCCTTGGCTGTATGGGTTGCTGGTCGGGAGCGAGGCGCCGCTGGCGGAAGTTCTCACTGAATCGCAGCAGGCGGGCGTCGAGCGGCTCAGCCTGGAGGTTCGCGCCGTATTCGGGGCCCGCCGGCTCGAGGCTGGCGCGCCCGGCGATAGCAACGAATCATTCGTCCGGTGGTTTACGGCGATGCACGGATTGGCGGCGCTATTGATCAATCGGCGGTTTGCCGCCGGCTCCCTGCTGCGCGTTGAGGATTTCGAGGCCTTCGCGGCGCGTTACATCGAAGCCGCGGTCGGTTGCATTCTCCCCAAGCAGGGCTAACTGCGTTTCACCAGGGCCCGTCGGTCGCCGCTCCGCTGCTGGCGCGACGCTGGCAGGGGCGTTCGGTCACCGGCGGGCTGCTCCGCGTTTCGATCGCGTCGAGCTCCTTCTTCGCCCACTTGCGGGTGACGCTGCGCTCACCGAGCGCTGCAACGAGAAAGCGGAGCGCGCTCGCGCGGTCCTCGTCGCTGGCCCCGGGTGCCAGGGCGGCCTCGATGAACCGCATGTTGCGTTCCTGCTTGTGGTGATAACCCTGCAGACGTCGCTCGAGCTTGTACTCGGCCTTTGCCGCCGCGACCGCGGCCTCGTTGCTCCCACGCAGCTGCAGCCAGGTAGCGGCAGGCAGACCGGCGGCGAACATTCCGATCGCCAGCATCACGCCCAGGCGGCGCGCACGAGCCGTGACGCGCCGGTGTCCAGCCCGGCTCCCTTGGAGCTCGGCCAGCTCACCTTCGAGTCGAGAGATCCGGCCTTCAATGTCCGCGTCGTCATGCATGGTCGATGGCTCCTCGCAGCCGAACCAGCGTAGCAGGGCGCCACAGAGTCTCGCAACACGAACACCGCGCGACGACATCGCTGCCATCAGCGCTTGGGTGAGATGATCACGCTCGTTCGACCGGGCGCGTGGCTGCGAAACTCGGTCGCGCGTCGAGTCGTTCGAATGCGGCGCGTAGGCGCGCATAGCGCCTGATGTCGAGGACCTGGCGGAACTGAATCCAGCCAAGGGCGGTGGCGAGCGCGATCTCGGCAAGCCCGAGGCTCGACTGGCCGGTCAGCGCGTCCCCATCGATCCGCGCTTCGAGCCACGCTAGCGCCGAGGCCGTGCGCTCGAGCTGCTTGCGCGTGTACGGCATGGAGGCTGGATCGATGCCGTCGCGGCGGAAGTAAAAGGCGTTGATCGCCGCGTCGAGCCCACCATCGACCACGGTGATGACGTTTCGCTCGACGAGGTCTCGCTGGGGGTTGAACGCGCGGAGCTCGGAGGCGTGCTCGGCCAGTAGCACCTCGGTAATGGCGTGGGAGTCGAACACCACGCGGTCGCCCATCCGTGCGACAGGGACCTTCCAAATCGGGGAGATAGCGCGTAGGGTCTCCTGGCCCGCTTCTTCGCTGGTGTCGACGAGATCACATGGGACGCCGCACTCCGCCGCGACCACGCGGACGCGACGGACGAAAGGGGAGGTTGTGGTGCCGCAGAGCGTGAGAGCCGACATGCCCCGAGTATGGCGCCCATAGGCGGGTTGCGCGAGCTGCTCAGCGCTCCGCCACGAGGCGCGCGTCGAGAGCGGCGTCGGCCGGTTGCAGCCTTGCCGCGAGTTCGCGCGCTCGCGCAAGCGCCTCATCTCGGTTGCCTTCGCGGCCCCGTGCGCGCTCGAGCTCGGCGAGCGCGAGCCAGCTGTTCGCGGCTTGGAGCGGGTGCCCCGGATCTGCCAACTCGATCGCGTGCGCGAGTGCCTCCCCGGCGGCTGCATGATCTCCCAACCGCGTCCTTGCCCGTCCAAGCCCAATGGCGGCCTCGGCGACGCGCGCAGGGATCGTCGGGCGTTCTTGCTCGCGCAGCTGCAGCAGGCGTTGGTAGTGCCGTGCGCCTGCGACCGCGTCACCACGGTCGTCGGCGGCTTCGGCGGCAACACTTACGGCGACAGTCTCTTCGCTGCCGCCGTGCCCACCCACGATCGTGAGCGCCTCCTGCGTGAACGCTTCTGCGTCGGCGACGTTGCCTTCGGCTACCGCAATGACCGCAAGGTTGTTGAGCGAGGCGGCGACCTTCGGGTGGCGATCGCCAAGTACCTTGCGTCGCAGCTCGAGCGAGCGCGTGCAGTACTCGCGCGCGGCGGCGAAGTCGCCCTGCTCGATCTTTACGTTCCCCATGTGGTTGTACGTCATTGCAACCGCGGGATCCTCCGAGCCGAGCAATCGCTCTTGCGCGGCCAGGGCAGTCCGATAGTCCTCGAACGCCTCGACGTGCCGCCCTTGGCGGTAACGCAGTCCAGCGGTGTTGTGAGTGAGCGTCGCCGTGAGTAGGTCGTCATGGCCGAGGCGATCGCGCGCGGTCTGTGCAAACTTCTGCCACAGCTCGCCGCGTACCGTGTCCTCGCGCTCGACTCCCGTCACCCACAACAAGCGCACCCACGCTTCGGCGGCAACCGTATCGTGCTGGCTCGCCTCAGCTTGCCAGATCGCATCGAGCAGCTTGTGTTCGGCCTCCTCAAACTGGCCGCGACGCTCGAGCAGGCTCCCGAGGCGGAGGCGGACTTCGGCCAGCAGCGGGCGGTAACCGGTGGCAACGGCTTCGCGTTCGAGCCGCTCGGCGAGCTCCAACGCAGCAGCGTAGCGGCCGGCCGCCTCCTTAGCTGACGCGTCCACCAGTTCGCCACGGACACGCTCGACTTCTTTGCGGGCATGCCCCTCGTCGGGGGGAAGGACGCGGGCGACGAGGCCATCACCGTCGTTGCACGTGTCGACCCGCGGGAGCCGAACCGTGGCCTCGACTGCGTGCTCCACGAGGTCTGCGTCCGCTTGCACGAACTCACCCACGAGCGCCTCGACGTCCCGCAGCCGCGCGCGCAGGCAGCCCATGCGCCGATCGAGTTGCTCCTGGGACTGCTCGCGGTGTACATGCGTGGCCCGGCACGCGGCCCGATGCTCCCGCGCCCATCCCTGGGCGTAACGATCGAGGTAGTGCTCTACGCCCATGCGGGCCGTGTTGGCGTAGGGCACGGGGGTGTCGGCGAAGGCGGTTCGCACGGCGGCCCGACGCTCGTCGTCCCAAACGCCCACGAGGTGTTCTGCGGCCGTCTCGCAGCGCTCGTCGTCAGGTGCGAACGCCGCCCAGGCGATAGAGGCACCGGCGCTCGCACCGAAGATCCCTGCGGCGAGTGCGAGGCGCTGTCGAAGCGTGCGTGTGGACTTGCCGCGCAAGGCAGCGATCAGCTGAGCCATGTCGGCGTATCGGTCGTCGGCTCGGACCGAGAGCCCGCGCTGCAGAACGCGACGGATCCAGTTTGGTACCCCGGTGCCGCGCGGCGGCTCCTGGATCTCGCCGGCGACCACCGCCATCGCAGTGATCCGGGCGTTGTCCCCGGCAAACGGGCGAACGCCGTAGAGCGCCTCCCACAGGACCACGCAGAACGCGAACTGATCGCAGCGCGTGTCCACGCTCTCGCCGAGGTGCTGCTCAGGAGCCATGTACGCCGGAGTCCCGAGCACCGCCCCTGTCCGCGTCAGGTTCTCATCCAACGCCCCGGGCCCCCGCGGTGGACTGGCTTCCTCGAAGAGCGCCTCGCCAATCTCGCTGTCCGAGTTGGCGGAAGCGCCGCTGTCGTGGCCCGACTGTGGGCGTCGGGCGAGACCGAAGTCGAGCACGACCACGCGCCCGTTGGGCTCGACCAAGATGTTGTCCGGCTTGAAATCGCGGTGGATGAGATCAGCGGCGTGGGCGGCTGCGAGGCCCTCGCCGGCCGCAGACGCGACATCCAATGCTAGACGCCACGGGCGTGGTTGATCGCGCAGCCACTGTCGAAGGGTCACGCCGTCGATCCACTCCATCGCCACGAAGACTCGACCCTCGAACGTTCCGACGTCGTGGACGGTGACGACGTTGGGGTGGTTCAGCTTGGCGATCGCCTTCGCTTCGCGGAGGAGGCGTCGGCGCCCGCGCGAGCTCTTGGAGTCGGCGTGCAGCAATTTGAGTGCGACCTTGCGATCGAGTTCGGGGTCGTACGCCGCGTAGACGACTCCCATGCCACCAGATCCCAGCTCGTAGAGCACAACGTAGCGGCCGATGGTGCTCCCGCGTACGGGCCCACTCCCGAGTCCTCGCGCCGGGATCGCCAGGCTGGCAAGGTCAGCGTCGCTGATGCTCTCGCTGTCTCGCGCCGAGTCTCTGTTTTGGTCGGCCACGAGTGCTCTATCAGCATGCCACGACCGGTGGGCTGGGTGTCAGTCCTGACGGTATGGTTCTAGCTCGCTGAGCTCGCGGGCGACATGCTCGAGTTCGATGCGTTCGTGGGCGACAAAGCGCGCGACAGCGTGATGCAGCCCCTCGTGGCGGATCCAATGGTTGCTATACGTAGGTGAGGGGACGAAACCTCGCAGGAGCTTGTGTTCGCCCTGAGCACCGGCCTCGAACAAAGGTAGGCCGCCACGAATGCAGCGTTCGATGCCCTGGTAGTAGGCCAGCTCGAAATGCAGAAGCTCAATGTGCTGACCGCAACCCCAGTAGCGCCCGTATAGGGCGCGTTCCGTCTCAAGGTAGAGGGCCGAGGCCACGATCTCCCCGGCTCTTCGCGCGACGCAAAGGCGCATGCGATCAGGTGCGAGCTCGTGCAACACATGAAAGAATCGGCGGCCGAGGTAGGGTGTTCCGCCATGCTGATGACAGGTGCTACGGTAGAATCGCTCCATTGCGTCGAGCTCCGCGTCGCCGATGTCGGTGCCGTGGCAGAACGTCGCACTATCAAGATCCGCGACCGCGCGGCTGCGCTCTTTGCGGATCGACTTGCGCTTGCGCGAGGTCAGCGAGGCCAAGAACGCGTCGAAGTCGGCATAGCCGGGGTTGTGGAAGTGGTACTGAAAGCTCGCACGGGGCAAGAAGCCGAGCTCGTCGAGAAGCGAATGTTCGGCCGCCGTCGTAAACAGCCAATGAACTGACGACACTTGGGTGCGTTCGGCGAGCTCGCGCACCGCGGCCACGAGAGCAAGCGCGATCTCGTGACGCGACGCGCGGCCGGGAAGGTCCGCGTGCGGCAAGAGGATCCGCGGCCCCGTCGCCGGTGTCATTGGCGCGGCGACCACCAGCTTTGGGTAGTAGGCCACCCCGACTTGCTGAGCCGCCCGGGCCCAGCTGAAATCGAAGATGTATTCGCCGTAGCTGTGGCGCTTGAGGTAGCAGGGGATCGCGCCCACCAACGCGGCTGCCGCGCCAGGTTCACCTACCCAGGTGGCTAGGAGGTAAAGCGGTTCCCATCCCGTCCGCGCGCCGACCGAGCCCGTGAGTTCGAGCGCCCGTAGGAACCCGTACTCGAGAAACGGACTGCCGCCGTGATCGAGGGCGTTCCAGGCCGCCGACTCGACATCGCAGAGCGATGTCGTGACCTGAATCCGGAATGCCACCTCAGCAGCCTTCTACGTCACATGCCCCGCCCTGACAAACGCGCCCGTGAAGTCGGACGCCGGGAGCCAGGCCCCTCATGGGCCGGCTTCGAGGCAGATCGACGGTCGGTTTGCTAGAATGCTGAGGTCCTATGAGCGAGCGACGCGACGAAGAACGGCAAAACGGCGTAGCCCTTCGGGAGCGCGAGGAAAAGAAGGTCAAGCGCCCGCGCATGTACCGCGTGATCCTGCACAACGACGACTACACGCCGATGGACTTCGTCGTCCGTCTGCTCGAGACAGTGTTTCATCGCAATGAGGCCGAAGCGACTGCGGTGATGTTGCACGTGCACCACCACGGACAGGGTGTCGCCGGCGTCTACACCCACGAGATCGCCGAGACGAAGGTCGCTCAAGTTCACTTGCTCGCGCGAAAAAACGAACACCCGCTGATGGCTTCGATGGAGCCGGAAGACGACGACGATGCTGAGTGAAGAGCTCAAGGAGACGATCAACCACGCGATCGAGGACACTCAGCGTCGTCGTCACGAGTATCTGACCCTGGAGCATCTGCTGCTGGCGATGCTAGACGATCCGAGCGCGGAGCGCGTCTTGCGGGGATGTGGGGGTGACATCGACGCCATTCGCGGCGATCTCGAGTCGTTCCTCGGTGAGCACATGCGTGCTGTGCCCGAGGGCGACGCCTTCACCTGTCACCAGACCATTGGCGTCGGCCGGGTGTTGCAACGCGCGGTCTACCACGTGCAGGGCGCCGGAAAGCGCGAAGTGACCGGCGCCAATCTCCTGGTCGCGCTGTTCGCCGAACCGGAATCCCATGCGGTCTACATCCTGGGTAGCCACGGCATCACGCGTCGAGACGTCACGGTTTTCATTTCCCATGGAATCAGCCGAAGCACCGGTGGCGCCGTCGCTCGTCGCATGCCAGGGCCAGGTGGGGGTGCAGGGCCTGGCCCGGGTGGGCACAACGACGACGATGGCGGTGATGTGGCGGATGATCCGCTTGCCGCCTACGCCGTCGATCTGCAGGCAAAGGCTCAAGCTGGGAAGATCGAGCCGCTTATCGGTCGCCACAGCGAAGTGCTTCGGGTGATCCAGGTGTTGTGTCGCCGCCGCAAGAACAACCCGGTCTTGGTGGGCGAGCCCGGCGTGGGCAAGACCGCGGTCGTCGAGGGGTTGGCGCTTCGCGTGCACGAGGGCAAGGTGCCGGCGGCTATCAAAGATGCGCACATCTACTCCCTCGACATGGGGGCCGTGCTCGCGGGGACCAAGTTCCGCGGTCAGTTCGAAGAGCGGCTCAAGGCCGTTATTTCGGCCATCGAGTCGGATCCCGACGCAATCCTCTTTATCGACGAGATCCACACGGTCGTTGGCGCTGGGGCAACGTCCGGTGGGTCGATGGACGCGAGCAATCTGCTGAAACCATCGTTGTCGTCCGGAGCGCTGCGCTGCATTGGGTCGACGACATACAAGGATTTCAAGGCTTCGTTCGAGCGCGACGCTGCGCTCGCGCGTCGATTTCAGAAGATCGAGATCAACGAGCCGAGCCGTGAAGAAACGGTGTTGATCCTGCAGGGTTTACGGGAGGTCTACGAACGCCATCACAACGTTCGATACACACCAGAGGCGCTCGAAGCTGCGGTCGAGTTGGCCCACAAGTACCTTCGCGACCGCCACTTGCCCGACTCCGCGATCGATGTGATGGATGAGACGGGCGCGGCTGCTCGCCTCGGCGCTGCGGTGCTTGAGGTGTCGCTCAACGATGCGTTGCCCGGGGACCCTGCCAATGCTGCCGGGAGTGAACGTGGCGAGGCCGCGGCCGTAGGCGCGGAAGCTCCGCCGCCCACCGTCATCGATGTGCCGCAGATCGAGGCGGTTATCGCTCGCATGGCGAGGATCCCACCCAAGAGTGTGTCGAGCGACGACCGCACCGTGTTGGCCCGGCTGGACGAAGGCCTGCGTGGTTCCATCTACGGTCAAGACGAGGCCGTCAAGACAGTGGCCCACGCGATCAAGCGCGCGCGTGCGGGCCTGCAACGCCCCGACAAGCCGATCGGCTCGTTCCTCTTTGCCGGGCCCACCGGCGTCGGCAAGACCGAGTTGGCGAAGCAGCTCGCGCGACTGCTGGCGCTCCCGTTCTTACGCTTCGACATGAGCGAGTACATGGAGAAGCACTCGGTCAGCCGCCTGATCGGCGCGCCGCCCGGCTACGTGGGATTCGATCAAGGCGGCCTCTTGACCGACGCAGTAGCCAAACAGCCCCACGCGGTGCTCGTGCTCGACGAGGTCGAGAAGGCGCACCCCGACATTTTCTCGGTGCTGCTGCAAGTGATGGATAACGCCACGTTGACGGACACGACCGGGCGCAAGACCGACTTCCGCAACATCATTCTTATCATGACCAGCAACGCCGGCGCGCATGACATCACCGCGCGCAAGGTCGGCTTCGCCGACGACGGGCCGCGGCCAGCGGACGCCGGCAAGGCGATCGAGCGCACATTCAGCCCCGAGTTCCGCAATCGCTTGGACAAGACAGTGATGTTCCGCCCGCTCGATGAAGAGGTGATTCGCAAGGTTGCCGACAAGATGCTCGGAGAGCTTGAGATCCAGCTCGCCGATCGCAACGTACGGATCACGTTCAGCGATACCGCGCGTGTCTGGGTCGCCAAGCGAGGGTTTGACAAGCTCTACGGCGCACGTCCGATGGCGCGACTGATCGACGAGAAGATCAAGGGTCACCTTGTGGACGAGCTGCTGTTCGGCACCCTCGAGACGGGTGGGAGCGTGCACGTCGACGTAAAAGGCGACGAGTTGTCGTTCGCGTTCTCCGCCGAGGATGGCGACCAGGCGGTGGACAAGCAGCTCAATTGAGCTTGTGATCCGACGCACTATCGCGACCTCGCGTGCGACATGTGCGCGACCTGGCGCGAAACGATCGCTCCCAGAATCGCCGTCCGCTGGTGATCGAGTTCCGCTGCGGGCAGTCTATCTCGATGGTGAGCTCGGACTCGCCCACGTTTGCCGGGGACCTCGGCCGCGACGCAGCCAGAGAGCGCGTCCGCGGCGAGCTATTCGGAATCGAGACGAGCGCACCGACCATCGATCGGTTCACCGTGTTGCGAACCCTGGGTGCCGGCGGGATGGGCACGGTGTATGCGGTTCATGACCCGCGGCTGGAACGGGATATCGCGCTCAAGGTGCTCCGCCATGACGAGCTTGCTACCGCCGAGCAGCGGAAACTCCAACACGCGCGGTTGATCCGCGAGGCGAGGGCGATGGGCCGACTGTCCCATCCTAATGTTGGGGCGGTCTACGAGGTTGGTGTCGTCGAGGGGGTCGGCAGCGGGCCACGGGTGTGGATCGCGATGGAGATGATCGACGGCGAGTCGCTGTCGACGTGGTGCCGCCGCGAGCGTCCCTCCGTCCGCGAGATCCTAGACGTCTACGTGCAGTTCGGCCGCGGCCTTGCTGCGGCGCACCGCGCCAACCTGGTCCACAGCGACGTGAAGCCGGAGAACGCGATGCGCGACTCAACCGGTCGCGTGCGAGTACTCGACTTCGGCTTGGCCAGCGGCGCCGATGAGTCGCCGACACGGCCGAGCGGTCCGGAGCTCGATGATCTCGATTTGCTTTCGTTCACCCGCACGGGTGCGGTGATCGGCACGCCGGCCTACATGGCGCCCGAGCAATTCGATGGCCAACGCGCCGACGCCCGCGCGGATCAGTACGCGTTTTGCGTCGGGCTCTACCAGGCCTTGTGGCGACAGAATCCGCACTCCGGGCGCTCGGTAACCGAGCTCGCGATTGCGCGGAAAAATGGCGAGCTCGTCCCGCCTCCGCGCCGCCGCAGCGTGCCGCGCCGGGTCCGTGCCGCGGTGCTCCGCGGACTTTCGATTCGGGCCGACGATCGTTGGCCCTCGATGGAGGCGCTCGTTCGGGAGCTCGAGCCCAAGCCGTCACGTGCGCTCGTCCCCGTCGGCATCAGTGCCCTCGCCGTGGTCGCAGTGGTGGCCTCGCGACCGTGGGCGGGCGCGCCCGATCTATGCCCGGATCCGGTCGATCGTCTGGCGGGTGTGTGGGATCCGGCGCGAGCCGAAGCGACGCGGGCAGCATTCGCCGCGAGCGGGTCGCCGATTGCAGGCGAGGCCGCGGAGCGGGTGACCGAGCGGCTCGAAGGGTATGCGACGCAGTGGCGCGCCGCGGTGGTCGACGCCTGTCGAGCAACGAAAGTGGAGGGTACCCAGTCATCCGTGCGTCTGGATACGCGCATGGCGTGCCTTGACCGCCGCCTACATCGGCTCGATGCACTCGCGAGTGCCCTCAGCGATCCCGATCGTGAACGGGTGCTCGGTGCGGTCGATCTCGTGGGGCGACTCGGCGATCTTGGTGAGTGCGCGGAGTCATCCCGAGCTGATGCCTATCCGCTTCCGGCCGATCCGGACCTACGCAACCAGATCAACCAGCTCGAGTTGGACCTCAACGCACACGGCGCCCAGTGGATCGAGATGCCTCCTGTTGCGCGCGTGACGAAGGCCCGGGAGCTGCTCCAGCGTGCCCGTGAACTCGAGCATCCGCCGCTGGTGCGCGACGCGCTTGTGGAGCTGCTCGAGGGGGCATCGAATGCCGACGACAATGTGTTGGCGATCGACACGGCTCGTGAGCTCGCCCAGGTCGCGGCGGCTTTGCACGACGATGCGATCGAGGCGGTCGCATGGACCGCGTTGGTGTCGTTGGAGACGTACCGCCACCGGCGCGAGGCGGCCGGTGAACTTGAGGCCGTGGCGACTGCCGCGGTCGCGCGCGCGGGCGACCCCGTGCGGCTCCGCTACCGGCTCGCGCTCTCGGCGGCGGCGAGGAAGCAGTACCTCGACGACCACGTCGGGGCGGTCGAGGGATTCTCGCACGCGGTCGAGCTCGCGGCCAACGACTTGCAGCGCTCGATTGCTCGCCAGCAGCTCGCGCAGTCAATCGCGCTCGCCCATGGCCCGTTGGCGGCGGTGGAGGCGGGCGAGCAGGCAGTCACCGAGACGCAGCTTGCATACGGTCCGGGGCACCCACGCACGGCGGACGCGCTCCACATGCTGGCGCGGTTCGTGGCGGGGCCCGTCGAGGCCGGCAAGCCCACGCCGGCGAGGCTCAGGCGGATCGATCGCGCGGACTCGCTACAGTCGCGCGCGATCGCGATATACGAAGCAACCCTGCCTCCGACCCATCGCGACCTCGCGATTGCCTACCACCAGGCGGGGGATCTAGCGTCGCGCCGCGACGACCTGGTGCGAGCGCGACAATGGTACGAGCGAGCCGTGCCGATATTTGAGGCCGGTCGCGGTGTTCAGGACGCTGCGCTGACCTTGGGACGGATCGCGAAGCTCCTCGCGGATGAGAAAGGCCTGGAGGCCGCGCGGAGCAGCTATGAGCGTGCGCTCGAACTGACGGAATCGACGTTCGGTCGCGACAACACGCACTACACGATCCTCGAGATCAACTTCGCGCAAAACCTCATCGACGCCGATGACTGCGCCGCGGCCGAGCCGCGGCTGGAGCATGTCGCGGAAGTGATGTCGCAGCGCTCGCCCAAGGACGCACCGTGGTCGCTGTTGCTGCATGCCGAGTGCGACGTAGCGGCGGGACGCGTCGACGCAGCGATCGCGCGGCTTGAGAAGGGGCGCACGCTGTGTCGGGAACATGGATGTCAGTTCGCGATGGATCTCGACTTCGCTCTTGGTCGTACGTTGATCGACGCCAGGCGCGATTCGACCCGCGGCGAAGCGTTGGTCGCCGAAGCCGCCCACGTCGCCGAGCGCGAAGGAGCCGCGGACATGCGTGAGGAGATCGCGGCTTGGCGACGAACGAAGCGGTGAGTGAGTGCCGGCCCGATGCGCGCCGGCGACAGGCACGTTTGCTCCGCGCCCCTCGCGGCAGGTCGTTAAGGCGCGCGGCACCGCAATCGTTTTCGAACGCTCCGCGCCCCGGGAGCCGGCGGCAGAGCCGCGAAGGGCAGCGGCGACCTAGACGCTCTCGGCGCCGCTTGTTTGATGGTCGGAAGCCTGAGCGGCCTCGACGACAACCGAAGGCGCGCATTACACTCTGTCGACCTTTCGGTCAGGACCTGGGTGCCATGAACCTGCGAGAGACTCCATCGCCAAAGATTATCCGTCCGTGCATTGCCCTGCTGCTGATGGCTGCGAGCGGGGCATGCGGCAGCTCCGGCAATGTCAGCGAGGGTAGCGAGGGGATCACCTTCACGGGAGGCGACAGTGGGGTCTCGGGTCAAGATGGAGGCGTTCAACTTGATCTCGGCGCGGACGGATCCGGAGGCGGCAACGGCTGCGCGTCGACGGTCATACCTGCGGAGAACAAGAAGGCCGCCGACATCATCGTCGTCGTCGACAACTCCGGCAGCATGGATTTCGAGGCCAGCTCCGTGCAGGCCAACCTCAATGGGTTCTCGCAGCAGATCGTCGACAGCGGCATCGACGTTCACGTCGTGCTGATTTCGAGCTACCCCGACGACGGCAACGGCATCTGCATCGATCCGCCGCTGGGTATCGGTGGATGCCCCGAGATCGACAACAATCCGCCCACGTTCCTGCATATCGACCAAAATGTGGGCAGCAACGATGCGCTTGAGGAGGCGCTGGAGTACGAGCCCCAGTGGCGAGTGGCGCGTCGCCAGGACGCGTCACTGCACTTCGTTGTCGTCAGCGACGACGAGTCAGATATCACCGCGCTCGAGTTCGACACGGCCCTGAAGGCGCTCGACCCGGGGTACGCCGAGTACAAGCTGAACGGTATCGTTTGCACGACGGTGTGCGAGGAGACTGACGAGATCGGCGCGGTCTACATCGAACTTGGACAGATGACAGACGGGATCATCAGCGACCTCTGCTTGCAAGACTTCCAACCGGTGTTCGATGAGCTCGCCAATCTCGTGATCTCCGGCGCGCAGATCGCCTGCGAGTGGGACATACCAGACCCGCCGCCCGGCCAGACCCTAGACCCCACCAAGGTCAACGTTCGCTTCGATGATGGACTTGGCGGCGGATTCAGCATCGGTAATGTTGAGACCGCGGCCGATTGCGCCTACGTGGGCGACGGTTGGTACTACGACAACCCCGCCGCGCCGACAAAGATCCTCGCTTGCCCGCAGACCTGCGAGAAGATCCAGGGTGCCGACGCGGCAATGATCGTTGTCGAACTCGGCTGCGAAACCGTACCGGCCGGGTGAGGTCCGTCGCGGCGGGAGTACTTGGCGGAGGCGCCGCACAGGACGCCCCTCGACGGTCGTGTTTGAGAACGTAAGCACTCGCCCTCATCTGCGCGCATCGTCGCTAGAACTTTCACGCGGCTGGAACAGCGCCTGGAGCTCCTCACGCGCGTCTTGGATGAACTCGTGTATGGGACCTTCGCGGGCCTCGATCAGCTGCTCGGGCGTACCCTCAAACGCGAACTTGCCCCCGTACAGCATGACGATGCGGCTCGAGACCCCAAACGCCGTACGCATGTCGTGGGTCACGACGACGCTGGTTCCTTTTAACTCCATTTGCAGTTGCTCGATCATCTCGGCGATGCGCGTGATGTTCTGGGGGTCGAGGCCTTGGGTTGGCTCGTCGTACAGGATGATCTCGGGCTCCACTGCGATCGCACGGGCGAGGGCGGCTCGCTTCCGCATGCCACCCGACAAGCTCGCGGGAAACTTCTCGAGGTCGGCAATCTGGAGGCCGACCATCTCGATGAACTTCTCGGCGATCGCGCGGACTTCAGCGTCGCTCTTGCCGCGTAACCCATAGCCAACATTTTCCAACACCGTCATCGAGTCGAACATCGCGTCGTTCTGGAACACGTAGCCGACCTCGCGATGGAGATTGTCGAGTGCCGCCTGATCGAAGTCGGCGATGTTGCGCCCCTTGTAGAGGATGACCCCGGCGTCGGGTTCGACAAGGCCGATGAGCATCTTCAAAAAGATGCTCTTGCCCGAGCCGCTCTCGCCGATGATCGCGAGGGTCTCGCCCTCAAAAACGTCGAGATCAGCGCCAGCGAACAGCACGTTCGAGCCGAACGCCTTCTCAAGCCCGCGGACTTCGAAGAGCGCGCGAGTCATGGGGACGGCAGGACCTCCACGAACCCAAGCAGCCAGCGCCGGGCCACAGGTGCAGGTCGCATCCCTTGCGGCCGATTGAGGTGTCGTGCGGCGCTGCGACCGCGCGGGGGCGTTGGGGTTTCGCGGGTCGCTGGTGGACCCGACGTCGTTGCGGGATCCCAGGGCCGCTGAAAACCGTAACGGCTAATCCGAACCATTGCCGTCGCGTCGAGTTCGTGCCCATCTTCGCGCGCGAAGACCACGGGCTCACGACGGACCACGCGTGGGCGTGGGGTGGCGGCGGCGGAGGTCATGCTTGGCGGCGAGTGTACCCGACCGGATCCGCGCTGCCTGGCAGAGCTATGGGCGCCGCGCATCCGCTCCGGTTTGGGTTGGTCTGGGGGGACCACCCCGTAGAAAGCCCTTTTCGGGCGGCGCAAAACGGGCAAAATGCCGCTCAGGCGGGTCCTCCGCACCATGAGCATGGCCAACTCGCACGCCGACAAGCCGAGGTCGCTCGATCCGCTGATCGATGTGGTGCTTGCCGGTCGCTATCGTGTCGAGCGTCTCATCGGTCGGGGCGGCATGGGCCTGGTTTACCTCTGCCACGACGATCACGACAACCGGAAGGTCGTGATCAAGCTGCTCGCCCCGCACTTGCACGACGATTCAACGGCGATCTCACGCTTCGAACGCGAGGGACGGCGTCTCAAACAGCTCGCGCATCCAAACGTGGTCGCCATGCTTGAGTGCGGTCACCACGGAGACCAGCTATTTATCGCGATGGAGTATCTCGATGGCGAACCCCTGCGGCGTTATCTCCAGCGCCGCTCGGCGCTTCCGTTGATCGAGTTCACACCGATCGCGTCGCAGGTCCTCGCCGCGGTCGGCTTCGCCCACGACCGCAGCATCATGTTGCGCGACATCAAGCCCGCCAACATCATGTTGTGCGAGCGCGCCGGGCGGGCGAACTTCGTGAAGCTGCTTGACTTCGGGCTGGCCAAGTTGGTCGACGGCGACGACGATCAAGTCACCAAGTCGCACGTGATCGGCACGGCGGGCTACCTTGCCCCCGAGCAGATCAAGGGTGAAGCCACCGATCTCCGCGTCGACGTGTACGCCCTGGGCGTGTTGTTCTACATGATGCTTACGGGTCACTCGCCGATCGTCGGTGAGAATGACGGTGCGTTGCTCTACAACCACGTTCACGGCATACCCAAACCCCTGCGCGCGGTGTTGCCCAGCGGACACGGCGTGCCGCCACAGCTCATCGCGCTCGTGCATCAATGCCTCGAGAAGGATCCTGCGCGGCGCCCCGCGGACGCCAACGAGATCGTCGAAGTGATGTTCGAGTGCATCCCACCGGGGCACTTCAGTTTGCCGCTCGCTGACGAGGCATCGCGAAGGGCAATGCAGGACTATCGGGACTCTCGAGATCGGCGGATCGAGGATGATCTCCAGCCGAGCTCGGAGTGGACCAAGCCGGTGGCGCGCCCGAGCGTCGAGTCCCCACCGGGCGAGGTTGGTTCGGGCGTCAAGCCGTTGCCGCGGCGACCGTCCCAGTCCGTGCCCGGGATACCGCAGCCGATTCACGATCGCGGTGGTGCGCGGGGATCCGCCCCGCGGCGACCAAGTGCCCCGGACATCCCGCCGCCTCAGGAGGGCGGTCGGCGCCCAGCAGCCGACGCGACTTCGCGGCCGGGCCCGGCCCCGCGTCCGCTTCCGAGCCCATCGCCGAAGTTGCCTCGACCACGCCCAAACGCCCTGCGTCGACCGACGCCCATTGCCGCCACCGGGATCTCCGACCTGGACGCACGCGAACCGCTCGCCGATCCGGTTCGATCGGTGGCGGTGGAGTTGCCGACGGTGGCGGCCAACGGAGCCGCGAAGGTCGATGCAGGTATCGACGTTTCTGTCGCGATGGTTGCCGACGACGTGCCGATGGCTCGGGGGTCCGCCGACAGCACACCGATCCCCGTTGAGCCGCCGGTGGGGTTTCAGATCCGGCGCCGCTGGTTGGTTGTGGCCGGCATCGCGGCGGTGCTCGTGGGGGGGGCCGCGGCGCTGATGTTCGGGCCCGGCCGCGGCGCGGGCGGATCGGTCGCGACCAGCCCAGCCGCACCGCCGCCGGCACCAAGCACGGCTTCTACGTCGACCCCGCCATCGCCGATCATCCCCGTGCCCTCCGGCAAGTCGGTTGCCACGCAGACCCGCCAAGGCTCGGTCGAGGTCCGCGCCCTCGAGGGTGCCCGGATCGAAGTCGATGGCGTTGACTACGGTCCAGCGCCGCTGTCGACGCCCTTGCCCGTGGGTACCCACCGAATTCGCGTCATCGCGCCCGGGTATCTGCCGTGGGAAGACACGATCGAGATCGTCGAGGGTGAAAACCCCTCAATCGAGGCGCGCCTGCGATCCGAGAAGCGCCGCGGTCGAGCGAACAAGGCGGCACCAGCTCACGACGAACCGCCGATGCTCGAGGATCTCGAGGACGACCGCCCGGAGCTGCTCCCCGACAAGCCGCCGCCACCAGGTGCTCCTGCGGCGCCAGCAACCCCTAGGCGTCCGCCGCCGGCGCCAGACGTGCGCCGCGAGGTCGATCCATTCTTGCCGAGCGGTACGGATCCGGCGCCCGGCGGCTAATGGGCTGGCGGGCGTGTAGCTACCGGGCCTCCCCGCCCTCCATCGCTGCGCTCCTTGCCTTCGTCGCGGTGGAACGCAGCGCGTTCATCCGCAACTCAGAAGCTCTGGTAGCAGGCGCTCTGGCCGGACACGTACATAACGCCTTGGTTGCCGAGGTTCACCTCGGCGAAGCGGCGCTCAAACTGCATTAGAAACTCTCGCGGACCGGACATGCCCAACGACGCACGGGGTGAAGTGTCGATGTTGCCCCATTGCGCGTGCGGCCCGCTGGTCTCGGCGCTGCGCACCCAGATCGGTCGTCCGCCGAGGCGCGCGGGCGCCTGCCACACCGCATCGTGCAGCGCGGCGATTCGGGGATCTCCGTGGGGCTCGAGGTCGAACAGATCACCAGGTACATCGATGGGCACCAGGCAAAAGCGGCGACTCCAGCGTCCCAGCGAACGGTTTGGTAGCTCCCCGCGGTAGGCACCGCGTGCGACGTCTTCGGCACCGAGAAACACCACCGCAGTGTCTGCGTTGCCCCAGTGAAAGGCCCGGTGGTAGCTGGCGTTGCTGATGAACAGCATCATCGCGCGGGCGCCGGGTGGCATGCCGTGGACGTGGACGCCGTCAAGGTCGATCGTGAAGACATGCTCCATGCGGAGATCGCATCGATCCCAGCGCTCGAGCGCGTCGGCCTCTGACAGCAGTTCGTGAAGTCGGGGATAGATCGGCCACCTGGTGTCGTCGACCCCGACCGGGGGGCCGAAGACGCGGTTGACGTTGTCGGCCGGCGGCGGTGTCCCGAAGTCGGCGAAATAGAGGGTTAGGTTGCGCTCGTTAGGCCGAAAGCAACCTGCGAGTTCTCGGATCTCCTCGACGTATCTGCTCGCCATGGCGTCGACCCGTCCCTCCAAAGGCGTAGGCGCGGCCACGGGCAGGTCTTTGCCCGGGCGTTGAAAAATGAGACGACCGGGTCGAGGAATGGTTGCAAGCGCCCGCACGCATCTTCCAGACGAAGATCGTGGGAGCTCTCACAGCATCCGTTTTCGCAAGATTTTGCCACATGAGCTCGAGGCGCCGCGATTGCGGCGTCTCCAGGGCGATCCCGCGGGGGGATCAGCGCGGGCGGTAGGTGATGCGGCCGCGCGTCGGATCGTAGGGCGACACGGCGACGGTGACGCGATCACCGAGTACGACGCGAATCCGGTAGCGGCGCATCTTTCCGGCCAATTTGGCGATCACGTCGTGACCCTCGCCCACGTTGACCTTGAACGTTCCGCCGGTGAGGACCTCGACGACCTTCCCCTCGAACTCGATTGCGTCGTCGCTGCTCATGTCTGCCGGGCCGGGTTCCTAGCATAACCGGGCGGGGAGCGGATTGACCGCCCGCGAGCCGGGAGTAGGCCACGCCCAGACGCCTTTGGCAGCGGGACGTTCCGGGGCCGGCGCGGGACCGCCGCCGGGGCGACTCCGATGGCATCGCACCCCCCGGGGCCCGGTGCGACGCCCTCGCCGGACGCTCGGGTTTACCTGGGGTTTACGCTAGCTCGACGGTCTTCACAGGGCGTTGCGGCCATCTTCGATCTTGAAGACGCAGCGCGAATGACTTGGCGCTGCGAAGGACGAAAGTCGATGTTCACGTTTGGCAAGATCGTGCTGTCTTCTTTTTCACTGCTGTCGTCGTTGGCGGCCCCGCAGGCCGATCACGAGCGGGGCGGATCGGATCGTGTGAATGCCGGTATTTGCGCCAAGCTCACGTGTACGGATGCGCAACGGAGCAAGCTTGAGACGCTCCGCAGCGAGCTCCGTAAGGACAACGAAGCCGACCGCAAGGCGATCCGCGAACTCGAGCGAGAGCTCGGGGAGGAGCTGGTCAAGGCCGCGCCGGCCACGGCAGCGCTCGACCGCATCCGTGCTGCAATTGAGAAGCACCGGGCGCAGATCGCAGATCGTTGGCAAGACGCCGTGCTGAAGTTCCATGCTTCGCTTGATGCCAAACAACGGGCCGAGCTCGGGCGGTTGGTAAGCAAGGACGGTCTGCGCGCGCTCACGCATGGCCGTCGGCACCGGCAAGGTCAGGACAAGGCGCGCGCGAACCCGGGTCGCGGGCGCCGCGGCGACCACAAGCGCCGGTAGGGCCGCCCGCGAACGCAACCCACCGCGTACTAAGGCGTGGGGGGCGCGTGTGAACGCGCCGGGCGAACGTCGGAGATCGGATCATCCGCGATGGCCTGACACCACACGCGGTCCGGATCAGTGGCGCGGGGTCGATTGCGTCGACCCCCGCCATCGTCCCATGATCCACGGGGCCCCGCGACGGATGTCAGCCCTGTTCCTGTTGGCTGTGGCACTGGCGACGCCCCCTGTCGACTTGCGGTGGCGTGCGCCTCAGGGCTGTCCCGATGCCGAGATGGCCGCCGACCGTCTCCTCGAGCTCCTGCCCGCCGAAGAAGGCCCGGCCGTCGTCGCCGACGTTTGGCTCGACTCGACCGACTCCGGGTATCGCGCCCGCGTGACGATCATCAACGATGACGCGCGAACCGAGCGGACGATCACGGGACGTTCGTGCACGACCGTAGCCGACGCGGCCGTCATCGTGGTGGCGGTTCATGTTGACGCGCTTGCGGTGGTGGCCGCACCCGCCGTGCGCGAACTCGTGACCGCGACACCCGAGCCCGCAACTCCCTCGTCACCTCGTCGACGGACGGGCGGACCTGTGCGCGAGCCGTCGTTGCCTGCTCAGGTTCCTGGCTCGACAACGAGCGGCCCGCGTGAAACCGCGGCGTCGAGCACGACCGCGCCGGCGCGGCCGCACCGACCGCCCCACGTCGGGCTCCGCGTCGGCGTCGGTGCGGCCCTGCGCCAGGTCCCCGCGGCCTCGCTGTTGGCGAGCGTCGGTGTCGGTGCATGGGTGCGACGCGTACGCGTAGATCTCGAGCTCGGCTGGGCGTTTTCCGCACGCGCGAGCCTGATCGGCCTTGCGACGAAGGGAGCCGACATCGCCCTGCTCCAGGGTGCGGCGCGGGTGAGTTGGGTGCCGCGCCTTGGCCGACTCGAGTTTGCGCTCGGCGGCGGCGTCTCGCTCGGCGACATGATTGCGACAGGGACGGGTCTGGCCCGCAATCGCACGCGCCACGACCTGTGGCTCGCGCTGCTCGCCGACGCCGGCCTCGTGTTTGCCCCGATCCCCACGCTCGGTCTGTTCTTCGCGCCTGAGCTCAGCGTCGCCGTGAGGCGCCCGAGCTTTGTCGTCGACGCCGGGGATGGAGCGCGGTCCTTGTACCAACCGCCGGTGCTCGGCGTGCGTTTGCTGGCTGGCCTCGAGGTTCGGCTGCGCTGACGGCGAGGGCTGCGCGCAATCGGCCATAATGGCGGCGTGCGAAACGCCCGGCGGATCGCGTGACGGAACGGGAAGCCGGCGGGCACTTGGATCTCGTGGCGGTGTCCGCAGCGCTCGACGACGACGCGTTTGCCGAGCTATATGCCGATCATCATGACGGTGTGCGGCGCACGCTGTCGTGCCTCGGCGTGCCCGAGGGCGCGCTCGACGATGCGGTCCAAGAGGTGTTTGTGGTGGTTCACCGCCGGCTCGGAGATCCCCAGCGCTTCACCACACTCAAGGGCTGGATCTATGGCGTGGCGCGGCGGATCGCCTGGCGCCACCACCGAACTGCTGGGCGTGGGCAGCGGCGGCTTGCGCTGGTCGAGGCCGACGTACCCACGTCGTTGCCCCCCGACGAACTGCTCGCCCAGCGCGAAGCCAGCGAGTTTATCCACGCGTTCCTTGCTGGTCTCGACGAGAGCCAGCGCGAGGTGTTCGTCCTCGCGGAGATCGAGAACGTACCGATTCCCGAGATCGCGACGATCGTCGGGGCGAAGCTCAACACGGTGTATTCGCGTCTGCGCCTCGTCCGCGCCCGGTTCGAGGGGGCGGTCGTGCGCCGACAGACGCGGATCAGGCGGGAGGCGGGCCATGGCAACTGAAGAGGCGCGCGCGCTGATCGAGGTCTTCCGGAGGGCGACTGCCAGCCCGGCTGCGCTGCGCGAGTTCAACCGCCAAGGCATCCGGCGCAGGTTGGCGCGCGGGGATGCGGTCGCGCTTTCGGCAACCGCAGGCGTGGAAACGGACGCGGACGTGCCGCCCGGGCCGCAATCGCGGCGCTGGTCGTGGATCGGCGTTACCGTGGCGTGCGCGGCGGCATTGGTGACGGTGTGGTTGCTCGGTGGTTCGGAGCGTTGGCTCGCGGATCCAGCCGGGCCCGCGCCGCCTTCGTCCGCGGCCGATCTGCGCGTCGAGCCGTCACCGGCGGATGCGATCGATGCCGCGCCATCCGTTGTGCCCGCGACGCTGCCGCCGTTGGAGACACCGACGTCGCAAACGCCTGCGCCACAGGACCAGATCGAGGCGCATGATGACAGCGCCGCGAGGGGTGGCAGTCGCAGTCCTCCGCCGCGCAAGCGTGAGCCGCTGCCCATGGCGGACGCCACCGACGTCTTGGCGGCGGAGCTTGCCGCGATCACGGCGGCGAAAGCCGCGTTGGCGCGCGGCGACGCCAAGGCCGCCCTCGCGCGCATCCTCGACTACCAAAGTCGTTTCGCCACGGGCAGCCTCGCCGAGGAGGGCTGGGTGCTGCGCATTCGTTCGCTTTGCCGACTCGATCAGCCAAGCGACGCTGCTGGGGCTGCCGCGGCCTTCGCTGCGGCCTTTCGCGGATCGGCGGCGGCTGCCGCGCTCGTCCGCCACCCGTGCCGCGAGAATCGGTGACGGACGGGGCCGGCCGCGGGCACTTGGGATCGAGGAGTGCGAGAACGATGAAGTTGGATTGGATTGCAGGGTCGATGTGCGCGCTGTTGTTGGGGGGATGTGGTGTCCCCAAGAGCGTGGGTGAGCTGGAGGACAGTGGCGAAGACTCGAGCGGTGACGACTCGAGCAGCGATTCCACGTCCGGGGGGAGCGCGAGCAGTGGCGGTGGCACCACCACCTCGGCGAGCGGATCGGGCACGGCAAGCAGCACCGAGTCAAACGGGACGTCGGATAGTGAAGGCGGCGACAGTACGACGGGTGGGCCGATTTGCATGGAGGAGCCCTGCGGCATTCCGCCTGAGCTCGAGGTCGGCGCGGCGGAGTGGACGTTGGATGGCGGCGGGTTCCCGAGCCGCGCGATCGTGGGGGCCGCGTGCACGGTCGGGGATGTCACCGAGGATGCCGGCGAGTTGGTCATCGTGCTCCAATGCGGTGAGCTGGAAGAGCACGTCCTACGAATGCCGAGCAACTCGGTGACCCCGCTATTTCTGACCGAGGGCACGCCGGTTATCCTCGATTTTCAGTTCGAGACTCCGTTCTGGATCAACACCTGGTTCTCACTGCGCACGACCGACGACGTCCTCCTCGTTGCCGGCGTCTCGAGTAGCAGCTTGCTGCCCGCCGCGAACGTCTTCTTCTTCGCTCCCATCAGCCTCGAGTCCCACGACGGCCCGTGTCTCCCGGACTGCGGCGTGGCCGAGTGCGGCGTGGACCAACGGCTCGCGCTCGGTGTCGCCATCGGCGACGATGCCCCCGTGGAGGTCCAGGACGGATCGATGGAGATCTTCGGTGAGCTGAGCTCGTACGCGATCCTGCTCGAGAGGGCGACGAGGTTCATCGAGAACGATCCACCCGAGTGCGCCGACATCCCGTCCGGCTGGTACCAGGCCGTGATCTACAACGCCGGCGAGGGTTGACCGCGCAAGGTGGCGCGCGTCTGACGGCGCGCGCCACCTTCTCGGTACAGGTCCGGTGTTTGCCACTCGTCGAGGATCGGCACGCCCCCGAGGTTGAGGGCGCTGCACGGACCACGTACGATGCTGGCGATGATTCGCTGGTCGGCGACACCGTCCCGCGCGCGGGGAGCTTGCGCATTCTCCACGCCCCGGCGCGCCGTGGTCGCGTTGATCGCCGTGCTCGCCACGTGGCCGACCCAGGCATCGGCCGGCGATGACGAACGCGGGCGCCCGTGGGCGCGGGGCACCGCGCTGCCTACCTTCGGTTTCGGCGTTGGCCTTGGGCGCGACGTGACCAGCTTGCATTTCGCGCTCGGTGGTCGCTACTTCGTCACCCATGGTCTCGCCGTCGGGCTGACGCTGTCGGACTCCGTCTCGATCTTTTCGAGTCGCCTGAAGTCCGAGTACCCCGGGATCGAGAAACAGATCCCCACCAACGTGTTTGAGATCACTCCTTCGCTGCAGTACGTTTTCTTTCGCAGTCGGTGGTTCTCTCCTTACGCATACGCCGGCGTTGGGCCGTCGTTCTTTAACAACCGTCGCGGCACGTTCGGCCACTGGACTGCTGGCCCGGGCGCGTACATCCGTCTTGGGGGCCCCGTGTTCCTCGACGTGGGTGTCGGCTTTCGCGGACTGTTCCCAGTTGCGCGCTGCAACGACGCGTTCGAGTACGTCTCGGGGGGCGAGGCGGTTCAGCTGTCGAGCAGGTGCGCGTTTGGATGGGGCCCGAACATCGGCCTGGTCGTTGCGTTCGGTGGTCCGCGTGCGGGAAAGCGCCGCGAGGCGCCACCACCGAGCAACCCCTACGAGACGGTTACGCCGAGCCCGCCGACCAACGAGCCCGATGCTCCCACGGCCGACCCGTGGGAGGAGATCCCGGCTGCCGAGCCAACCGCGCCCGCGCCATCAGGTCCCGCGTCGCGACCGAGCCCCGAGTCGCCGCCGAGTCCCGTGTCGCCGCCGGGCCCCGCGACGCCGCCGGGCCCCGCGTCGCCATCGGGGGCGCAGACCGAACCAACCACGTCACCGTCGCCGCAGGTGCCGACGCCGTCGGATGCCGCACCGCGCTCGCCGCCGCCCCGTGATACTCCGCCATCGATCGTGCCGCCCCCAACGGGTTGATCCAGCCGTTTCAGAGCGAAAGGCGGGGGCAGCGGCGCGCCGGGCGGCGGTTTCTTCCCTAGTCCAGCGGCGATACGCTACCTCTTCGGCCACAGCCCGTGCCGCTCCGACGGACAATTCCTCTTGCTCTCGGTCTCGTGTCTGCTGCGTGCGACCGCCAGCCCGATGCGACGCGCGACACCCTTGGCGGGTCGTACGAGGCGAGCGAACAAATGCTGCCAGGTGCGCCGGACGCCGCGCCGGAGGAGCGCACAGACGAGGCTGCAACGCCGCAGGTTGCGGTGGTCGCGTCTGCGCCGCCAAAAACGCCGGCGCGGACGCCGATCGCCACGCGCATCGCACGTCAGATGCTCATCTTGCGCGATGCGCCCGACGACGCCGCACCGATCCGGGGGCGCATCTCGCTGGGCGAAGCGTTCGAGGTGTACGCCTACGTCGAGGGTGACGGTTGCGGGGGCAAAGGCTGGGGTGACGTCGGCAACGATGCCTATGCGTGCCTCGAGGCAACGCGGCGTGCAGAGGCCGATAGCCCCGCGCCGCGCATGTTGCCTGAACTCCGCGATGGCGGCCTTGCGCCGTTCTTCTACGCAAAGGTCAAGTCCGGCCAGGTGGCGCATCGTTGGCGCACGTTGCAGGCGTGGATCGGCGGCGAGCCCCCCGTCGATGAGCTCGAGCCCGAACACGACTATTCGTTCGTGAACCGCCGTCGCGTCAAGGGCGAGATCGTGCTCGTCGACGAGAAGTACCGCATCGTCTTGGAGAAGGACGTGGCGCGGTATCGTCCCAGTCGATTCGCCGGGCGCGACCTGCAGAAGGATCCCGTCGCTCCCGGAAAGCTATTGGCGTGGGGCATTACTTGGCCCGAAAACCCCGTGATGACCGAGCCGCGCGACGATGCCCCGCTCGCGAACTCGATCGACTATCAGGCCGAGCTCCTGCTCGAGCCGCAGGCGGAGCGCACCGCCGCGGGGTTGTGGTACCAGATCGACGAGGGCGGGTGGATCGCCGCGAAGCACATCAGCCGCTGGCAGCCCGCCACGCCGCCCGCTGACATCGCAGAGGATGAGGTCTGGATCGACATCGAACTCGAGGAGCAAGTGCTCACGCTTTCTCGCGGAGAGACACCGCTCTTCGCGACCTTGGTGTCCACCGGTTTCAAGGGGCCGACGCCGCGCGGTTTGTTTCGGATCTCGATGAAGCAAGCGATTGGCCAGATGCAAGCTCGGCCCGACGCGGAAGAGCAGTACAATGTCGAAGCGGTTCCGTTCGTGCAGTACTTCAGCGGCAACTTCGCCTTGCACGGGGCGTTTTGGCACTATCGCTTCGGTCACAAGATCAGCCACGGTTGCGTGAATCTCTCGCCGCGCGACGCTGCGTATCTGTACGGGCAGACGGCACCGGCCGCCAAGGCGGGTTGGTTGCACGTCTACGAGTCGACGAAGCAGCCCGGCACGACGGTGCGGATCCGCCGCGGCAACGAGCCGGTGGTCGACAAGCGTCGGGCGTTCGGCGCCGCGGCATGGCCGGCGGCGGGGTGAATCCGACGGATTGCGACGCGCGTCGTACCGCGAGCGATCGGTACGGGACTTCGAGAACAACTCGTGTGTTGGCGCCGATTACGCGCATTGGCGGGCCGTTTGAGACACGGCGTTCCGCGTTGTTCGACTCGCAAGCGCAGGGTTGGCCGCGGCAGTGACGGAACGGGGGCGCCGTGGCCACCCATGCGCATGCCGACCCGCTGGCCGCCTTCGGTGACCCTCGTAGTTGCGCTCGGAACCGGTTGTTTCGACCCCACGTCCCCGTCGCCGAGTGCAACAGATCCGACGTCGTCGACAACCGACGCCGGGACCCAGGCAACGTCGGAAACCACCGCGTCCACCACCACCGGCGCGAGCGATTCGGCCGTAGACACGTCGACGACGTCGTTGACCGACGACGTCTCGTCCGGGCCGACGGATACGTCCAGTACGGGCGCGGCATCGGATTCGACCGGGGACCACTGCACCCCTGCGGATGCGTGCTCGCAAACCGTCGAGTGCACCGTGGGCACCTGCGTCGACTGCCAGTGCGTGTTCGACTACGGCCCGTGCGAGCAGTGCCCCTGCGATTGCCCACCCCCGAGTAACAGCATTGACTTCGTGGGGGGCTGCTTCTGCTACGTGCCGTGCGATCCATCGCAGCCGTCGTGCCCACTCCCGTCATCCGGGAACGCCTCGACGCTGTGCGGCAGCGACGGGGCATTCTTGGAGTGGGGATGCGGCCTGCCATGCGTGTCGCCCGAGGATCCGAGCTGCCCAGAGGCTATGGACTGCATTCCCGCCCCCGACGGCCTCGCCGCCTGGGGAACCCACGTGTGCGCGGTCGCGGACCCCTAGTCGAACGCACCGGCGGTCCCCGGTGGTGGGTGCGCGCTCCCTTGTCTCACCCTCGCCAGCGGGCGTCGCTGGCCCCGCACGATCAGCCGGGCGGGTTCACGACGAGACCGAGGCCCGCGCCCGTCATGTCGGAGTACGTGTACGGATCGATCAGCCCCTCGACCGTGATCACCGAGTCGTCGATCGGGTTGACCTTGAACGCTCGATCCCCGTCCTTGTCGACGACCCACACCATGCCGTCGACGTCGATGCTGACGCCGACCGGCGTCACGCAGCCAGGAAGCTCGATCGATCCGTCGAGGAGCATGCCCGCGGTGGTGTCGTAGCGGACGAGGGCGCACGGGTTGTTGCCGGCGATCCATGCCGAGCCGTCGGCATCGATCGCGAGGCCGCGCAGGCGCGACGGTCCGCCGGCCGTGTCGCCGCGGTCGACCCACGTCGAGGTGGCGACGTCGAACGACCACAGCTTGCCGCTCCAGCCGGCGATCCACGGCGTGCCGTCGCTCGCGAGCGCGATGCCGTACATCACGTGCGAGACCGGGTTGTCGTAGCGCTCGACGGTCATGTCGTCGCCGTCGATCTTGAACAGCGAGCCGAGCGTGCCGAGTGCCCAGAAGTCGCCGTCGGCATCCATCGCGCCGCCGTACGGGCCGTGTCCCCAGTTGCACGGCCAGTCCTCGATCACGATCTCGCCGACGAGCGTGCCGTCGTCGCCGTGGATGCGGCGGATCGTCGCGGAGTCGTCGGGCTGGTTGCGGAACGCGAACCAGAGATCGGCATTGACGTACTCGCACGTGACGGGGTCGGTCTCGCCGGGGGCCCACGCGGTGGCCCGCGGGCCGCCGTGGCTGCCGGCGACCGCGGAATCGAAGCCGGAGTCGTGGTGCCACAGGACGCACTCGTCCGCGCCCCAGTCGAGTACGTCGTCGGGGCCTTGCGACGTGGTGATCACGCCGTCGACGTTGGCGTCGATGCAGTCCTCGACCTCGGCGGCGATCTTCGTGACGCTGCCCCGGCGATTGGTCACGGCGACGTCGCCTGCGAGGTTCACGGACGTGCGCGACGGATCCGCCGAACCCGGACCGGTGCGGTAGCGAGCGATCTCGATCGCGGTCTTCGTGTCGATCTTCGACACTGTGCCGTCGGGGCTGTTCGCGATCCAGATGATGCTAAAGTCGTTCGAGGCCGTGCCCTGCCCGGGCTGAGTGCAGTCTGGCGGCGGATCGACGAAACCGACGTCGAACACGGTGACGTCGTCGGCCCCGTCGTCGTCGCTCGCATCGCCGCCGCTGCCGTTGCCGCTGCCGCCGGAGGCGGATGCTGACCCGCTCGCGCTCACGGAATTCGAAGCGCTCGACGATTCGCCGCTGTCGTTGCCGGCGTCGACGCTGCCGATGCCTTCGTCGCCCTGGTCGCTGCCCCCGCTCCCGGGCGGCGTCTGCCCGCCGCATCCGAGAACGCCCATCGCCACGCCCAACGCCACGCGCTCGATTCTGCTCACAGGGATTATAATATCACCATGATGTGCGATTACAATTACGTTCACATCTTCCAATAATGGTCGGAAGCGAACATTGCCGAACCATCCACGGCCAAGATCGCGCGCGGGCCGCAAGGGCGGTCGGTCGCTCGCCGCTTGCGCCACGCGAAGACGCGTCGCGAGGCCCCGCGAGTGCGCTCGTCCGCCTGCCTGCGGACGCCCGCATCTCACGGGCTAGCGACGACGACTGGCCTCGGCGCCGGCGCGCGTATTTGTTCACCCGAGTCGCGCCCCTGCGCACTCGCGCGCCAACCTGCCGAGGCTGTCGCTCACGTCTGTGCACGTGGGCGGCGAAGCCGACCGCCGAGGAGCATGATCGACGCGAATGCAACCCACACGTGGTGGCGATGGGGGGCCCCCGCGGTAGCCCGACAGGCGCAGCCGCCCGACCCACCACTCTCTGCGCCGCCCGCTTCGGTTCCAGTCGCTGCTTCCGAGGTCGCGGCTGCGGTCGATGTGCTCTCGCCGGGGTTGCCATCCTCGCTCCCGGCTTGGCCGCTCGTGCTCGAGCTTCCGCCACCATCGCCGTCCTCGCCTTCGGACCCGCCTTCCGTGCCGGTGTCTTCACCACCCTCGGGTGGGATCTCGAACGCCCCGACTTCCCACGGCCCTACCTCTGGACGGGTGACGCCGTCGAAGTCCTCAGCGAAGAACGCCGAGAGGTTCAACCCTTGGTCGACCGCAGGGCCGCCGGCCATGAGATGGAAATCGCCCTGCTCGGCGTCCACGAACTCGGGATCGATCGTGAAGTTGTTGCCGTCGTTCCCGTCTGCGCCGACGATCCCCTGTCCCGCCTGATAGACGATGTTGTTCTTGATTTCCGCCGCGTTGACAGCCGCAATTCCGGCCGCCGAGTCGTGGACAAGGTTGTAGATCGTGTTGTTGTAGATCCCCGTGTTAGACATTTCTGTCGCCTGCAGGCCGACTCGTATCCCAACGAAGTTCGGCTCCGATCCGGAGTCGTAGCAAAGATTATTGTAGAACTGATTTCCAGACCCATCGATGCTCTGATGGATGCATGAGTAGAGATTCGAGCCAGCTTGCTCCGGGTGCAGGTCGGTGCGGCCCATTCGATAGAGCCGGTTGTTCCTGACAATGACGTTGTGCGCCTTGGCCGGAGTGGCAGTCGCGCTCTGCCACAGCGCTATCCCATTCCAGCTGTCGTGGATGACGTTGCCCTCGACGATCGAGTTGTGACCGGTGCCGTAGATGGTGTTGTAGCCGGGGCGGTAGGGAAGATTCGTGGAGTTCGATCCGATATTGTAAAACTCGCTGTTCTTGAAGAGATGCCAGCCGGTGCGCTGGTCGTCTTGATCATAGGAGACCTGCATTCCGGTGCCGCGCGTGTCGTGGCAGATGTTGTCGATCCAGTGGATGTGGTCCGAGAAGTAGTATGGCGGGCCGTCGCTCTGGAAAGACGCGCAATTCGCCGGCGAATCGAACTCGAGCCCCTCGACCCGGATGTAGCGGCCCTGATACGCAGCGGTGTTCACGATGTAGAGCCCCCGCTGGAATGCAGACGCATCGGGGGCGATCACCGGTCGCGGGTCGCGTGGCATCGCCATGATCGTCGTATAGGCTTCCTCGGTGCCGGAGACGGGATCCCGGATTTCTTGATCGACGTACGTGCCCTGCCCACCGCGGAGCACGAGCCGGTCGCCTGAAGAGAGGCACTCCAGCCCACCGCCGAGCGTCGCACGGTAGACGCCGGAGGGGACGGGCGGATCCTGTTCGTCGGCGGAGATCGATGCACACGAATTATCGTCGTCCCCGCCCGGAGAGATGAAGTAATCGGTTGCGCCGGCGGACGATGACGCGAGCATCGTCGTGGCGCCGCACGCCACGGCGAGTGTGCGAAGAGACAACAGCGCGCGCTTGCGTCGGCGTGGCACCGCAATGACCAACCCGAGCAGCAGCAACATGGCCGACATCGTCGGGGATGTGTCGCGCTGGGCGGCACAAGAGCACCCGGCCTGCTCGTCGGAGACCTCGGATGCACCCGATCCCGAGCCACCGTCGCCCTCCGTTGCGGACGAATCGGTGCCAGCGGGCGGTTCGCCCCCGCTGCCCTCCGCGTCCACCGTGGTCGTCTCCCCGGCGTCCCCCTCGGTTCCGGTCGCTGAAGGGTCGCGGGCGCAGTCATTGGCGACCGCCTGGCCGGCGAACGACAGCAGCGGCTGGTTGTGGGGCTTCGTCGGTGACCCGATCAGGCTCGAGTCCGTCACTGCTCCCGCGGAGGCGTCGTAGGCCACCGACCAGGTCTGGTCCGACGCGCAGCTTCCGCCCTCGATGCCGGAGATCCGCAGCTCAATCGCCCGATCGGAACCGACGGCTGGCGACGCGCGGTCGACGATCGGCACTCCGCAGGCCGTGCCGTTGCAGGAGACGCTCCAGCCCGCCGCATCGGGGACGATCACGGGGGTATTGAGGTTCATCGCGAGCGTCACGGTCAAGGTGTCCCCGGAGATCTCCGCATCGGCGACTCCGAATGTCTCGAACGCCCCGGCATCCGGCGCCTCGCCGTTGTAGGTCCGCGCGTTGACGATCCCCACATCGATGGCGCCGCTGTCGGCCGTCAAACCGAAGTTCGGCGCGGCCGGCAGCTCGGCGGGCGCGTCCACGAACGCGGGGTGGCTCCGGTTGACGATATTGTCCCCCACCGTGTAGTGCGTGCCTTCGACCGCATCACCCGTAGCCAGGAAGCCGGTCGCACCCGGCTCGGTCGCATACACGAAGTTGTTGCGGATGGTGACCCCCATGGCGCTCATGGACACGAAGTCCACTCCCTGCGGAGCCGAGGGCGTCAGGTTCACGCCGTTCTCGTAGAACAGGTTGTTCTCGATCAGTGCATCGTGGCATCGACTACCCCAGACGACGATGCCGGCCCGATTGTTGCCATATGCAAAGGTGTTGTTCGCGATGATCCAGTTGCGCGCGTCGGCGAACTCCGGGCCCGCATGCTTGCTCGGATCGTAGTGCGAACTCGGCGACCCGTTTTGTTGGATCCCATAGTTGTGGTTATCGTAGATGAGGTTGTTGGTGATCGTGATCTCCGAGCCGCCGATGTAAAATCCATGGCCACCCACGCCGGGCGTGCCGCCATTGCTCACCACGTTGTGATCGATCAGGATCCTGGTGCCACTTCCAAGGATCGGACTCGAGCTGATCGTGTGGATCCAGTTCCTCCGAATGACGGAGTCGTGTAGATTGTGGAACTTGATACCGTTGAAACAGTTGCGGATCTCGAACCCGGCGATTGTGATCCAGCCGATCGGGTCGTTGTATGCGCCGCCCGGTTCGATGAGGATTCGGTCGAAGCCGGCTGGATCGATGCAATGGATGATCGGCGCCTCACCGGGAGCGTTCAGGAGCTCGATGGGTGCGTCCTCCGAACCCGACATCCTGAACCGGATCTCTCCCTCCTCGTAGGTCCCGTCGTGCACGTAGGTGGTGTCCCCGGGATCCATGGAGGCGACCGCATGGGCGATCGTCCGCCACGGGAGCGCGTCCGAACCGGGGTTGGCGTTGTCTCCATCCGACGCCACGTGGAACTCGGCGGCTTGCGCGACGGGCGCAAGCGCAGCCAGCACGACCCCCATCACAAACGGTGAATGCTTGGCGACCATTGGTGCCCCAGGTCGCCGCTTGCGGGGCGCTCGTCCCACCGTCAACGTGCGTGGGGCCCACGCGGGATCGCAACAGCCAAGAAAGAGCATCTCCGGCATCAAGCCGAGCACGATCCGTGTCTCATGCCACCCTCAATGCTCGGGCAAATCGGTCGCCGAACGCAGGCGAGCGCCGCGGAGGAAGTCGGGCGATCTGGTCGTTGGGGACGGCAGCTGCGACTCGGAAATGCGCCCGCCGTGGCGCCGGCAAACGGAGACGGCAAACACCGGCAGTTGATGCGAGATGCGCTGCGTTTTCGGCGTCTCACCGTGGCCCGAAGCTCCGAACGAGAAATCTCATGTAGGGCGGCGGTAACACTTCCGACTTCGTGGCATATGTGGTCCGCCGCGCCCACGTGTCCGCGGCGAAGGACATCATCGATCCATGAACATGCGATTCTTCTTGCGAACTCACTTACTCGCGATACTTGCGACGAGCGCTTGTGGCGATACGAGCGAGGATGGCGATGAGACATCGGACGGCACGGGCGTCGAGACCACGGCCGCCGATTCCACGGGCGGAGGCGAGACCACGGCCGCCGATTCCACGGGCGGCGAGACCACGGGCGGTGACTCCACGGGCGCCGATTCCACGGGAGGCGTGGACCCCCGGGCGTACTACGACGGCGAGGCTTCGGCCGCCCTCGGTGCGGCGGGAAATCAGTCGAGGTGCTCGACTTGTCACTCGGACGACGGCACCGCAACTGGGTACTCCGGACACACCTTCCAGAACATCGCCTATAAAGACAACTACAAGGGAGGAGCGGCCGATCTCCTTGGTGGCGTGAATGCTTGTGTCACGGGCTGGATGGCAGGCGAGGCCCTGACCGCCGAGTCACCCGAGTACCTGGGGCTCGTCGAGTTCATGCAGAGCATCTCGGATCCTGCCGAGACGACGCCGAACCCGATCATGCCCGAGGTTCTCGCCGACGAGGCTGCCTACGAGGCTGCGTACGGCGGCGGCGATGCAACCGCAGGAGCGGCGCTTTTCACCACCGCATGTGGTGGATGCCACGGCGGCGCCCTGGTCGTCGGCAGCGTTGCCGCTCCGGGGGCTCCGATGGTTAGCATGGCGACCGCGGGCCGCATTGCCCAACAGGTGCGCACCTCTGGTCCGCCCCCATCGGGCATGAGTGATGCGATGGACACGACACCGGGGCCGATGCCCTTCTTCGAGCTGGACGAACTGTCGCAGCAAGAACTCGCCGACATCATCGCGTTCATCAAGGCTCCGGCCTAACCAAGCGCCGGGCTTGTATCCGCCCGGTGATGGATCCGGTCTCGCCGTGGCCCCGCGTCCGATCGATCGCGACAGCGTTTCGACACGCCGGACGCGGGCACGGCGATGGGGAACCGAAGCCGGTTCACGGTAGGGAAACCCCGTCCATGGCGGGAAAAACGCGTCCGTGGGAGGGGGTGGGCTCGTCCATGGGAGGAAAAACGCGTC
>CADEGN010000062.1:0-6043 GCA_902826865.1 uncultured Myxococcales bacterium
TGATCACTCCGGAAATCGGGCACGGGCACGGGCACGGGCACGGGCACGGAGGAGCAAGACCCCTTACGGGGTCACGCTCCTAGGGGTCGCCCCGCCAGAGCGCGCTCGAGCGCATCGACGTAGAACCAGTCGACCGTGACGAGGTGGTTGAGCGTGGCCTTGATCGAGGGGATAAAGATCGTGCGCGTGGCAACGAACTCGCCGTGGTCGAGCTCGCCGCAGACTCGTAGCAACCGGTGATTCGCCCACGCGTAGGCGTAGGCCATCTGGATGAAGTGCTGGATCATGCCACGCTGCTCGGGATGGCTCATCTCGCCCTCGGAGGTTCAAGCGCCGCGCGCGGGCGTGGACCCGTCCAACCCAAAGCCGTATAGCTGCACCGAGAGCTTCCCGTCGTTGATGCGGAACTTGGCGGTGCGGACATCGTGCTGCAAGACGACGGCCCCTTCCTCGTCGGTGCCGGCCGAGATGCCGTGGTTCTGGGCGTAACCGGCCAGGGCCAATCGCCAATCAACCAAGGTGATCCCGCCGCGGTGCGGGTGCTCGGAGGCCATCATTAGGAACTTCGGAAAGCGGTCGACGACGGCGATGAAGGGATCGTCGATGGACTCGTGCATCTGCGGATCCGCGAGCACGACCCACAGCCGAATATCGTTGGCTCGGTCGTGGCACGCGAACAGGCCGGGCACCTGGCACATCCCGGCGGCCACGACCGTGCACGACATGCCAGACAACGTCTCTCCCCGTTGCCAGGGCGGCAGGTCGAAACAGTCAGCCTCGAACTCCTCACACCCGTACTGACGACCGGCCGCGCGCGCATGGGCGCACGCCGACATCAGCTGGGGGGGAAACGAACGATTGACGTCGCCCCAAATCCAGGTGCCCTGCGACTCGGTGCCGATCACCTGCACCGGGGTCTGCCGCCCGTTCATCCGCCAGCGGATCGTCCCGCCGCGCAGATCGATGTCCCACCCCCCCGTGGTCTCCGGGAAGGCCGCCGCGACATAGCACTGACGCTGCTGCGCGAGGGCGCCATAGTAGTGAAGCAGGGTCTCGAAGTCCGGCGCCACGGCGAGACCCTACCAGCCCTGGGAGAACCCCGTCCACCGCCCCCAGGAGATCGTCTGGGTGCACTCGATCGTGGACCGCTACACTCCTCACGTGTTCGGCTGCATCGCCGCGGGCATCCGCCGCGCATCTGCAACGACTGATCGAAGTTCGGCGCCATGACCACCTCCGTCCGCACCCACCACCGCACCTGCTCTCTCTGCGAAGCGATGTGCGGCCTCACGCTCGCCATCGAGGGCGATCGCGTCGTATCCGTGCGCGGCGACGAGGACGATCCGTTCAGTCGCGGGTACATCTGTCCGAAGGGGCCAGCTCTCGCCGCACTTCACGACGATCCCGACCGACTCCGGCAACCGCTGCGGCGCACGTCCTCGGGCTGGACGACGATCGGCTGGGATGAGGCGCTCGACGAAGCGGCGCGACGGATTCACGAGGTCCAGCGCGCCCACGGCCGTGATGCGCTCGCGGTCTACGTCGGCAATCCCGCGGTGCACAACCTCGGCTCCATGCTGTATGGCCCCTCGTTTCTGCGCGCGCTCGCGACGAAGCACCGCTACTCCGCGACGTCGGTCGATCAGCTGCCGCAAATGCTGGCCGCGTATCTGATGTTCGGCCATCAGCTGCTGCTGCCGATTCCCGACGTGGATCACACGCAGCACATGGTGATCCTCGGCGGTAACCCGCTCGTCTCCAACGGTAGCATCATGAGCGCGCCGGATATGAAGCGGCGCCTCGCTGCGATCCGCGGTCGCGGCGGGAAGATCGTCGTCATCGATCCTCGGCGCACCGAGACCGCCGCGGTCGCCGACGAACACGTGTTCGTCCGTCCGGGCACCGACGCGCTCTTACTCGCCGCGATGGTCCACGTGCTGTTCGCCGAAGGTCTCGTCGACCTGGGCGAGCGAGCCCCACTCGTCCGCAACCTCGATGCGCTGCGCGACGTCGTGCTTCCGTTCGCACCGGAGCGGGTCGAGGCGCGCACCGGCATCGACGCCGCGACGATCCGTCGGATCACGCGCGAGCTTGCGGCCGCCCCAACCGCGGTCGTCTACGGCCGAGTCGGCGTCTCGATGCATCCGTTCGGAGGGATCTGCCACTGGCTGGTCGACGCGATCAACCTGCTCACGGGCAACTTCGATCGCCGTGGTGGTGCGATGTTCTCGCGCCCTGCGTTCGACGTCGTCGGCGCTCCGCCCCCACTCGGACTCGGCGCCGGCAGCTTCGGCCGCTGGCACTCGAAGGTCCGCGGCCTGCCGGAGTTTGGCGGCGAGCTCCCCGTCGCCACGCTCGCCGAGGACATCTGTGCGGGTGGCGATCCTTCGATTCGCTCGCTCGTCACGCTCGCTGGCAATCCCGTGCTGTCGACGCCCAACGGACCGCGTCTCGAAACCGCGCTCGCCGGGCTCGAATTCATGCTGTCGATCGACTTCTATCTCAACGAGACCACGCGACACGCCCATCTGATCCTGCCGCCGTCCGGGCCGCTCGAGCACGGCCACTTCGACGTGGCGTTTCATGCGATCGCCGTGCGCAACACCGTCAAGTACAGTCCGGCGGTTTTTCCGATCGCGCGGCACCAGCGTCACGATCACCAGATCCTCGTCGGCATCGAGCGGCGCCTTCAAGATCTGCGCGGCGCGAGTGCGGCGACCCGGCTCGAGATTCGCCTCCGCGAACGCCTCGGGCCCGAGCGCATCCTCGCACTGGGACTCCGCGCCGGACCATGGGGCTTCGGCGGCGGACTGCGCCAGGGTCTTCGCGGCATTTCGTGGGCGAAGCTCGTTGCCGCGCCGCACGGGATCGATCTCGGCCCACTCGGGCCGTGCCTACCCGCCCGCCTGCCGCGCCGTCGCGGTGGCGTTTCGCCCCACATCGACATCGCCCCGGCTCTACTCGTCGCCGACGTCGCCCGCCTGCGCGCCGAGCTCGACGCCGACATGGATCATCCCTTCGCGCTCATCGGACGTCGGCAGCTACGCAACAACAACTCGTGGATGCACAACGTCGCCAAGCTGATGGCCGGAAAGCCGCGGTGCACGCTGCTCGTGCACCCGGAGGACGCACAGCGGCTGGGCGTTTGCACCGGAGACTCGGTGCGCGTGTCTTCCCGCGTCGGCACTGTGATCGCCCCGGTCGAGATCGACGACGGGATCATGCGAGGCGTGGTCAGCTTGCCGCACGGTTTCGGCCACCACCGTACGGGGACCGGGCAGACCGTCGCGAGCGCGCACGCGGGTGTGAGCATCAACGACCTCACCGATGAGCAGCGCATCGACGAGCTCTCCGGCGTCGCGGTGTTTTCGGGGGTTCCCGTCGACATCGAGGCCGTCTCTTGAGGACGCAGCGCTGAAGCCGGCCGTCGCCCGCTGCGCGATCTCTTCCGCGCTTCGATGTGGGCAACCCGGCGGACGGGCACTCCGAAAGGCGTCCCGGGGCCGAATGCTGCTGCCATGCGCGATCCCGTGGTTGCGACGCCGGGCTCCATCGCAGGACGAACCACTCTCCCTGATCGCCCACGCGGTCGACGGGCTCGTGCCGATCCCGTAACGGGGACCGCCTGACTTACGCGGTGACCGGACCCCAGCCAAAGGGGACCTAGCCGAGGAGAGACTCACCATGCGGGCGACCCAGTCACTCAGAGCGATATCCAGGCTTTCCGCGATGGTCTTGTTGGCAGGCTGCTACACGGGGCTTGGGCTCGGAGCCTCCTCGGTCGGTGACGGTGGGGAGGCGGATGGGCCTGGCGGCACCGCGGACGGCGGCGACGGTGGGACTACCGATGGGCCCGGTGAACTGCTCCCGGAGGAATTCGGTCGTGTCGCCACGAGCGGTTTGCGCCGCCTGAGCGTGCGTGAGTACGAGGACACGGTGCGCGATCTTCTGACAGACCCAGAGATCGCGGCTGCGCAACAGTTGCCTCCGGATCCGTTGAGTCCGTTCGACAACGACTATCGCCATCAGATCGCGTCGAGCGGGCTGATCGACGCCACGGAGTTTCTGGCGACCCGAGCCGCCGATGCCCTTGCGGGGGATACCGCCCGCCGCGACGCGATCGTCGGTTGTCAGCCCAGCGGCCCCGACGATGAAGCGTGCATGCGCTCGTTCTTGTCCCGGTTTGGACGCCGGGTATTTCGGCGGCCGCTGACCGACGACGAGCTCGACGAGTACCTGCACGGCTCGACGGGTGCCGATGGGGTGCTCTCGCACGCCATCGCCGCAAACGACTTCTACGTCGGCGTCGACACGCTCGTGCGAAGTCTGCTGCAAGACCCCCAGTTTCTCTATCGGGTCGAGGTTGGCACGCCCGTGCCCGGGCAGCCGGGGGTGTTTGAGTTGTCGCAGTTCGAGTTAGCGACGAGGATGTCCTACTTCTTGTGGGGCTCCACACCCGACGACAAGCTGCTCGATCGCGCCGAGGCCGGTGAGCTCGACAGCCCGGCTGCAGTGAGAGCGGCCGCCGAGGAGATGTTGGCGGATCCGCGCGCGATCGCCCGCGCGGCCCGCTTCCACGCGCTGTGGTTGGGCTACGCGGCACTTCCGCATTCCGCCGAGCTCAACGCGGCGATGCAAACCGAAGCCGATGCTGTGCTCGCGCGTGTTCTGTTCGAAGAACGGCTCCCGTGGATGGAGGTGTTCCGTTTCGAAGAGACGTTCGTGTCTGACATGCTTGCTGAACTCTACGGCCTACCCAAGCCCGGCTCGAGCGAGCCCACTTGGGTCGAATACGGCGATTCGGGCCGACGCGGACTGTTGTCGCAGGGCTCATTCCTGTCGATCGGCGCGAAGGCCAACGACACGAACGCGGTGAGGCGCGGCAAGTTCATCACCGAGCGCTTGATGTGCAAGTTCGTTCCGCCGCCACCGCCCGACGTCAACACGGACGAACCGATCAATGAGGAGGGCGCGATCTGCAAGCCAGACGTCCTCGCCGTGCATCGTCAGGGGGGTTGTGCCTCCTGCCACGCGATGATGGACCCGATCGGTCTTGGCCTGGAGAACTACGACCAGCTCGGGCGCTTTCGCGAGCTGGAACCCGACAACCCGGACACACCGGACGATGAATCGCAGTGCACGATCCCTGGCGACGGAGAGATCGTCAACCTTGGTGCGTTCCGCGGGCCGGCGGAGCTCGCCGACCTCCTGCTCGAGAAAGGCGGGCTCAGCGAATGCGCGGTCGCCCAGGCCTTCAGCTTCGTTTCTGGGCATTCGATCCTACCCACGGGCGAAGTGAACGGGTTCGACGAATTCGATGGGGCCTTCGTCGAAGCGATGCTGGTCGCCGTTGGCGACGGGGAGCTCCGATTCGATGAGTTGGTGCTGGAGATCGTGAGCGACAAAGCCTTTCGGTTCCGTCGCGAGGAGGAGGTGTGACCATGGCGTCCTTCGAATTGAGCCGGAGAAACCTGTTGCACACCCTTGCAGGAGCCGCGGTGGCCCTGCCCTCGCTCGAATTCTTCGCGCCCCGGAGAGCGACAGCCGAAGGCGCGGCGCGCCCGAAGCGATTCGTTCTTGTCTATGGAGGGATCTCGATCGGCAACTACGGGAACAACTACGTGGTCCCCGAGGCGACGGGCGCGAACTATGAGATGACTCGCGGCTTGGCGCCGCTAGGGGCCGGGCCACTGCCCATCGACCCAGGACCGGGCGGCAACGGTCTCGATGTGATGGCGCACGTGTCCGTCGTTTCCCAGTTGAAGATCCCCTGGGGCGACGTCGGTGAGCTGCCGCCCCCCGGCGGCCGAACGCCCGAGTTCCACTACAACACGCTGGGTCCTCAGGTCTCGGGCATGCGCGGCCGCTCGGAACGCACATCGCGTCCGATGGGCCCGACTGCGGATCAGATCGCTGCAGCCGGCCTAGGGCGTACGCTCTTCCCGGCGCTGACGTACCGCGTGCAGGCGGCTTCGTACGTCGGCAGCAACGGCAATGGCGGCGACGATGCCCGGATCTCGTGGCATCTCGACGATGACGGCGA
>CADEGN010000062.1:6053-33523 GCA_902826865.1 uncultured Myxococcales bacterium
AACTCGCATTCTCAACCCTCTTCGATTCGTTTGCTGGACCAGATCCAGCGGAGATCGCACTGTTGGCGCGTCGCCGCAGCGCGGTCGACGTGGCGGTGGCACGAACCGAACGCTTGACCGCGATGCTTGGTGCCGCGGATCGAGCTCGCCTGGAGCGGCACCTCGATGAACTGCGTGCGTTGGAGGACCGTCTCAACGCGATCGCGCCCAACTGCGCGAAACCGGAGGACCCGGGCGAGGATCCGCCGGTCGCCGGAGCAGCCATCGAGTACAACGGCAACGGGGGCGATGGCACCGGCTACAGCAACGAAGACCTGCGTGCCGAGCTGCTATTCGAGATGATCGCCATGGCGTTTGCCTGTGATCGCAGTCGTTCAGCGGCGATCCGGATGACCTTCGACCAGTGCGCCTTGCAGGGCGCCGAGCTTGGGATTCGAGACGACGCGTTTCACTCGTACAGCCACACCTACAATGACGGCGCGTACAAGGCGCTGGGCGACTCGGTTGGCTGGCACGTGAAGCATTTCGCACGGTTCATCGCACGGCTGCGCGACCTTCAGGAAGCCGACGGAACATCGCTGCTCGATCACACCGCCGCGGTCCTGCTGTTCGAGGGCGGGCATGGCTACAATCCCGAGGGCGACACGCAAGACTCCAGTCATTCGAGCGAGAACATGATCGCGCTCGTCGGAGGTCACGCGGGCGGCCTAAATGCATCCGGCGGGCGCCACATCATCAAGGCCGGTTGGCATCCCGCGAATGCGGTGGTTTCGGCACTCTCGGCGACCGGTGCGATCCCGGACGAGACACTGGGAGAGGTCAGCGGGCGCATCCCCGAGCTGTTCGAATAGTCGCCCACGCGCGCGCGGGGTCGGACCTCACGAGGGCGTTCCGACTTCGCAGCACCAGCGTCACGATCACCAGATCCTCGCTGGCATCGAGCGGTGTCCTCAAGATCTGCGAGGCGCGAGTGCGGCGACCCGGCTCGAGATTCGCCTCCGCGAACGCCTCGGGCCCATCGACGAGCTCTCGGGCGTCGCGGTATTTTCGGGGGTTCCCGTTAGCATCGAGGCCGTGTCTTGAGGACGCGGCGCTGAAGCCGGCCATCGCGGGGACGGCGCTCGTTCGGCGCCCCAGCGCACGACCACATCCAGATCATCGGGCGTCGACGTGACCGGCAACGGGAGCGACATCAATTCCTGTGACTGATGGGGGGCTCGCGGCACTCCCTGGGTGAAGGTGCCATGCGCAGGGGACTCCCAATCGTCATCCTATGCTCAATGGGTTGTTACTCGGGGCTTGGCAGCGGCCCGGGGTCCGAGGTCGACGACGGGTCATCAGGCGGCTCGGCTCCGGGCGAAGACAGCGGCAGCGTCCCCTCGGGGTGCGAGAAAACCCCTGGGCAGGTCATCGCGCTGCGTCTGACTCGGACCGAGTACAACAACACGCTGCGCGACCTCTTCCGCGACTTCGATGTCGGCAGCCCGGCGGACGGGCTGCCCGACGACGTCCCGGGGGCGAACGGCTTGACCGTGTCGGACTTCTACCTCGAGAAGCACGAAAAGGCGGTCACCGAGCTCGCCGCGCAGGTGGTCGACAATGGCTTCATCACGTGTGATCCCGCGGTCGACGCCCGTGCGTGCGCGCGCGAGGTGTTCGAGCCGCCGGGTCTGACCACCTTCGGGTTCGCCACCCACGCTCTCGACGACGCGCTCCGGGGCTAGCACCGCGCCCCGCCGGGGGCGCAACGTGAGAGAGATGGAGCCGTCTGACCTCGGACGGCGATCGCCCGCGGCGTTCGCCTTGGTCGTGTTGTTGGGCTGTCCAATTCACGGGCAGTACTGATACGCGCCGGCATCGTTGCGCATGGGATCACGCAGGCGCCGGTCCAGGTCGTGGGTCGGCGCGTCGATTGGACTGCCCGAGCCGATCGCCGGAGAACCCTCCGTGAGCCGATAGTCGCTCGCGAGCGCAGCGTCGTCCGCCAGGTTGGCGACGTCGCTACCATTGACGGGCACATCCGTGAGTTCGGCGTTGTCGTAGACGTTGTTGCGGAACGTGTGATTGCCACCCGAGCCGAGATCGTTGATCGCAAACCGGCAGGCGCCTGCCGGACAGTCGTTGCGCCAGAACACGTTGTTTGCAACGACAACGTTTTCTGTCCCTTCTTGCCACAGAATGACGCCCGTCTTATCGATCTGGCCTGCAATCGTGTTGTTGACGATCTTGCAGCGACGACCGCCCGCGTAGGCGGCGTCGGCGTCGAAGTCGGGGTTGAACGGATACCCAGCAACCTGGATCCCGTACTCGCCGTTGCCGACGATCAAGTTGTTCGAGATCGTGATGTCGGTCCCCATGACGGAGGCGCCGTGCCCGACGTTGTTTGCGATCACGTTGCCGTCGATGAGCATCCGCACGGTGCCGCCTTGGAGGCCCCGGTTCGTATTGTGGTGGATATTGTTGCCTTCAATGACGATGTCGTGGGCGCTGTACAATAGAAAACCGTTGAAGCCCCCGCTGATCTCCAGTCCGGCGACGACAAGCCATCCGATCTCGTGTGCTTCGCCGGCGCTTGACTGGATGAGCACTCCGCTCGCGCTGCCCATGTCACCCACGATGACCGGTGTGTGCCCAGGCTCGTTGCGAACCGTGATCGGCGCGCCCTCGCTGCCCGACTCGCTCAAGCGGATCGGCGGATATTCGCCCGTGCGTAGGCAGATCGTGTCGCCCGGCGCGGCCCGGTCGAGCGCCGCCACGGTGGAGCCCAACGGGTCGTCCGAACTTCCGCGACCCATGTCCGAGCCGCCCGGCGCAACGTACACCGTGCAGGGGTTGTCTGGTTCTTCGTCGACGCTACACGCTAGACCGCCGCCACCGGTGGACGATGAACCACTTTCCTCGCCCGCGGACGTTGGGGTCTCGTCTGTGCACTCCCGCGCAAACGGCCCGGCAAGACGGCTGTAGCGTCTCCCTGACTCGCATTCGCCATCTGGATAGCTGCAATACCCCGTCGGTTCGCAGATGCCCTCTTCGTAAAGCTCGCACTCCGTGGAGTCCGAACAGCTGTATGGCTCGACGCGCACGCAGGTCGCCGGCAGCAGGAGTGCGAACCATGACAAGTGGCGCACCACAACAACGAGCTTAGCACCGTGCCGTGGACCGCGGCCGCGGTGGTCGTCGGAGTGCGTTCGCAGGGGTGCAGTGGGCATCGAGACGCAAGGGGGCCCAATGCTCGACGTGTTCGAGCCCATCGGCGGAAACCGTCCGCCCAGATGTGTCGCGTACCGACTCGCCAGAAGACGTCCCGCAGCGACGGGCGTTGTCACAGCACAAAGTGAACTTATCGTCGCGACCGACGCGCGACCACGGCGTAGCGGATCAGACCGACGAGCGCGGCCGCACCTCCGACCGAAAGCAGCGCGATTCCGGCCCTGCTCATCTTGGGCGCAGGCCCGAGCTCGTCGAGGTAGGCGGAATCTGACCCGGCACGCATCGCGGACGCGCGGGTGCGGTGCGCTGCCCCGAGCAGGCCAGCCCCGACGCCGGCCACCGCGAGGCCTGGCCACGTGAAGGCGTTTGCCAACGGATCGGCCCAGGGGCGAGGTCGTGTTGGCGGCGGCGGATCTCGGCGCGCGACGACTTCGGGCGCTGGAACCGGCGCGGGCTCGGGTTCTCGCTCGGTAGCGACAACTTCGGGGGACGGCGGCGGGGGCTCCGGCGGAACCTCGCAAGCGTCGATCGATCGCTGGGCCGCCGCGATGTCTTCTGCGGGCGGTTGAGCGGCGATGAAGCGACGGTAGACTTCGATCGCTTCGTCGCACCGGCCTTGTGCGCGCATGAGCTCGGCCTGGATGAAGAGATACTCGGGGCGGGGATCCTCGAGGTAGGCGCGTTGCAGCGCCGCCTCGGCTTCGGCGACGCGCCCGTTTGCCAAGGCCGCCCGGGCTTCGCGATAGTGAGCGTTATCCTCCAGCGGCGCGGAGGCGGGAGCAAGGGCGGCCCAGACCAACCAGGCTGCCGCGTTCACGGGGCGCGCCTCGCCGACGGGGGCAGGAACGCTTCGATGCCGTCCTTGTTGCTCAACCCGCGATCGCTCGCCGGCGGACGCGGTTTGGGCTTTCGTCGCCTTTCGGTGCGCGGCGGTTCTGGCCGGCTCAACTCGGGCGCAGCAACCTTGGCGTTTGCGCCCAGCGCCGAATCGGGGGTCACGGCTTTGGCCGACGCCGGCTCGGCCCGCGGCAAGGCGGGGGCCACCGCCCGCGAGGTTGCGGCGACCACGGGTGCATCGGCCCGCGGCAAGGTGGGGGCCGCCGCCCGCGAGGTTGCGGCGACGACGGGTGCATCGGCCCGCGGCAACGAGGTGATCACGGTTGGCGCGGCGACGGGAACGGCCGCATTCATGGTTCGGCCAGCTTGCCATCCCGCCCATCCAGCGAATACGGCCGCCACCATCGCGCTGCCGATGCCGGCCCACAACACGCGGTTGCGGCGAGCCACCTTGGAAGAGGTGACGGTCGCCACAATCACTTCCGTGTTGCCCGCCGCCTGGCCCGCGAGCGTGGAGACCTCGGGCATCGGCGGCCACGCGAAGAGATCCCCGACAAAACGACCGAGCTCCGCAAGCGTGGCCACGCCACCAAGCTCACGCGCCAGCGCGGCGATCTCGAGCTGCATCGCCTCCGCCGTCGGGTAACGATCCTCTCGCTCGACGGCGAGAGCTCGACGCACGATCGCCGCCAGCGCGGCCGGGTAATCGGGCACATGCCTCTCGGGCGGCGCGTAGAGGCCCTCGATCACCGCGTTCATCGTCGCGAACGTACTCTCACCTGGAAACGCGCGGCGCCCGGTGGTGAGCTCATAAAGCAGCACGCCCAGCGCGAATACGTCGCTCCGCGCATCGAGATCCTGCTGCAGGCTCTGCTCGGGCGACATGTATCCGAACTTGCCCTTCAATGTGCCCGTACTGGTGTGTGACGTGTGCGCAGTGATCTTGGCGATGCCAAAGTCGGTGAGTTTCACAGCGCCACTGAACGCCACGATCACGTTGGATGGCGAAACGTCGCGGTGCACGATGCCAAGCGGTTGCCCGGCGGGATTGCGGCGCGTGTGGGCGTAGTGCAGCGCACCCGCGACCTCATGCACGATGAGCAACGCGAGCGGCAGCGGGATCCGCTCGCGCCCCGCGAGCCGGCGAAGCATCTGCCGCAGATCGATTCCGTGCACGTACTCCATGCACAGGTAGTACTCGCCGCCGTCGACCCCGACGTCGAACACCTGTACGATGGACGGATGATCGAGGGTGGCCGCGATGCGCGCCTCCCTCAGCAGGAGCTCGACGTGCGCCGGGTCGTCCACCAGATGGCCGTGAATCACCTTGAGGGCGACGCCCTTTTCGAACCCGGACAGGCCCTGGGCGCACGCGAGGTGAACCTCGGCCATGCCACCGAGGCCGATCCGCTCCAGCAGCACGTAGCGCCCCAGCCTGGTGCCGGGCGCCAACCCACGCGAGTGCGATGGGGTCGATCGTCGCACGCCTTAGGCTATCGCATTTCCACCGGAGCCACGGGCGGCGGCGCGAGCGAGCGGGCCCAGGCCTCGAGCCCGGCCAGGAGCGAATCGCGAACCTCCGCGGGGGCGCGAAGCGTCTCGACCTGCTCCCGCAGCGCTTCGCGCGCTCGCTGTAGACGCGTGGTGACAGTGCTCATCCGAATCTCAAGAACCTCAGCGATCTCGCGCGATTGCAACCCCTGCACGTAGTACAGGCCGAGCAGAATCTGTTTGTCGAGGTCCAAGCGCGCGAGTGCGCGCAGGAGAAGCCAATGCTCCTGGCGCTGCGAGACCACCCCACTCGGCGTCAAGACGCTCTGCGGCTGTGGCGCATCGAAGCGCTCGAGCGCGTCGCGTCGGCGCTGGGCCGTCTCGAGGTGTTTGATCAATAGGTGTCGCGCGATGCCGAACAAGTACGCGCTGAAGCTCGAGCTTCGCACGCGGTCGAGCGCTTCGGTGCAGGCGAGAAAGGTGCGCTGCGTGAGATCGTCGGCGGCTTCGGCCGCCCGGAGCCGAAAGAACCCAACCACGTGGGGGTAGTACGCGCGCGTCAGGCGATCCCCCGCCGCGCGGTCGCCAGCTCGCCAGGCGTAAAGCAGCTCGATATCGTCGCTCACTGCGCCCTCTTACATCCTACCCCAGGGCGCTGGTTGTCTCAAGCTGGACCCTCCGCGCGGGCAGGCACCATCGGCGTCGGTTAGCGAGTTTGTGGCGTTCACCTGCGCGGCGCAGCCGCGACTGAAAGCGGCAACGACCAAGGCGGTTCGGAAAGCTGCCGAGAGTATGGCGTTAGTTACGGGACAGACGTCGGCTGCCTCCTTCGAGGAACCGGAGCGGACGCGATCAACCCCCGTCGACGAGCCCCCTCGCCGTGACGGCTGTGATCCGGCGATCGTCCGGCAGTGGACCGTCGTAGGGTGTGCGGACTTCGACGGCGCGAATGACGTCCAGATTGTCGTCGACGTACAAGATCGACGTGGTCTCTTCATCCGGAAGTTGGGCCGAAGAAATCACCAGTCCTGATGACGTTTCCTGATCGGCGACGAACTGCACACGATCGCCGGCGCGGAATAGGCGACCGCCAACGGAGGATTGGCTGCCAGTCTTGAGCCCGACCGAGATCAGATCGACTTCGCGTGCCGACAGGCCGCTCGAACCGAAGCGAATGAAGTTCTTGAGGTCTTCCAACGCGATGGTTTCCGCGGTGAGACGCTCGCCGCTGGCCACCGTGTCAACCGCGTCAGCGACCACGCCCAGCTCGAAATCGTCGCGAAGCGCGGCCGGCGGGGCCTCATTGCCCGGTCGAAATAGCGAAATCCAGGACTGGTGGACGCCGTGGGAGACACGCTGAAATGTCAGCTCCACATCGACCCCATGCGGCTCGAGGGCGACCTTCAGCAAGTCGATTGCGCCGGCGAGCGTGGTATCGACGGGGACTTCCACCACAACCTGAGGCGGCACATCTTCGTCGAGCAACTCGATAGTGAAGACAGTCTCGGAGAGTGTCACCGAATTCTCGTCGCTGTTATCGCCCGCGCTCACGAATATGGTTCCGAGGAACTCCTGGGAACCGCTCCACGGCGCACCGAGGATCTTCACCTGCAATGGCACGAAACGCGGCAAAGCGGCGCGAATGTCCACGTTGAGCGAATCGCACTTTCCGACGCAGTCCGCGGAGCTATCCTGCGCGGGACCCTCGGCGTCACAGGCCGAACCGCCCAGCAACGACAACGCGAGCGCTTGCATGCTGCGCGTCAACCCGACCCTGAATCCAAGTGACTCAAACATGGCACGTTCCTTTTTCGGGTGGAAGGGAGGGTTCTTTCCCTCCGCCGATGCCGCAGCCTCGCACGGCAGCGCACGACATCGCAAGGCGGCCGTCGAAGCTGCCCGCGGGGAACGCACGTTTTCGGCGCATCGACGACGCAGCGGCAACCTTGGATCGCACGTCACAGCCCGATCAGCCGGCGGGATCGATCCACGCAAGGCACGGCGACCGTTGCGATGTGGGCAAGCACGCTTACGTCAGGAGCTCCGGAAAATCCTCGGTGACGAGTCCTTCATCCTCGCCGAATGAGGTCGCGTTAGGATCGAAGGCGCGGAGGACGGTGAAGGGGATCTTGCTCGCGTTGTCGTCCGGTGATTGGTGGTGAATGTCGCCTCGCAAGGCGCCACCGGCTTTGCCGACGATGAGGGTCGGGATATTTCGAACGCTATGGTAGTTCGGGTGCCCCACGCATGACGTCACATAAATCGCGCTGTTATCGAGCAGGTTGCTGTCGGCCCCGTCCGGCGTGTCGCGGAAGCGCCTCAGCAGCTCAGCAAAGCAGCTCATCGTGTACTCAACGCCCTTGAAGAAACCCTGACGCGCGTATTCTTCGCCCATCGGGTGGGCGAGGTGGCCGTAGTCGTCATGGAACGTCCCCGGAAGCCCGGCCTCGTCGTAGGAAGCGTGGCAAGCGGAGCATGTGAATACCTGGGTCGCGACGCGCGTTAGCTCGCATGAGAGCGCGTACACCAACAGGTCAGCGAATGCCTGACAGCGCGCGCGGGTGACGATCCCGTCTTCTCCCCGATCGGGGTACGCCATGTCAGGATCGACCGGGATCCCGCAGTCGCCCCCCTCGATCGACGTGTTGATCTGAGCCTGGAGCTGATCGAGCCCGTCAAGGTGGCGATCCATCCGTTCCTTGTCGTCGCTGCCCAGCCTCGCGTGCAGGCTCTTTGCATCCTCTCGTACCGCGTCGAGGATCTTCTTGCGACGAAACAGGGCCGGATCAGGCGCGAGCGTTCCGGATAGCGCGAACAGCTGTGCGAACAGGTCGCTCGGGCTGTAGATGGGGGGATTGGGAGCTTCCGGTCCATTGAAGGAAATGTTGAAGTCGAGCGCGCCCGCTCCGGTGACGTTGCTGATCCCAACGTGCAAGCCCCCGGGAAACGCCGTGTCGGCGTTGATGATCGGTGCAATCAGCTGGTCGAGCGACGGCCGACGTACGTCGCCGACGTGGTTAGGCCCGCCGGACGTGGCCCCCGTCAGCATGCAACAGGCGCCGTACTTGTGGGTCGCACCAAGCGGTTCGACTTTCACGTGGTGACCCGACAAAACGGCGAGCCACGGCTTGAACTCCGCGAGCGGCATCAAGGCGGGACTGACCGTCCAGGCGTCTGCGGTGCCCACGTTTTCTGGCAGCCAGTGTTCCGGATACGCGCCATTTCCGAAGAACCACGTCATGTAACGGGGGCGCAACGGGCTGCCGTCGGCGTAGGCCGTACCGTTGCGATCCAGCATGGCCGAAAGCCGCGGAAGCGGAAGCGCGATGGCTGCTCCGCCAAGAACGCCCCGCAAGACCGTTCGGCGTGGAATCGACTTCATGGTTTCTCCTCGTCGGCCGCGAGCACCGTGCCGCGTGGGTTCGCAAACCGAAAATCGTCGTGACTGACGAGCGCGAGGAGCAACGCATCGAATCGGTGGTCTGCGCTTTCGAACGCTGCCAGGAGCGAGCTGCCCAGCTCGCTTTCCTCGTCCAAGGGCGGGCGCCCCGCGGTGTATGTCTGCAGCTTGCTGATAAGGCAACTCGCCGCCCGTGGATGGTCGCGCAAGACCCCAGCAAGCTCGGACGCGTCCGCAAACGGAACGCCATCCAGCTCTCCGCTCGCGTCGATCTGGAGGCCGAGATCGGTTTCACGGTAGCGGCCCGTGGTGTCGAAGTGCTCGAGTGCCAAGCCGATGGGATCGGTCATGTTGTGGCAACCGGAGCACTTGGGATCCTCGCGATGGGACTCGAGCTTTTCCCGCAGCGTTCGATGGACGACGGGTTCGCCTGGGTCGCCTTCGTCTTCATCGTCGAAATCGGTCTCGACATCGTCCGGCGGCGGCGGAACGGACATGCACAACAGCTTGTCGGTGATGAACAACCCGCGCGCGGTTGCCGACGTTCGCAACGGCGACGAGTTCATCGCGAGCACAAGCGCACTCGTGATGAGCCCTCGCCGGGGATCGCCGTCGGGCAACGTGACCGCACGGAATGCGTCTGGCTCGAGTTCCGGCAAGCCATAAAGGCGCGCCAGCTCGTTGTTCACGAAGGCCTTCTTGCCGTCGTAGAGCTCGAATACGTCGCGCGGATCGTCGAAAACGACCTCTTCCACGCGCGCCAGTAGGTCAGCTCGCATGGCGTCCTTGAGCGTCGGCGTCCATTCGGGAAAAAGCGCGGGGTCTTTGTTCTTTTCTCGTAGCCGCCACAAACTGTAGAGCTCGGCCACGAAGTTCATCACACCTTTTCGCGCGCGGGGATCGGCGAGCATGCGGGTCGCTTGGGCCGTGATGCCCTCTGGCGTCGCAAGCGCGTCGGCCTCCGCCGCGTCGAGAAGCGTCTCATCAGGAGACGTCGCCCAAAGGGTGAACGACAGCCGTGAGGCCATCTCCCAGGAGGAGAACTTGACGCGCCCGTCGTCGTCCGCGGACGGTTCGCCAAGCTCGACGCGATAGAGAAAGTAGGGCGACTGAAGCAGGCCCCAAATCGCGTGGCGTAGCGCTGCGGTCCCATCACCGCTCGTCTCGCCGGCGTCGGTCGCGACGGCGAGGTAACGGTCGAGCTCTTCGCTGGTAAGGGGGCGCCGCCAGGCGCGGCGGCCAAAGGCGGCGATGGACTCGCGCATGCATTCCATGTCCGCCGGCGAGCTGGGCATACACGCGACGAGCGAGGCCGCAGCGATAGGATCCGCGAATGCCTGGGCCGTCGCAGTGTCGAGGGCGGCCTCGTAGGTGGCCACACCTGCGGGCGAGAGCGCGACCCGTGCGGCGCCGACCGAGAGAAATCCCTCCACCTCGGAATCGACCTCGACGGGTCCGAGATCGACAGGGCCTAGGAGATCCCGAACGCTGTTCTCGAATTCGACGCGGGTTAACCGGCGCAGCGTTGGCGGGTTCACCTCGGTCCCGGGCGCGCTTGGCCCTTCCCCCGTACTTCCCGAGCCACCTTCGTCGCCCCCCGTCCCTGCCTCCTCACCGACGCCATTGGAGACGCCAAGCCCGGAGTAGCAACCCGCAAGAGTGCCGAGGATGATGGCTATCGCAGGACGCACCTGGGGTAAGTCGCGGCGAGGGTGGGCTCCGTCACCATGTAATTCGAGCGTGGCAGAGCCCGGAATTTCCGCGCGTGCGGCCTCCCGCCGCGCACCGCGCGACGGGCCGATGGAACCCCCGACGCGCGACGCGCTTGTGGCGGATGATCCGCGCCCGCGGCGTTCCCACCTGCGATCAGGGCGGGGCGAAGCTGCCGCTACCGAAGTCGATGCCGACGTCGACGCACCACACGCTGACGCCGTCGAGATCGTCGAGGGTCTTGTCGTCCGGGAGCACGGCCTCGAGTTCAACGCCGTCGTAGCCCCCGGGCACGAGCAGGTTGTCGGTCATCGGGTAGCCCCCGTCGTAGTCGCCCCCAACCCCGCCGTACAGTCGCACGTCGATGCCGGCGCCGTCGTAGGTGAAGCCGTGCACGACGACCGTGCAGTCGTCGACGATCTCCGCGATACCGCCAACGCCGTGGAACTGCTCGGTCAGCTCGGCGACCCAGCCGACCTTGTCGTGGGTGATCGGGCAGTTGTGCGCGGTGCCACCCTCGGACGATTCGCCCGGGCTGCTGGTCCCACCGCCTTCGGTGTCGTCCCCAGCATCGGTCGCGCTGGAGGTCTCGCTGGAGGTCTCGCCGCCTTCGGCGATGCCACCTTCGGCCAAGAACGCGACGAGGTCGCGAAGCTCGCCGTCCGACAGCCGGTCGGCCGCCCAGAACGGCATGATGCCCCCGGACAGACCGTCGTACACGCTCGACATGGCCCTTCCGCTGAGACGCACCCGCTCGGCCACGTACTTTGGTTGCAGGGCAAAGCCAGCGACCGCCGGCGCAAGGTTGGTCCCGATCCCGCCGTCGCCGTGACAGACGGCGCACGCACCGTCGAACGTCGCACGGCCTCGCGTCCGATCACCGCCCGAGAGATCCCCAGGCGGAGGGACGATCGCGAAGCTCAACGCCGGCGCCTCAGCCGGCGCCTGCGCGCGCAGGAATTTCTCGAGCTCGAGCCATCGCTGGTCGTCGGCCGACCACGGCTCGGCGTTCATCCACTCGACCAGGCAGCTGTTGACGGCCTCGCGTAGCTCCGCGACCTGGCCGTTCTTGAAGCTCGGCCGCGCCGCGGCGTCGCCGATCGGATGGGCCGGACGGCGGAAGTCCTCGGCCGGCTCGCTCAGGGCGTGACAGGTGGCGCATGCCCAGGTGTTGCCGTCGGCGACCGGCTCGCGATAGATGCGTTCCCCCTCGGAGCTCGGCTCCTCGGCACCGCCGTCCGAGCTGGCGCACGCGGGTACTGACGCGCCCGCGGCGAGGATCAACCAGGCGAACAATCGGCGGCGCGACGGGCCGGACATGCCCCCAGTAGTCCAGACGGAGGGGCTCGGTTACGGCGCGGTCGGCGGTCGATGCCCCTCAGGACGCCACAGGTCATGATCGAACGCAGACGTCACGCCCGAGCCGTAGTGAACCGCAACGCCGCGATTCGAGTCGTACGCACTGAGCCTCCCTTTTTGATCCCTTCGGGCAAGTAGGTGCAGGGCGCGCCTGCGCCACAGGCGACTGAATTCTCAGTGTTGCTCCACGCGGCTTGGGCCATCGCTCGCGGGCAGTCGCGTTTTCGTTGCGCATCGCAAGGCGTTGACCTGGCGAATCGCCGCGAGATAGGCCTCACGCATACAGGTCTGTTATGGCGCCTTGTCGTGCGACATGATGCGTCGCGAGATGGAACACCTATCACGCGAGTGTCGGCGTTCTCTGGCCGTCGCATTCCTCGCCACGACGGTCGGTTGCGCTGGTGCCGGGCGGAATAACGACGAGGGCGGCGACGCCTCGATCACCGTGGGCGGGGCGACGGATACGGGCGGTGCGTCCACGCCCGGTGGAAACGACGAGAGCGGCGACAAGCTCGACGTGAATCGTTCTGACAGTAGTGGCGTCGTCGACGAATGCGCCGGGATCTCTCAGGAGAGCTCCATCGCGATGCAGCCCGCCGATATCCTCATTGTCGTCGACAACTCCGGCAGCATGGACTTCGAGAGCAAAGCCGTCCAAGACTATCTCAACGGCTTCTCTCAGCAGATTTTTGCCGCCAACATCGATGCACACGTCGTCTTGCTCTCGGCCTACCCAGGGGCTTCCGACGCCGGGATTTGCATCGATGCGCCGCTGGGGGGCGGGATGTGTCCCGCCAGCGACAGCAATCCTCCCGGCTTCATCCACATCGATCAGTTGATCGAGAGCAGTGACGCGCTCACCCGGCTGATCGAGCGGCACGCGGACTGGGCCACAGCGATGCGCCCAACGGCAAGCAAGCACATCATTGTCGTGACTGACGACAACTCCGATCTCTCTGCCGCGGATTTCATGACGATGTGGTCGGCGATCGACCCAAGCTATGTGCCGGTTTTCGTGCACGGCATCGCGGCCATTCAAGATCCGGTGACGTCGTGCCTCGATGGAAACGCGTCGGGGTGTTGCGCGATCGCCTCCGTTCCGGGCGCCGTCTATCAGACCCTTGCAGACCAAACCGCGGGGGTGTTTGGCAACCTGTGCACCCAGGAATTTCAGCCGATCTTCGACGCAGTTGCGGATCAGGTGATCGAAGGCTCAGATCTGGCCTGCGAGTTCACCATCCCGCCGCCGCCCGATGGTGAAGAGTTCGATCCCAAGAAGGTCAACGTCGACTTCTTCCAGAACGCGAACGATGCCGATCCCACCCTCGAGATCGGCTACGTTGATGACCTCGCGGCCTGCGCGGGTGTCGACGGCGGTTGGTACTACAACGACCCCGCGGCACCGACGACGATCTTGCTGTGCTCACAAACGTGCGACGCGATTCAGGGCCATTCGATGGCCAAGATCGCGATTCAGTTCGGCTGCGCAACCGTACCAGCCGGCTAGTGCCCGGGGCATTTCGAGCTCCGCGCACCACCACCGTGGGGGCCGCCGCGGACGGTGGTATCGCGCAGCATACCCGTGCCTATCCTCCGTAGTCGCAACTCGCCAGCGAGGTGACCCAAGGCCAACCGCCGGTGTCGACCGCTGCGTAGAGCATGTACGCTGTCTCGATGTCGTCGCGGAACATGAGCGTTGGCGACATGATCGTGTCACCTTCGCCCACGCGGGCACCGCCAGGAACGAGGATCGGTTCGGCGAGCGTCGTGAATGGGCCGAACGGATGCGGCGCTCGACCCAAGGTAATCACGTCACCCCCTTGAGTATCTCCGGTGATCCCGACGCGGTAGAATAGCCCGTCGGGCCCCGGCTCGGTGTGGGCTTCGACGCCGAAGATATCGTCCCAGCTCAGCTCGCCGTGCTTGTCCCAGGTGCGGCCGTCGTCGTCCGACGTCGCACCGACGTTGATGACGGGGCCATCGGGATAGGACTGCCAACCGATGTAGGTCATGAACAACTGCCCGTTATGTTCCACGATCGTCGGCGACGTCATCGCAAACGAGTCTGGTCCCCCGGGTGTCCAGGGAATCACCGGGTCGGCCTCGCGCAGGTACGGCCCCTCGATCTCGCTCGCTTCGGCCTTGTAGATCGCGGTGTGGTACTCAATCTCGTCGGCGTAGCCGATGTAGAAAATCTGGTGCTGCCCGTCGTCCGTGCGCCGATAGACGGCGGTCTCCTGGTTCAGGTCCTGGCCGCCGGGTCCCGCCCCCGCGAGCACCACACCGTCGGGATACTGCGCGTTGGCGATCGGCGTCCAGCTCACGAGGTCGGTCGAAGTCGCCATCGCGATGGCCTGGCGCTCCTCAACAGCGTCGGTGTAGACCATGCGATACTGGCCGGGCGATTCCTCCCAAACGTGGGGATCGGCGGCAAACGAGTTCCCCAGGAAGATCGGATTGTCGGGGTGTCGAGTCCAGGCGGCGAGTTCACCGAGCTCGAGGTCCCCACCCGTCAAATCGCCGGCGCTGGTCGAGCCCGACGCGACCGTCGTCGCCGCTGCGGTCGTCGCTTCTGTCGACGACGACCCGTCTGTTACCGCCGTTGTCGTCGCCGCGGTGGACGCTGTCGCGCCCGACGATGAGGAGGTGGAACCCCCGCCTTCGCCAGTGCCCGGGCTCGTGCTGCAGGCCGCGATCGCAAGCGCCGCGGCGTGCCCTATTCCAGCCAGGAATGATGCGATGCGGCCAGCGTTCGTTGCGCGCATTGAGCGAGGACCCCCAGCCTTGCTGCAGGCTACCGTGGGTGGGTTCGTGCGACAAGGCGCCACCCATCGTCGGATCCGCGGCGGGTCTTCCGGTCGTTCATCGACGCCAACACCGGCAACCACGCCTGCGGGACCAACGGCAATCTGCCGTGCGGAGGTCGTGGATTCGGCGTCGCTGCTCGATTGGGCTCGCGAACCGCATCTACGGCCGGGCTGGGGTCCGCGGCGACGAGCGGGTCTTCCCTCCTCCGCATTGGCGGCAGTACACGCGAGATGATACGTTCGTCAGTCATGGACGACGCTCGAGCGGCGCGCGCTCGCGACCGCGCCCACTGGCCCGGCGCGATGACCACCCTCGCGGAGGCGGGCGTCGCGGCGATCGTCCGCCACGGAGCCGCCGCGGATCGGATTGCGATGGTTTGGCGTATCACCCTCGACGCCTGGGCTAGCGCCGGGTTGGCGATGCCCTCGTACCGCCGCGGTGAGATGCCCGGTCGTGTGATCCGGACGCACGACGGTCGATGAGCCGGCGCTGAACGACGACTTCGTCGACCTGCTTCACGCATTCGACGAAGCCGGCGTCGACGACGTAGTAGTCGACGCCCACGCTCTCGCGGCCTATGGCGTCGTCCGTGCGACCGGCGTTCTGGATGTCTTTGTGCGTCCCGATCCCGAGGTCGCGATACGCGTGATGGCGGGCCTCCGCAGCTTCGGGGGGCGCCGCTGGCAGCCCACGGAATCGGCGTCGACGACTTCGCGCGACCTGGCACTGTGTACCAAATGGGCCTCGTCCCGAGGCGGATAGACGTACTCACCGCGATCTCCGGAGTATCGTGTGACCAAGCGGTTCGCGAGGCCACGCGCGTCGAGTGGCGCGGGGTCGTGTTTCGTGTCATCGGTCGCGCCGCGTTGCTGGTCAACAAGCGCGCGAGCGCGCGGCCGAAGGACATTGAGGACGTCCGCCTCCTCGACGAGGCTGGACCCAACATCGCGATCGCCGGCATCGCAGTGTTGTGCGCGCCGGTGCTGCTCGGCGTCGATCACATTTATTCGATGAACGCGCTCGATCACCTATGGTGGGCAATCGGGTTCGAATTCGAGCGAACCAGAGCGCCGAGCCTCGCGCCCTCGACGCGGCCCTCGATGGTCTTCACCTCGGCCGCCTGCTCGTGATCCATGCTGGCGTCCACCGGTCCACGTTGGCCGAGGCCGTACCGTGGAGCCAGCTACTCGCGCCGTGGGCGGACCTCACCACGGGCTACTACGCACCGCGCTGGCCCGGCAACACGGTTGGCAATGACATCATTGGAGGTCGAACGAGCTGCCTCGCCCCGGCCCCTACCGAGGATCCTCCGGAGCCGCGCACGCACAGCCGAAGCGATCCTCCGGCCGCGATGCGACAAGCCCAAAACCTCGATCCCTCGCGCGAACGCCGGCGTCGTCTTTCGTTGGGGCGTGGCGCTGCTAGACTTTGGGTCGGCCGAATGCTGACCCACGACCCGCGGGCGCCGCAGATCCGACCACCGGCCGATGTCCAGCCGGCAGCGGTCGAGCACACGAGCAGCGACGAGCTCGACCTCCTCAAGCCGGGGGATGTGGTCGGACGCTATCGGATCACCAAGTGCATCGGCGAAGGTGGCGTGGGGGTGGTCTACGCCGCTGAGGACCCGGGGCTGGCGCGAGTCGTGGCGATCAAAGTGTTGCGCGCCGCCCAGGGCCGGCGCGCCGAAGCGCAGCAGCGTCGGATGTTGCGCGAGGCCCAGGCGCTCGCGCGCGTGTCCCATCGCAACCTCGTGATGGTGTTCGACGTTGGCATGCACGAGGGCCGAGTGTGGATCGCGATGGAGTACGTCGACGGCGACACTCTCGACGAGTGGCTCGAGCGCGAACGTCGGACCTGGCGCGAGATCGTCGAAGCGTTCATCTCGGCGGGCCGCGGCCTCGCGGCCGTCCACGCCGCTGGCCTCGTGCACCGCGACTTCAAACCCGCCAACGTACTGGTGCGTCCCGATGGCACCGTCCAAGTGCTCGACTTCGGGCTCGCGACCCGCGTTGGCGAGGCGATTGAGCCCAGCGAACACGACGACGAGCCCCCACCACTCGCGCAAATCGGCCGCGACGCGTTGCTCGCCACGCTGACGAAAACCGTGCACGGAACACCGGCGTACATGGCACCGGAGCAGTACCTGCTGCAACCAACCGACGGTCGTACGGATCAGTTTGGGTTCTGCGTCGCGCTGTACGAGGCGTTGTACGGCCACCGGCCGTTCAAGGGCGAAGAAGTTCCCGACATCCTGCACGCTATCCTCGACGGCTTACCCGGGCTTCCCCCCGAGCTGCCTGGCTTGCCCGACACGGTGCGTCGCGCGATCGCCCGCGGTCTGTCGGTCGCCAAGGACGACCGCTTCGCAGACATGAACGCGCTGCTCGAAGTGCTCGAGTCGACCCGGGCCGCGCCCGAGCGGCGAAGCGGTGGATGGACCCGATTCGCGCTCGGCGTCGTGGTCGGCGGTGCAGTCCTCGCGGGCCTGAGCGTCTGGGCGACGCGCACCGATGACGAGGCTCCGGCACCGCGCGTGGTCACGCCGCCGAAACCAGAAGCGCAACCGGCATCGCCCCGGTCGGCGCCGCGCAGTTCCGTTCCCAGCGCCGGGTTGCGCGAGCTGCCCACGCTCGCTGAGCCCGACCCGCCGACGACGCCCACGTCGACGGCAGCGCCCGAGCCGCGCGACCCGGGCCAGCGGGGGCGCGACCGCGAAGCCGATCTGCCGAAGATGCAAGCGCCGGCCCCGACCACGACGCCGACGACGCAGCTTCCAAGCCTGTCCGAACTCGACGAGGAACCGCCGGCGGCAGACACGCCTGAGCCCGCTGTGAAACCGAGCAACGAGGCCCCGGACACCCGACCCGATCCGGCCGCGAGCGGCCCAGCACCCGACGCTCCCGCCGAACCAGCGCCGCCGCCCTAAGCGAGCGTGCAAGGGCTCGCACTCAACTCAGCGGGCGTCGATCCGGGATCCAAGCCAAGCGCGCAAGACAGCGCGTGGAAGGAATCCCGGAGGCAACTACAACTCGGGCCCACGGAACCTCGACGCGAGCACACCGCGTGCGTACGGACACGAATCGCGCAGCGCGCCTGTAGGGTGTGGGCGGCTCGAATCCAACAATCCGATGGCGCCGCCGCCATCGAGGCCCAATCGTCGACGAAGCTCCACGCAGTTCTCCGAACGTTGGCGATCGTTGAACCTCCCCCATCTACGCGGGCAAGCGTCACTTGGATCTGTTCTCGAGCGTCCCGGGCCTTCGAGATAACTCGCGGGTACTCCTGTTGCGGCCCGCCCCAGGGCGGCTCAGACTTGCCCAATGGGGAAGCGCAGGGGGGCGCCGCTCGGCATAGCCGTGGCGGCTGGGATATCGGCGTGCGCCCGTGTGGACGCGCCGCAATTGGTCGACGAATCGGACGCGTCGGGCATCGGCCTGATGGCGACGAGCGCCTCGGAGACGGGTCCTCGCGTGGACTCGAGCGCCACGGGCGAACTACTCGACGTTGGCGTCCAAGGCTCGGGCACCGGCCACGGCGGCGATTGCATGGGCGGCACGCCGAGCGACGAGTACGAGTTCAGCTATATCTGGATCGCCAATTCGCCGGAAGGGACCGTGTCGAAGGTCAACACGTTCAACGGCGTCGAGGAGGGACGCTATCGGACGGGACCCACGACCGACGCGGACCCGTCGCGGACGAGTGTGAACCAGTACGGCGACGTTGCGGTCGCGAACCGCAACGGAGGGATCACCAAAATCGCCGCTCAGCTCAACGGCTGCGTCGACACCAACGCGAACGGATCGATTGAGACCTCGAGCGGTCCAACCGACATCCTCGCATGGGGCCAAGACGAGTGCGTCTTATGGCACGTCCCCCTTCCAGCGCTGGGCGCAGCCGGGCCGCGTCCCGTGGCTTGGGAACCGGTGGATTCGCAGTGCGGAACCGTGATGCCGCGGGTCTGGGTCGGGCACTACACCGACGCCGCCGCCGACACTGGCATCTTCTACCGCCTCGACGGGGCGACCGGCGACATCCTCGATCAAGTGGAGGTCGACGGATGGGACTTCGGCACCAACCCGCGGCCCTATGGTGGCGCCGTTAACGCGGACGGAGATCTGTTCGTCACCGGTTACTATGGCCCGGGGATCCGCATCGACGCGGAGACCCTCGCCGTCGACTACTTCATGCCCCCACCCGAGCTCGGCTTCTACGGGATGGCCTTGGATCAGGACGGCCGCATGTGGATCGGCAGCTGTGAGGCGGCCATCTGGCACTTCGATCCGCTGGTCGGTGATTTCGAGAAGATCGCCGACATCGAGGGCCGTGCCCGCGGCGTGCAGGTCGACCGCAAGGGCCGTGCGTGGTTTGCCGGAAACAACCCCTGCCGCCTGCTCATGGTCGACATCGCGACCAAGCAGCTCGTCGAAGACGCCATCGCCTTGCCCGGGTGCGGCATGCCCGTGGGCGTTAGCATCGACGTCGAGGGATACGTGTGGGTCGTCGACCAGACGGCGAGCGTCGCCTACAAAGTCGATCCGGAAACCTACGAGGTCGTCGTCGTGGTGGAGGGCCTGGTCGGGCCGTATACCTACTCGGACATGACGGGCGGGGGCCTAAGCTTGGTGGCAAACCCACCCGTTGGTTGACGGCGCGCCTGGGATCCGCGGGGGTCGGCCACTGCCGACCCCCTTCAGTAGTACGCGCAGATATCGTAGGGGCCATACGCTCCGCAGCCCATCCCTGGCGGACACCCGTTGGAACAGAGCGCGACGCACCCGCCGTCGAGGCACTGCGGCATCAGCCCAGGGGGCGCTTCCGGGCAAAAACCACCGACACCGCACTCCGGTACGCACACCATCGAGCCCTTCCCTGTATTGGCGCACGTCGCACCGTCGGTGCATTGCCCGTCGAAGCACGGGTCGTAGGGGGCAGCTGGTACACACTGCCCGTCGATGCAGAACGTCTCATCAGCACAGGGCGGGTTGCACACCTCGATAGGACCGGTGCCGACGGGCCCGGTGTCGCTCGGGAGCGTCGTCCCGCTACTGCTGCCCGCCAAGCTCGTGCTTGAGTCGATTGCAGCCGTGGTCTGAGCTGCCGTCGTGCTGTCGCTCGGCTCGGTCCCGCCACTGGTGGTTGCAGGCGTGGGCTTGCACAGCTGGTCGCGGCAACTGAGACCCACGTCGCAACCGCCGCTGGGCAGGCACGTGCAATCGGCCGTGCCGGCCGCGCAGCTGGGGTCGACGCAGTTGTCGTCCGCGTTGCACTCGAGCCCCGTCAGGCACACGCGCCCGCTGGCGCACGGGCAGCCTTGTTGTCCATCCATGCAAGCCTGGCCGCCATCGTCGGCCAGGCCGGGGGGCTCGGCGAAGCAGGCAGTCGCGCACAGGGTCAACGCCAAGGTCCAGATGCGGCGCACGCCTGCCGACATTAGCAAAGCCGCGCGCACGCGGGCGACCGGAGCTGTTGATTCGCGGCGTGTGCTCCCGGACGAGGCTTTCCGCCGGTCGCCCTCAGACCGGCTTGGCGGCGACGAGCGTCACCTTGGTACCGCCCTTGGTGCCAAGCGTGACCCTGTCGCCCTGCTTCACGTGGGTCAGCGAATGGTAGAGGTACCTATTGTCGCCGGTCACGTCCTGCCCGTCGACCTCGACGATCACGTCTCCGACCCGCAGCTCCGACGCTGCGGCCGGGCTACCCGGGCGGATCACCGCGATCTCAAGCGGCATGTCCTCTGCGTCGGCATCGGGATCAACCTGCTTGAGGGCAATCCCGAAATCGCCGCCGCGTTCGTTCGTTTTCGTGCGCAACTTGGCGATGCGGAGCTGACCGAGTTCGTGGCTCGCATTGCCGGCGGGGATCGTACGCCTGATATGTTGCCACCCGTAATCCGCGTCGCCGCCAAGCATGAAGCTGCGCGGCGCCACCGTCACCCGCACCGGTCCCGTTGGCGCCGCGGCCACCTTGAATCTACCGCCCTCGTCGGAAACGTCGTCCATCTTGCCGCCGCCAACGAAGTTGAGCGCGAAATCCCCGCCTCGGCGCGGGGCGATCACGACTTTCATGCCCGGCACCGGCTCACCCGTCGCCAGATCGACGATCGTGCCGGTGACGTCGACCTTCGCCGTGAGCACGAGCGCGATGCCGCCGGCCTTCCCGCCTTCGGCGAGTTCGACGGTCGTGTCAGTCGATCCCTCCGTTGCGGACGCACCAACCGTATACTTGCCGGCCGGCAGGTCGGCGATCCTGAACTCACCGCCGGTCGCGAAGAAGTCCTCGTCGCGGGACACGCCCTGACGGCGATCCTGAACGGAGATCGAGAAACGCCTCGGCGCGCCACCCGACGACAGCGCGACTTTCCCGGAGATCGTACCGCCCTGCCCGAGTCGGATCGTCACACCGCTCGACCCGGTCTCGATGTGCTCGACCACGCCTTCGCCGCCGCCCTTGCGCATCGCCATGACCGTGTGTCGGCCAACCTCGAGCTTGTCGAGCTCGAACGACCCATCCTGCTCGGTGAGCGTCGGCGTGCGAGCCCACTGGCCCCACCGCACGTTCGCACGCGCGGCGCCGGCGTTTGCGGCCGCGCTGTCGCTCTCTCGCACGGTGTGAACGAACGCGTCGTCGACCGGTCCGCCGTCCGCGTCGACGACCTTTCCACGGATCTTGCCGAACTGCTCCGCAACGAGGATCTCGACGGTACTCGTCTCGCCGGCGCGCACATCGATGCGCTCGCCCTGGATCGCGTCGTCGGTCGTGCCCGGGGCACGCATGTCTTCCCACCAACCGCGCTGCGCCACGATGCGCACATCATTCGCCGGGCGCACTGCCTTGAGCGTGAACGTGCCGTCGTCGCCGGCATGCGCCTGGCTCCCGCCCCAGGAATCCTTGCCCATCACGCGCACCGTGGCGCCGGGCACCGGCCGCTTGCGCGCGTCGATCACCCGGCCCGTGATCGTGCCGCCGGCCTCGAGCTCGACGCGCACATCTTCGGGTGGCTGCCCGTCGGCGAGCGTGACCTTCGGCGGCGTCTCGGGGGTCAAGTACTCGTCGTGCTCGGCATGCAACTCGTAGTCGCCCGCGATGAGCCCGGCCGCTTCGAAGCGGCCGGTGCCGTCGGTACGCTGGCCCGCGAGCGTCTGTTGCGCACGCGCGAAGGTGCCCACCGGTCGTGCGAACGCAATAGCGCCCTCGATCGGCTTGCCGTCTTGATCGACGACGCGGCCGCGCACCACAAGACCCTGCCTGACTTCCCACACCTGCGCTTCGACACTCGCTTCGGCGATGACGACGTCCGGGTATGTTGCCGCCGCCACGAAGCCATCGCAGTGAACGGTGACCTCGTAGGTATCGGGCTCGAGGCCCAGGATCTCGATCTCGCCGTTGTGTTCAGTTTCGTCCCACGCGCCGCGCTGCGAGATCTTGCCGCGGGCGAACACCGAGCCCTGCTCGCAGGCCGCGTCTTTTTCACCGGCGAGCACGATGCGGCCGCGCAACGCCGCCATCGGGTGCACCGATATCTCAACCCCCTCGAGGGACTCTCCGAGGCCGAGGCGGATGTCTCGGCGATCTGCCCGTAGCTCTCCGCCGTCCGGGCCACCGGCTTGTAGCGACCGGGCTCGAGGCGATCCAGCCGGAACGTGCCGTCCGCGGCGCTGTACGTACGGCCGCCGCCCCAGCCCCCCGCGTCGAGGGTGACGTAGGCGTCGGCGACCGGTTGGCCGTCCTTGGCGCGCACCACTCGTCCGGCAATCACCGACTCGGGCGTGAGCAGGACCTCGAACGTGTAGCCGGGTGCGTCGCCCAACTTGTGACCGTCGGCGTACCCCTCGGCGCTCGCGACCACGTTCAGCCTGCCCGGCGCCACCCACATCGTGAACTCGCCCTTGTCGTCGCTCTTTGCAAATGAGGCTCCGTCAACGCCGTCCCAGCCCCATCCGTGATGGCTCTTGATGCTCGCGCCCTCGATCACCCCGCCGGCGATGTCCTTCACCACGCCCTTCACCAGGACGCCGCCGCCCTTGAGCACGATGTCGACGCCTTGTCTCGCCTCGCCTTTGTGCAGATCGACGTGGTCGTGGTTGCCGGGTGCGTCGTAGTGACCAGGCTGGAACGTGGGCGCGCTCGCCACCACGCCCACCCTCATCGGCGGCAGCTCAGCGATCCGGTACTTGCCGTCCGTGCCGCTCTGCGAGCACACCGGCCGGCGCTCGAGATGGCTCGGCAGTCGACTGCCGAGCACCAGGGCGCAGACCTCGGCCTGGGCGATCGGCTTGTTGGTCTCGTCGACCACTCGACCCGAGATCGATGTACCCGGTCGATTCCACGGCAGTTTCGAACTCCCGCCGGCGTCGCCTTCTGTCTCGGCACCGATCGGTCGGGCGCCATGGGCCTGCGGGCCTATGCCAGCGACCGCCTTCGCATCGGCCGCGGTGCCCGACTCACGATCTCGCGGCCACAGGAGCAGCGCCGCCAACAATCCGAGCACGAGCGCAACAACGCCGACCCTTCGACGGGACATTCGCAGGCCATCCCTGGAGCAAGCTCTGCTCCGCTGCCGGTTCACGCGCGGCACTGCGCCGAAGTTCCCGACCCTTGCAATAGCTAGCACGGTCGGCCGGCCGGGGGCAGGCAGGGACGCTGGACCCCAAAGTCACGCTCGGACCGGCAGAACGAACGCGGTCAAGAAACCACGCGGCGGGCGAAGCGTTCAGCGACTCCGGGAGCGGGGTTCCCGATCGCACCGGGCGGGGGCGATCCAGACGACCGGGTCGCCAGAGAACGCGGCTTGCCCGGCGGTGGATTCGATTGCTACGGTCCCCTCGAGTTTGTGTGCGCCGCCCGCAGAAGCCAGGTGCTCGTCGTGCCGCTGCTGGCCACCCTCGCCGCGTGTGGTGAGCCTGGCGCTGGCGCACCGCTGCGCTTCGCCCCGCTGCTCGGCGACGGCGACGCTGTGTTCTTCGTCGGCAACAGCTTTCTTGACTGGGACGGGCGGCGCTTGCCCGATGCCTTCGCAACCCTCGGCCAAGTCGCCGCGCCCCCGGTACGGATCGACGTCGGTGCGGAGATCGTACCCGGCGAGACGCCCCTCGCTGCCCTGCTTCCTCGGCCCGGCGTACGCACAGCGCTCGCTTCGGGGCGCTACAAAGTGTTCGTGCTCCAAGGATTTGAGTTCGAGCCCGTCGACAATCGCGAGGCCTTCTTCGCCGCCGTGCGAGCGTTCGATCAGGACGTACGCTCCGCCGGCGCCCACACGGCGTTGTTCATGACCTGGGAGTTCAGCTTCCGGCCGTTCATCCGCGAGCTCGCCGAAGCGTACGAAACCATCGGGCGCGAACTGCAGATCCCGGTGATTCCGGTCGGGCTCGTCTACGCCGACTGTGGGCGCACACCGCCCGACGGGAAAACCACCCACTGGCTCACGAGCGACGCCGAACGCCCCGAAGGCGACCTCCACCCCAACGCCGCCGGCATGACCGCCAGCGCAATGACGACGTTTGCGATCCTCACCGGACGCGACCCACGTGAGCTGGACCTCGCGTCGCTGCCGAGCGACCTTGAAGATGCGCAGCTGCGTTTGCTTGCCGAGTGCGCGTGGGCACGGGCAGCCCCGCGATTGCGTCGCCCCGGGGCGAAGGAAACCCCGTGAGACTCACGCTGCAGCCCTGGGCGAACATCGTGCGCGGTCGCCTGCGAAAAGACGCGGCGCCGCCCCTGGAGTCGGTGGCTACCCGCACATGGGAGATCGCTCCGGCCGAGCAGGCCACGATCCCGCGCGGCTTCTGCTTGCCCGGCCAGCTCGAGCGCGTGCGCGCCACCATCTTCAGTGCCCGTGATCCATTCCCGGAGATGTACGGCGGCGTGCCGACGATTCACGGGGCCACCCGAGCGCTCCTGCTCGAGAACGCGTGGATCATCGACGGGGTCGTGTACGCCCGTGGCGCGGCCCATCACCTTCGCCCACGCACCCGTCGACTTCCGCACGTGACGGTCGACGTCGAGATCGACAGTGGCGCGCTCTATGGATCTCCGGGCGGCAACGTGTACTTCGGATCGTGGCTGATGGACGACTGCTGCACGTACGCTTTGGCGGAAACCGACGGCGTTCCCGTCGACACCGCCCGGCCAATTAGTGACCACGCCCGAGACTATGAACGGTGGTTGGAGATGCGCCCGGCCAGGATCCGCCGCGCGTTCGTCCGCAAGCTCGTCGTCTATGATGACCTCGGCCAAAACGGCCACAAAGCGCGACGGTGGGCCGCCATGCGCGAGAAGCTCGCGCCGAGGTTCGTCGCCCCACCACACCCTGGAGTGTTCATCCTCCGCGGTACGTCGGGCCAACGTCGCGTGTTCCGCGGTGAGCGCGAGCTCGCCGACCGCCTCGCCCAGACCCGCGGCCTCAGAGTCATCGATCCGATAGCGCTCGATCTCGAGGCGGTGATGCGGGCCTGTGCGGGCGCGAAGATGATCGTCGGGGTTGAAGGCAGTGGGCTGCTTCACGGCATGCTCTGGCTCGAACCCGCCGGCGCGTGCGTGGTGCTGCAGCCCCCGAATCGCTATTGCGCCCTCATGAAGCACCTGGCCGACCGCGACGGGCGGTTCTACGCCTGCGTTGTCGGTCGCGAGGTCGGCCAAGACACGGAAGTGGACACCGACGAGGTCGAGCGAACGATTGACCTGCTGCCGAGTTCGTCCCGCGGCTGACCAATCGACGCCGGGCCGTCGCGAGACCCCGCCCGCGACCCACCCTTTGCAGCAGAAGTTGGGCGCAAGCTCACGCCCTGGTGCTCGCGGTCACGTGCACCCGGGGAGGCTCCGGCGCATCTTCGCAGGCAGGACCGATCACGACCATGTCCGTGCGCAGTGTGAGAGCGTGCCGTGCCGATCTCTTCGCGCCACTGCTGCTGGTGCTCGCGATGGTGGCGTGCGCGGTTGGCCAGCGCCGCGGCCTCGGCCACGTGGACAAAGAGGGCATCGACGGGGCGCTCCTCGCCACCCCGCGCGGCCTCGCGCGCCAGGGGGACCATGAAGGCGCGATTGCCCTTGCGCGCGCGCAACAGCAAGATGCTCGCCTCACCCACGCGGTCGCGGCCGCCGGGGGCACAGCCGCGCAAAAGCGCCGCACGCTCCGAGACTGGCGCGCCGCCACGCGTCAGACGATCCGCCTGGCCCAGCGTGATCGACGGGGCGGCGAAATCGTCGAGGCGATTCTTGGCGCGCCTCGTCCAGCGAGACATCGTGCTCGCCTCGACAGGTGGCTCGACGAAGCACCGCTCTCTCTGGATACCGCGCAGCAGCTCATCCGATCGCCGCGCGCACACCAGCGAGCGGCGGGGCTCGGAGTGCTCGATTGGAGCGCGACGCCGACCTGGCGCGAGATCTACGACGACGTACCGCGACGCCATCGCAACCTATCGCTGCGGCGTCAACGCTTCGATACCGCGCTGGCTGAGGGCGAGCCGATCGACTCGCTCCGCCACCATGCCCGTGAAGTGCTCGAAGTTGACGCGTGGGATCTGCATGCCCGCGCGCTGCTGCTCGTCGATCGTGAGGTGTCCGCCGGGCGCGTCCCTGTCGACCCTGAGTTGTGGCGTGACGTTGCCTACTCGGTCTCGGAGCCGGCGATCATCGCTCGCCTGCAACTGCGAATCGCTCGGCGAGACAACCACAGCCTGCGGTTGGCTCTCGCGACCGCACTGCTCGCCGTCGACATGGGCGCCGACGCGATGCCACTTTTGCGGTTCGCAAGCGACGACCGCGACACGGTGTTGCTTCGCGATGCTCTCCACGCGCTTGTTTCGGCGATGCTCGGCCAGCCAGACGTGTTTGTCGCCTGGCGACGCAAGCACAAGGGCTCGGCGCAAACAGACGGGGTGATCGCGACCCTCGATGATCCGAGCAGCGTGGCGGATCTTCGCACGCTTGGGCGCGACGCGCGGCGACGCTTGGTCGCGAGCAACCACTCCGTCGTCTCGCCGCAGTGGTTTCGTCGCTCTGTGCTGGATCGGCGGGTTCGCGGCCGCGCGTTGCGTCGGGCGCGGCGCCGGGTCGCCGCGGCGGATCCTACCGACGGCCGACTGCTCGACGTATGCCGAGCCGAACGTGCGGACCCCGAACTCTGTCTGCACGCCAACCATCTCGATCCGATGGTCCCGTCGCGCGAGCGCGAACAACTGAGACCGCTGTTGGCGAAGAGTGATGGATTCGATCGTCAATGGGTCACCGCCGCCAGCGATCCGAGTACCCCGGCGAAACACCACGTTCCTCGCTGGCGTCGGTTCGCGGATCTCGACATCTACGGCCTCGCACGCCAGGACCCAGAGGCGGCAAGCGCAGCGTTGGCGGCCCGCGCGGCAGATCTCGATGCCGCCACGCTCACGCTGCTGACCGTCACGATCGAAGACGCACGCGCGGGGCACAGGCTCGAAGACGGGCTATCTTCCGAACTGCCCGTGCCCGAGGGATGCGGCGCTGCGGACTTCTCGGACGCACCCACCAGTCCCAGCTTGGCGCGAATCGCTCGGGCCCTTGAGTCCCCGCCCGCGACCGGCGCGGCCGATCTACTGGCGATGGCCGCCTCCCGTCGTGGCAGGGCCGGGGGCTACCTGGCCGCGTGCGCGGGCCCCCGCGCGTGGACGCGCGGGGGCGGGCACCC
>CADEGN010000063.1 GCA_902826865.1 uncultured Myxococcales bacterium
CACGGAGCAGGGTGTCCGGAAGAACGCTTCGCGTTCTTCCGCACCCTGCTAGCCCGATCGCGGCGTGGCGCGCAGCCTCGAGCACGCGCGCCGAGGCGAGGCTTGGCGCGCGCGTGCGGGTCTCGGCGCGTCGCTGCAGCCAGCGCCACGGCAGGCGCTCGAGTGGGATCGTGGCGGCGACCACCGGTAGGTTGAACGCGTCAGTGCGCACGTCGACGCCGTTGCGGCTCTGCAGCCAGCACGTGTTGGGGTCGAGTTCGGAGCTGCCGTCGGCGGCGCGAAAGCGCGAGAACCCACGCGACCAGAGCTCGCGCAACGGCCGCTCGCGCAGGTTGCCCTCGCTCTGCGACAGATCCGTGGTGGTGCAGGGCAAGACCTCGCCCGCCGGCGAGATCACGCACGAGATCCGCCCCGCGCCACAGGCGAAGCGATGCTCGCGCAGGTAGATGTCGTCGGCACCGGCGCCGCCCCACTCGTTGCACAGCTCGATCGGAAAGCGCGGTCGTCGGCGCCGCGCGAACTCCACCACGCGACGCAGCTGGGTCGGCGAAGGCAGCAGCGCGCGGTGCTCGGCCCCGCGCCCCTCGGGCGCGAACAGGTGTAGCCCCCACGAGTGCGCACCGCTGCGCTCGACCAGCGCGAACATCTCGACCAAGCGATCGGCGTTGTCGCGTGTGATCGTCGTGCCGGCGACCACCTCGCGGCAGCCGGCCTCGCGCAGGATCCGAATGGCCGCGAGTGCGGCCTCGAAGCTACCGTCCTTGCCGCGGAAACCATCGTGCAGCTCGCGATCACCGTCGAGGCTGATCGCCGCGAGCGCCGGTGGATGCCGCGCGAACAGCTCGGCGAAGCGCGGCACGTGTCCGCCGTGGGTGTGGATCGCATACTGCAGACCGCAAGCGGACGCGTACTCGATGAGCTCGCCGATGTCGCGGCGCAGCAGCAGCTCGCCGCCGGCGAGCACCAGCATCGGGCGCCCGAGCGCGACGAGCTCGTCGATCAAGAGTTGCTTGGCCTCGCGAGTATCGAGCTCGCCGTGCACCCGCCGTCCGGCGCCGCTGTAGCAGTGCGGACAGTGCAGATCGCAGGCCGCCGTGACCAGCCACTGCACCGCGACGGGTGCGCGCGGGCGGGCGAACGCGTGCAGCAGGCGCGACTCGGTGTCCCACACGCGCGGCGCGGCGTCGGCGTAGATGCGGTGGAGCAGTCCCATCGCGTGCGAGCGTAGGCGTGAGTGCAGTGCGCCTGCAACACGTCGATCGAGGCCGCGTTGGCTTCGTTCACGGCGCGCTGCCACCAGTCGTCGCGCTTCGCGGCGCTTGAGGGCTTGTAAGCGGGATTTGGCGCCGCGGAACGAGCGCGGGAGGGGGTTCGGGGCACAGGGTAACGCGCGCGAGGTCAGCGTGTCGAAGGCTCGGCGCGGCGGGCTGCGATGACCGCGAACGCGCGTGCCCGAGACGAAGCCTCGATCCGTCAGCGCGCCACGTTCGACCTTGGCTCCACCGCCCCAGCGCGCGTCATCATTGGTCGCGGATCGGCGATCGGTTCCATTCGTCGAGGCACTCGAGCGAGGCCGAGAGCTCTGGGTGCCCTTCGCCGAGCGTCTCGAGTTGTTGTCGGAGCTGCGACCGTGCGCGGTGGAGGCGGCTCTTGATCGTTCCCGCCGGGACCTCGAACACGCGAGCCATCTCGTCGACGCTGAGGTTCTCCCAGTAGTAGAGCTCGAGGGTGAGCTGCGAATCGATGGGAATCCGACTCAAGGCATCGAGGAGCAACCGACGATCGTCCGCTCGACGCAACACCGCGCTCGCGTTGGGCGAGAGGTCGGCGACCGAAACCAAGGCGGTGTCGACCGGCTGTCGTGCCATCGTGCGAAATTGCTCGCAGACCAGATTTCGCGCCACGGCGAACAAGTAGGCGCGGAAGCTGGAGCCCGACTCGAGGCTCTGCCGACGCGCGAGGCAGCGCGTGAAGACCTCCTGGATATGGTCGTCGACGTCGCCTGTCACCTTGCCCCGAAGAAATCGCGACAGACCCTCGATGTGGCGGTCGAGCAGTTCACCCGCGGCATCGCGATCGCCACCGAGCCAGGCGTCCAATAGTGCGAGATCGTCGGCCAAGCACCCCATGGTACCATCGGACGTCATGCGCGACATGAGGCCCCTCGGCGCGCGCTTGGCATCAGCGCGTCCCCAGGACGATGGCATCGAGCGTCGGCGACTACGGGCCGAACTGGGTGCTCGGCTGCTCGGCGAGACCCGCCGATCCCCACAAGTCGGTCGATACGTTGTCCTGGGGCCCATCGGTGCCGGCGCGATGGGGGTGGTCTACGCCGCGTACGATCCCGAGCTCAATCGTAAGGTCGCGATCAAGGTGCTCGATCCACCGGCGCAGCAACCGTCGATCGACGATCGCCGACTGCTGAGTGAAGGGCAGGCACTCGCCAAACTGTCGGATCCCAACGTTGTACCGGTCTACGATGTCGGAACCGTCGACGATCGCGTGTGGATCGCGATGGAGTTCGTCCAAGGCAGTACCTTGCGCGTCTGGCTCAACGCGACCCACCGCTGGTCGGAGGTGTTCGCGGTGATGCTCGACGCCGGGCGCGGGCTGGCCCGTGCTCATGCTGCGGGGCTCGTGCATCGCGACTTCAAACCCGAGAACGTGATGATCGGCGACGACGGACGGGTTCGCGTCATGGACTTCGGTTTGGCGCGCTCGGTGGAGATCGAGCGCGCCGACGAGCACGCGGATGCGCGGGAGCCGGGGACGCCGAGAGGCTCTCGGGCGACCACTGCGCTGGCCGGGACGCCGGCGTACATGGCCCCCGAGTGTCTTCGTGGACAACCGGCAGACGCCCGTTCGGATCAGTTCGCGTACTGCGTGACGTTCCAAGAAGCGCTGTCCCGGCAGCACCGCGTGCCGAAGTGGTTGTCGGTCGTGGTGCGGCGCGGAGCGGCGCCCGTGGCCTCGGATCGGTGGCCGACGATGGTGTCGTTGCTCCGCGAGCTGGAGCGCGGCCAATCCCGGGTCCGAAGGAGAGCGAGGGTGCTGTGGGCTGGCGCTGCGCTGCTCGTCGTCGGTACGTCGATGGGGGCCGCCGAGCTTGCACAGCGTCAGCGAGAGTGGGGCTGCCAAGAACGAGGTCGTGCCGTCGCCGAGTTTTGGAACGAGGACACACGCCAGCGGTTGGTGGAAGGACTGCGGGCGACCGATGTTCCCCACGCAGAAGCTACGGCTCACGCGGTGGTCGAGGTCTTCGATGCCCGAGCCGAGCAATGGCGGCACGCCGCAGTGGAAGCATGTCTCGATCACGACGTCCGCGAACGCTGGGACGAAGACCAGCTCGAACGCTCCCTGTGGTGCCTTGAGGATCGACGCTTCGAGCTCGAGGCCCTCGCCCGCGTCTTCACCGTAGCCGATCGGGATACGACCAACCGAGCTCTCAAGGCGGCTTCCAGACTGTCGGACGTGGGCCGCTGCCGCGATCCGGCGGTGTTGGATCGGTTGCCCGCGGTTCCCGCGGAACGCCGCGACACAATACGGGCGCTCCGCGAGCGACTCGCCGGGCTGGCCGGCAGGTACGCGGCCGGTTCCTACGAGGCGGGGGTGCCTCTGTCGCGCGAGGCAGTCGCCGATGCGGTGGCGCTCGGATGGCCACCGCTGGTCGCGGCTGCGCGTGTTGTGGAAGCATCGTTCCTTCGGGTCTCTGCGGCCTACGACGACGCATGGACGGAGGCGATGACCGCTTACTTCGAAGCCGTGCGCATGGCCGATTGGAACACCGCGGCCGATGCCGCATCGGTCTTGGTGGCGGTTAGCGTCGAGCGACATGACCAGGACAACGGAATCGCGTGGGGGAGGCACGCCAGGGTCGCGCTGGAGCGCGCTGGCGACGCTGCGGGACCTCGCGCGGGTGCCCTGTTCAACAACCTTGGTGTGCTGCACGAGCACGCCGGCGAGTACGACGAAGCCCGTGCCGCACACGAGCGAGCGCGGCAGATCGCGACGGATCTGTTCGGCGAGGACCATCCCGAGGTGACGATCGCGCTGCTCAACCTCGCGACCATCGACTACGAGATGGCGGACTATGCGCGCGCACGATCGACCCTTGAGCGGATCGTCGAGATCCAAGAGCGCAACCTGGGGCCCGAGCATCCCGATGTCGCCCCGGCGCTGGCCAACCTGGCGACGGTGCTCGACAAGACCGGCCACGCCGTGGAGGGGCGGGCGTTGGCGAGGCGCGCCCTCGCGATCGAGGAGCGCAGCCTCGGCGCCGATCACCCCCGCGTGGCCACTTCACTCAACAACCTGGCGATCGGCTACAAACGCGATGGATACCACGCCGAGGCGCGGGAACTCCACGAGCGAGCTCTTGCCATTCGCGAGAAACGCTTCGGACCCGACCACCCGACCGTGGCGACCTCTCTCTCCAACCTCGCCGTCGTCTACCAGGACATGCACGATCACAAGACGGCGGCGGAGCTCCACCAGCGAGCCCTCGCGATCCGGGAGCGCGCGCTCGGCCCGAGGCACCGCGACGTGGCCGACAGCCTCAACGACCTCGGTGTCCTGCTTGTGCAGGCAGGTGATCGCGAGCGTGGGCGGACGCTGATCGAGCGAGGGCTGGCCGCTCGCGAGTCGGCGTTGGGGCCCGACCATCCGGATGTGGCCATCTCGTTGACCAATCTCGCCGCCCTCGAAAAGGATCCGACGCGATTCGTCGCGATCTCTCGCCGAGTCTTGGCGATCCGAGAGACCGCGCTGGGACCCGACCACCCCGAGGTGGCGCGGGCGCTCACCAATCTCGCCCTCGAGTTGGATCTCGGCGAGCTTCATACGGTCGAGCTACTCGAGCGCGCCGTCGCGATCTTCGAGCGTCACCCCGGAGTGCAACCGCGAGAGGCCGCGGCTAGATTCGGCTTGGCGCGTGCGCTGGCTGCCTCCGGCGCCGATGCGACCCGCGTTCGCGAGCTCGCCGAAGCAGCGCTGCGAGCACACCGAACCGACGGCAATGCTAAACAGGCCGCCCGGGTGGAGCGCTGGCTCTCGGAGTGAAGTAGCGGCATATAGCGAAAGCCCCGAGGCCGGAACAGCGCCAGGGGACGGGCTTCGTCATGAGAGTGAGCTCACTGCACGTGGGACGAACCGAACCGCAGTGGACGACTTGTGTTCGGCGATGCCAGCGAAGACGGAACCACCCGTGCTCTACCTAGCGCTCGTCCTCGTCTCGGCGGTCACGGCGTGCGAGTCCGGCACGGTCGGGGCCGCGGGCTCGGACCCTGCGACCGATGGCGATGCTACCTCCACGAGTACTGGTGAGCCGTCGACGGGAGAGGCCGACGCGACCGCAGATGTGGACACGTCGTCCGCTGCGGAGTCTGGCTCGACCACCGGCGGCGATACTGAGGTCTGCGGTGGCGACGGCCTCCCGCCGTGTCCGCCGCCCGAGTGGACTTGCGGGAGCCAATTCTATGGCGATGAGATCTGTCAGTGCGGTTGTGGTGTCGTCGACGTCGACTGTGAGTCCGCCGAGCTCTCGGAGTGTGCCTACGCCCTGTGCCCCGACGGCCAAGCCCTCGATCCTGGGCAGACGGTCGTCTGCACGGACGTCCCGGAGGTCCCATCGGAGTGGGAGTGCAGCGCGGCCTCGTTCGGCGACAGTGTCTGTGACTGCGGGTGTGGAGTCCTCGACTTCGACTGCGAGACAGCGCTCGCGGCGTCCTGTGCCGATACGCAATGTCCGGAGGCATTCGCCTTGGATCCCGAGAACAACGCGTTGTGCTTGCCACCGCCCGCCGACGCCGTGCTCAATCCTTCGTTCGAGGAAGTGCCGGCCGGCTTTGGTGATGTTCCCGGTTGGACGGTGCTCGACGACATCGGAGGACTTGCGTCCGTCGCGGTCGTCGGGGCGGGGCAAACCACCGCTCCCGACGGTGTGCGGGCGCTGTGGCTGGAATCGACGAACGCGAGGATCGTCGGCGCCCGGACCGTAAGTTCGAGCCCGTTCCTGCCGCCGCCGGGGACGTGCACCGTAATCGTCGCGGTCGGCGATTCCAACGAGAGCTCCGAGTTCACCGACTTCGGTCAGGTCCGCGTCCGCGCCCCCGCACTTCCGTTTCCGTTGGATCTCGTGGCGGAGGTCGACATCGACAACCGTGGCGAGGGTGGCGTTTCTCCGCCTGTCGATGGCTACGCCGACGCAACGCTCGGGTTCTCTGTCGACGGCGAGACGATGTACCACGTAGAGATCCGCACCCGAGGCAGCTTCGGGACGCGGTCCTACCACGCGGACGACGTGCGGATCAGTTGCACGCCCTCGTAGGTGCGTCGGCCACGAGCTCGCGCTCGTGGTTCCCGGGCGTGAAGGGTGGAGCACAGCGTACGGGCTGAGGCCATCGCGATCGGCGGTCAGGCCGCAAGCGCCGCGGCGACGCGCTCGATCAGTGCTCGATCGGACGCCGACTCGGCGCGGTCGAGCGCCGCGCGGAGTTTCTCCTCGCTGACGTCGACTTCGCCGCGGAGCCCGGCGAGTAGGCCCTCGAGCGCTGGCGAGCACGGACGCAGCTCGAGCTGCAGACACGCCCACGCGCGCTCAGCTGCGGCGAGTGCCCGCGGTCGGTCGCCCTGCAACAACGCGAGCTCTGCGCGGTGCCGCCATGCGACCGGGCAAGTGTGTCCGCACGCCACGGCCGGGTCCACGTGAACCTGTGCCGCGACAAAATCGCCGCGGGACATCGCGAGTCGGCCGAGATTCTCGTCGTGGATGTGCCACGTGCTGAGCTGTTTGAGACCCCGCCAGAGTTCGTCGGCGCGATCGAGATCGCCGTCGATGTCTGCCAGCCGCGCGAGCGTCGTCAAGCAGTTGGCCTCGTTGGGGGCGAGCGCGTGGCCGCGCTCGGCGAGTTGTCGTGCGACGGCAACCCCTCGTGACGCCAGCGCGGTGTATGCCAGCCGACCGAACTCGGCGGCGGTGCCGCACTGGGCGGTGCCAAACGCCAGTGCTTCATCGTGGCGGCCTAGCTCAATCAAGCACTCGAAGCGCGCGGCTTCCCACCGCCCGAGCTTGCCGTCGTCGTCTAACTCTCCGGCTCCGGCTGCGAGCGCGCTGGCCAACGTGAGGCACTCGTCCCATCGCCGATTGGCGTAGGCGATCTGATAGAGCAGGGGCTGGCGCCGCGCCTCGGGCGTTCCGACCGGCAGGCTCGCGAACCACCGCTCGATCGCCGCGGTTGCCTCGGGCTCGCGGCCCAGCCCCAATAACGCATGCACGCGATCGGCGAGGGTCTCGGCCGTGTCCGGTAGTGGCGTGAGCACGTCCAGTGCGGCGGCGAACCGGCCGCGCGTGTTGAGGCAGCGCGCGTACCATCGTCGCGGTGCCACCAGCCCGGGGCCGGCTGCAATCGCCCGCTCGAACAACGCTTCGCCGCGAGGTTCGTCGTCGATCGAGCGGTGCATCAGCGCGTCGGCTTGATCGGCCAACACCCAGGGCGAGTCCCGCTCGAGTTCGCTGAGGTGCGACAACGGTGCCGTCGCCGCGCCGGGCGCCCACAGTTTTTCCAGGAGTAGAGCGACGTGAGCCCGCGCGATCCCGAGGTCGCGCGGGTGCTCTTTGGCGAGCGAGCCAAAGAGATCGTGTGCCGCACCGCCGCCGTTGTGTTCGAAGACCGTCGTCGCTACGCGGTCGAGTTGAGTCTCGGTAAGTTCGCCCGATCGCGCAGCTCGGCGAAGGTAGCCCACGCCATCGTGAGTGTGGCCGGCGGCAACGAGCGTGTCGCCAAATCGGTACACCGCATCCGGGCCGTTGTTAAGACCGAGGTTGGCCGCGCTGGCGGAGATCGCTTCATCCCAACGCGAAGCGCCCGCGAGCGCCCGCGCCATCTCCCGATGCGCCCATGCGTAAGTCGGCCGGCGAGTGAGCGCGGCACGAAGCTGGGCGAGGCCGGCGTCGAGCTCACCCTTCATGCACCGGGCGGCGCCGCCGATCGCTAGCGGCGTGGCGGTCGCGGGGTCCAGCGCCGCAAGCTGGTCGCACACCGCCAAACACACTTCGTAGCGCTCGTGGTTGTACGCGAGGTCGGCGAGGTCGGTCATGAGATGCGCGTCTTCGGGTCGCTTGGCGCGCAGCGTTTCGAGGCTGGTGATCGCATCATCGACACGGCCCGCCCGGGCCATCACGCGCGCGCGGCCGACGGCGAAGCCCGGGGCGTCCGGGCGCAGCTCCAAGGCGCGGTCGTAGGCCGCGATCGAGTCGCCGAGGTCGTCGGTGGCACCGAGGATCCGCCCGCGCACGTACCAGTTGAACGCGTTGCTGGGTGAGAGCTCGAGCGCGCAGTCGTTGAGGATCTTAGCCAGCGACTGATCGCCGAACCCGAACGCCACATCGGCGAGATTCTCGTTTGAGCGGGTGTGGCTGGGATCGCGGCGCAACGCTTCCTCGAGCGCTTTGCGTGCGGCCTGCCGGTCGTTCATGCGGATCCGACAGTCGGCGATCCAGCACCAGTTGCTCGGATCGTCGGGGTCTCGATCGCGGGCGCGCTCGAACGCAGCCAGCGCCTCCTCGAGTCGGTCCTGCGAGTCGCGCACGCGACCGAGGTATTGCTGCGGCCACTCGTCGTTGGGCCACAGCCGCAAGATCGCGTCGAGCACCTCGGCGAGAGCGGCCTCGCTGTCACGACCCGGTTGATCATAGCGGCGCGCATCGGCGCGGACGAACCGCAAGACCCACGCGAGCTCGTATGCCTCGTGTTGTGCGATCGCCTCGGCGACCAGGCGATCTGCATCGTCGCCGCGCTTTTGGTCGTGGGCTTCCCAGGCGAGATCGGTCGTCGTGATGTAGTCGCACTCGACGGCGCCGGCCTCGTCGAGCGCCGCGATGAGGTCGGCACGATCGCCGGGAACCGCCACCAGCGCGCCGTGGTTCGAGAACTCGCGCAGCTTGGGCAACTCGTCGTAGCTGGTCTCCCGCACCTCGTGCGTCATTGGATCCTGGACCTCGAGGATCTCGCGCCGGTCGTCGTAGCCGATCGCAACCGCGACGTGGCGCGACGTCGAGTAGTCCTCCTCGACGATGACCGGGATTCCGCGATCGAGGATGGCGCGTAGGTGGTCGAGATCGGCCTCGATCCGCCGGGTGTGGAATCCCGCCGCCGTCATGTACTGGCGCATGCGGTGAACCGGCGTCCCACCGTCGGGTTGTTTGATTTCGCGGGCGATCTCGATTTGTTCGGCGGTGGTGCCGAAAAAGCGCATGCACAACTCGACCGATGCCGGGCCGCAGTGGTTGCGAAGCTGCGTCACCGACGGAAAGGCATGCAGGCGGGCACGACGGTGCGCCGGGCCGTCGAGTTTGCCGAGTGCGCGCGTCGCGATCTTTGACGCCCAGTCGTTGGTTGCGGCGGCGATCTGCGTCCACGCCGAGCGCGCCGCATCGAAATCGCCGGCCCGGTAGAGTGCCGAGGCTCGCTCGAGTTGCAGAGACCGCGCGTTGTCACCGTCGGGCGAGATGTCGATGATTTCAGCGAGCACGCCGGCCACCGCGGGCCAATCCGCTCGCGCCGCGTGCAGCCGCCAGCTGGCGCGACGCGGCGCGATGTCCTGCGCCGCCGGTTTTGGCAGAGACGCCAGCGTGCTCGCGGCGGTATCGAACTCGCCGAGGATCACTTGCAGCCGGGCGAGGCCAAGCCGCGAGAGGCGTTCGGCGTGTGCGCGCTCGGTCGCAACCGCGTCGGCAGGCGCGGCGGCGGCCGCTTCATAGGCATCGCGTGCGGCGGGTCGCTCGTCGAACGTGACGAGAAGATCACCGCGCGTCGCTGCAACGAGCGCGGGAAGCACCGCTAGCTCGGCAGCTGCCGCCACCGCTTTGTCGCCAAGCGCCCGGCAGCGCTTGCGCGCGAACAATCGCGCCGCTTCAAGATGAGCCCGCACCCCGAGCTCCGGCGCGCCCGCTCGCCCGGCGCCTTGCGCGGCGGCTAGCGCCAGCTCCAGCGCGAAGTCCACCGAAGCCGAAGCCGATCGGAGCACGTGCGCACTCAACACCTGCACTTCGATCCGCTCCGCGGCATTGAGATCGCGGCGCTCGCGGATGGACTGCAGCAGATCGTACGCGGCGCGCCAGCGCTCAAGCCCTAATAGCGCACGCGCTCGGAGGGTGCCGTTTTGCACGGGCGACAGCCCGCCGCCGTCGTTGGCATCGTCCAACCGCGCCAGCGCGGCGGTAAGCGAGAAGTTGGTGATGTCCGCGGAAATGCTGCGTGCGATCGGAGGAAGCTGCTCGTACGACATGGCGGCGGGCGAGAGAATAACCGGTTGCGCGTCTCGAAATCAGCGTCCACGTACCTCGGGGCGGGGAGCCCTGCGGGCTGTCCAGGACGAGGCCTGCACTAGCGAAGAGCAAAAGCGCTCACCGGTCGAAGCGATGGTGGCCTTGTAACCGAGATTTGGCGAGGCGGAGCGAGCGCGGGGAGGGCTCACCGAGGAGAACCCGCGTCGAGAAATGCCGCCTTCGGGAGAGTCGCCGTTGAGGCCGAGACACGCGGCCACGAGATCGTGGTGCGCCTCGCCGAGGTGCTTGCGATCTTCGAACCACTCGGCGCACAGCTCTTGCACAAGGGAGTCGAGGTCCTCGTCGGGGGAGCGCGTACCGTCGGCCGCGATCTCGTGCGCGGTGGCGGCGACGGTAGTGTCCTCGAGGTCGACCTCTGCGTAACGGCCGGCCACGCCGAGCATCTGCGACAGCTCGGCCGCGATCACGGGGCCCGCAACGTGACGGCCGATCACCACGATGCGATCGCCACGCGATTCGCGAACGGCATGAAGGTAGGCCAGCGGCCCGTCCGCCGTGCGATCCGTGGGCTCGAGCCCGCGGCGCTTCGCGATCGCGAGCAGCGTGCGGTGGACCGTGTCCAGGTTCGCGACGGCACACCAGCCCCAGGCGATCATGCTCGCAGTATGGCTTCGGACATGCGCAAGGACAACACGACGCCAGCGGCGTCGCAACGGTGGGAGGCCGCGCTCTTGCACACTACTCCGACGGAGACGAAGATGACACACGCGGGAAGGAGTGGTGATGCCAAGAAGTGCGGGAAAGCGGTTACGAAGCAGATCTCGCGCCGGCGCACGGCGGGCGGAGTTGCGCGTCCGGCCGGTTCATCAGGGCGAGCGCAGCGTGTCGGATCACGCCGTCCGCGTGCGGCAGGGCCGCTTGCCGCTGATGGTGTGCAGATGAGGGCGCGCGCAGGGATCCTCTTCCTGGTGCTGCTCGCGTGCGCGCGCCCTGCGGATCCCCGCAATCCGCGTGCACCCTCTCGGCCGGTCGCGGCGCAACCGTTGGCGCGGTTCATCGCGCAGATGCACCGGTCGATCCACGACGAATGGGCGTGGGGGTTCCTCGAGCTGCTCGATGCCAAAGGCCGGCAACACCCGCTCAACGACTTCGCGTTGTGGTCGCGAGTCGAGATCGTGCTCGATCGCGATGGCAACATCGAGAATGTCACGACTGTGCGGCACTCCGGCAGCTTGGCCTTCGATGCCGCGGCGCGCGAGGCCGTGCACGCGGCGGGGCCGTTTGTCGATCCGCCCGCCGACATTCGCTCGGGAAACGGCAAGATCTACCTGCACTGGGCACTTCATCGGGACGAGCGCGCGTGCGGAACGTTCGGCGCTTCGCCTTTTGTCCTCCTCAATCCCGACGACGGCGATCGACCCGATCCCGAGAACATCGCTCGCGGCGGTCGGATTGAACGCGATGCACTGGGCCGCCGTCCCTCCAAACCCACAGCACCAGCGGACGCGGCCGGGCCTGCTGCACCGTCGGGTGAAGCCGATGGCGATCACCCCGACGCTCGCAAACTCGCCAACGAATGGCTGCACTACTTTGCCGTCGGCGACATCGAACGGATGCTTGCCCGCACGAGCCTTCCGTTCTCGGCCAACGAGTCGGTCGCCGCACGCACCAGAGACGAGCTGCGCGAGGTTCTGGCCACCATGTACGCCGAAGCCAGGGCCGCGGGCAGGCCCAAGGCTGCGAAGTTGTTTGCCGCCGAAGGCCTGCGCGAGCTCTTTGGCGGCGTGCCGAGTAGCGTGCAACAAGGGCAGGGCCGCTTGTTTGCCCTGACGAAAGTTGGCAACGACTACGTGATCTTGGGCAAACCGCACCGCGAACGCGTATTTCCACCTCACGGCACCAGCGAGATGGGCGGGCACGCGGGTTTTTGCAACGGTGCGCAGGCCTCGTGGGGGCCCGAGGTGCTCTCATTTCTCGCGGAGTTCGGCGTCAAGCGGTGACGCCCACACCATCGCCGCAGCCGGCTGTGGCGTGCGTCCGCAGTATGACCACTGCGAGATTCACCCGTTCGCAGCATCGTCTTGGCGCGCGACGATGCGTTGTTCGCCGTGGCCGAACGTCACACCACGCCCGCGGCGTCGAGTCCCGCGAGGAGGTCGGCGATCACGCGTAGCCCCCGTGATAGCTCATCGTGATCGCGCGGTGGCCCTAGTGAGATCCGCACCGCGTTTCGGCGCAGCTCGCCGACCGCGAACGCTTCACCAGGGATCACGGCCACGCAGCGCTGTGCGGCCGCCGCAACGAAACCCGCGCTCGTGCGGCCCGCTGGCAGCGGCAGCCACAGATGGAACGCTCCGGCATCGCCACCTCGGGCAGCGTCCCCGAGGATCCGTCGCGCGATCGTCTGGCGAATCCTGGCCTCATCGCGTCGCGCCGAGGCCATCAGCTCGGCCGTACCGTCTTCGATCCATCGGGACGCGACCTCGACCATCGGGGGTGCCGCCATCACGGCAGTTGCCCACAACGGCTCGTGGAACCGAGCGGCCGCACCTGGTGGGACCGCGAGGAAACCAACCCGGAGTCCTGGAGCGACCGATTTGGTGCACGCGCACACGAGGTGGCCGAGCTCCGGCACCAGCGCCGACACGGCGGGCAACGCCGGCTCGGCAAGAAAGCCGTAGACGTCGTCTTCAATCACCGCGACGTTGTGGCGCGCTGCGACTTCCGCGATGCGCTCGCGGCGAGCGCTCGACATCACCCGCGCGGTCGGGTTCTGGAGGCTGGGCATACAGTAGATGATGCGCGCTCGCGGAGCACGGCACGCCTCGTCGAGCGCCTCGGGCACCATGCCGTCGTCATCCAGCTCGATCGCGCGCATATTCCGACCAAGCGCGCGCGCCAAGGCGATCATTGCGGGATACGTGACTTCGTCGGCGACGATGGTGTCGCCAGGACGGCTAAGCCCCAACACCGCGACCGTCAGTGCGTGCTGAGCTCCGGCGCACACGAGCACACGCTCCCGCGTGGTCGACAGCCCGCTGCGGGCGATCCAGCGGACCGCGGACTCGCGATGGCGAAGCAGGCCCGACTGCGGCTTGTATTCGTCGAACAGCGATGCCAAATCGGGGGTGGCTGCCAGCGACTGCAGCGCCAGTGCGATTCGGTGATCGTGTTCGGGAACACGGAGAAAACTGAGACCGAGATCGATGACCGACCGATCCGAGGGATCCCGGAACTCAACCGCGGCCGCCGGAGCTGGTACTTCGGCGGCTGCGCGCACGAACGAACCGCGACCGACCTCGCCGTTGACCAACCCACGCTCGATCGCGACGGCGTAGGCCCGGCTCACGGTACCTACCGTGACACCGAGGGTATCGGCGAGCTCGCGATGGGTGGGTAGACGGTCGCCGGGCTTGAGTCGTTGCGATGCGACGTCGTCCGCGAGCGCATCGGCGATCGCGAGGTAGCGAGGACCGCTGCGACTGGCAAGGCGCGGCTTCCACGGTGCCATCACGAAGAAGGTTGCACAGCCGCCGAGGATTGTCACGGTGACAATAATGTCATTGCACAGATCCTGGCTTGTTCTATGGTTGTCCATGTGCTTCGGGTGGCCGGAAAACCCGAAATCCGCGGACCCCGATTGTATCAATTGTATCGATTCAGATCATGTCGTTCCCCGAATCACGCCGCACACGCATCGTCATCGCGTTCGCGGTGATTTACGTGGTGTGGGGATCGACCTTTCTCGCGACACGTTGGGTGGTCGAGGAGGTGCCACCGTTTCTCGCGTTCGGAATGAGGTTCGCACTGGCCGGGGCGATGCTGCTTGGAGTCGGCAAGTGGCGAGGCGAGGCGCTGCCTCGGCCAAGACATTGGCCTGCGCTCGCCGCAATCGGCGTGCTGCTTTTCGTCTGTGGCAGCGGCAGTGTGGTGTGGGCGCAGTCGCACGGCCTCGCCTCGGGCACTGCCGCGCTGCTGGTCGCGACGGTGCCGCTTTGGCTGACGGTGCTGGCGCGCGTGGGTGGAGAACGCACGCCACCGCGGAGTTTGCTCGGGCTCGCGGTCGGCTTCGCGGGCACTGCATTGTTGGTACGCCCCGGTGGCGATGTCTCGTGGCACGCGAGTCTCATCCTCATTGGCACGCTCGGGTGGGCGAGCGGCTCGCTGCTTACGCGGCGATTGCCTAATCTTGGTGGCGGCACCTCGGCCGCTGCCGCACCCATGCTTTGTGGTGGCGTGGCACTCGTGAGCATTGGTTCAAGCGTGGGTGAGCTCGAACGCTGGCCAGCAGAGGTCTCGACGCGCGCTATCACGGCGTTGATGTACTTGGTCGTCGTCGGATCGGTGCTCGGATTTCGCGCATATACGTGGCTGCTCGCCCACGTCGCTCCAGCCAAGGTCGGTACCTACGCTTTCGTGAATCCGTTGGTTGCAGTCGTGCTCGGTGCGGCGGCCGGCGAGCCAATTTCGTTCGCCACCGCCGTCGCGATGGCGCTTGTCGTGATTGGCGTGGTCTGCACAGTAGTGCCTGCGTCTGGAGCGGCTGGCCGCGCAGACGGAAGCGCGACGCGCGTCAAAGTCCTTGCCAAACCAAGTCCTATGGCATCGTCCACAAAGTGAGTCCGACATGCGCATTCCGATCCACCAGGTCGACGCCTTCACTGAGCGTCGGTTTGCCGGCAACCCTGCGGCGGTCTGCTTATTGGAGTCGTGGATTGACGACGCCACGTTGCAGGCGATCGCGGCCGAGAACAACCTCGCGGAGACCGCGTTCGTCGTACAAGACCACGAGCGTATCGAGTTGCGGTGGTTCACGCCGACCGTCGAGATCGAGCTTTGCGGGCATGCGACTCTCGCCGCTGCCTTCGTCTTGCGACAAACCGGGCGCGTCCGTGCCGATCTCATGGAGTTTGAGACCCGCGAAGCCGGGCGACTGCTCGTGCGGGTCGACGGTGACTTGCTCGAGCTCGACTTTCCCGCACGGCCGGCGGTCGCCGTTGCGCCGGTGCTGGGATTGAGCGCAGCCCTTGGTGCCGAGGTTCGATCGTTGTGGAAGGCGCGCAAGTATCTCGCGGTCCTCGACGACGAGAGCGCCGTGCTCGCCGTCAAACCCGACTTCGGCTTCATCGCAGGCCTCGACGGCGACGGCGTCATCGTCACTGCGCCGGGGCGCGAGGTCGACTTCGTATCGCGTTACTTCGCACCGCACGCCGGCGTGCCTGAGGATCCGGTGACCGGTAGCGCGCACTGCACCCTCGTACCTTTTTGGGCGGAGCGCCTCGGCAAGAACGCCATGTCGGCCCGGCAGCTCTCTGCCCGCGGCGGATCGTTGCGCTGCCGCGTGGCCGCCGATCGCGTGTTCATGGCCGGAAAATGCGTGCCCTACCTCGTCGGCGAGATCGACGTGTGAGGGCCGATCCTCGACCGCACGGTGAAACCCGCATCAAGCATCGACCAGACAGGCAGGCGCCCCCGTCGTCGAAGCTGCCGAACCCGGGCGAAACCTTCGCCCCGCGGGGACCGACAGCGGTCAGCTCGGTTCCAGCGACATGGTACGCGCTGCTCGCGCGGAGAAACGCGGCGCGCCTCGCGGAAGGTGGGTCGTCCGAACATCGATTGTAGCCGCGTGCGCGCGGGTGCTGCGAGGAACCCGAGCGCCTGGCTCGTAGATGCGCGACAGGTTTGGCCGGTCGGCGTCCTCCAAGTGGATGGATCACGAATCTCGCCATGGCTTGGTCCTTGCGATGATCGTCGCGTGCGGCGGTTGCACATTCAACACCGGAGGCTTGGATCTTGGGGCTCCGACGACGTCACTGACAGTCGGCATCGCTGGCTCGTCGGATACTGGCGACGACACCGAGGGGGCAACAGATAGCTCGACGAGCGCGGCCGCCTCCACGAGCGCGTCGGCGATGGACACGGGCAGCAGCGGGCCTACAGATAGCGGTGGTGTCGCGGATACCGGCGGTGTTGCGGATACCGGCGGCGCTGCGGACAGTGGCGGCATTGGTGACAGTGACGGTGGATCGAGCAGCGAAGGGCTGGAGGATAGCAGCGGAGCTCAGCAAGGCGAGAGCGAAGGTGGGTCGAGCGGCCTACCAGGCCCGCAACCGGCGACCGGCCTGTGGGCCGATTGTCACGGCGACGACCTTAGCGCCTGCGATGCCGATCAACTGTGCCTGTCGCTGCTCGATCCCGTCGATCGGAGCGAGCTTGCGGCGTTCTGCACCGCTGAATGCAACAATATCGGCCCCTGCGATCCCGTACCCGGGGCGACGGCGATCCCATCATGCGAGCCGCTCGGCGGCATCGATCCACCGATCTGCGTGCTCGACTGCAGCGGTGGTGGCAGCTGTCCCGCGCCGATGGGTTGCTTCGACTTCGGCGACATCTCCGTGTGTGCGTGAGGTCGCGCCCGTCCTGGTCCGCCGGCGAGCCTGGCACGTCGTGGGGCGATGCTGCGCGGAGGAGGTGATCCGTCGCCCTGGTTGTGCGGCGCGCGCCCGGGGCCACGCGTTGCGACAACCGCGAGAGTGAGGAGTCCTAGGAACGATGCGTCCGCATGCCTTACTTCGCCCGCTATGCGTCCTCACCGTTTCGGTCCCCCTCGGGAGCGGGTGTACCCCGCCCGATCGGCAGGAGAATCCCGCGGTGACGGGCGGCATCTCGGTGGGCTTGCCGGGCCCGGGCACCGGCACCGGCACCGGCACCGATTCAAGCGACGCCGCCGATCATGGCACCGGTGACGAATCTGCCGGCGGAGAAGGCACCAAGCTCGACGTCAACTTTGGCGACGAATCCACCGCGGGATGCGCCGGTGACTCGTGCCAGCAGACCGGCTGCGTGGCCGTCGATCTACTATTCGTCATCGACAATTCGTCGTCGATGGAGCCCTATCAAGCCGCACTCGCCGAGGCATTCCCAAGCTTCGCGCGCGCCATCGTCGACGGCCTCCCCGCGGGCGTGAACATCCACGTCGGTGTGACCAGTACGGAGATGGGATTTTCGTCCAGCGGCATGAACACGATCAGTTACGTGAACGACGAGGCCGTAAGTTGCGAGGCCACCGGGGACGACGACCAGCCCAGCGACGCATTTTACCAGACCCCCGCCAGCGATCCGACCGACACCAACGGAGCGCAGGGGCGCTTGTACGAGAACGGAGGAGCGCGCTACTTCGACATCGACGCGGCTGCTGCTCCCGACGCCGTTGCGGACCTCGAAACGTGGTTCTCCAACGCCGCACAGATCGGCGAGTTCGGATCGCAGGTTGAGATGTCCATGGCCGCCGCCGCCTGGGCGACGGACCCTGTCAACGAAGCGACGAACGCCGGGTTCTTGCGCGACAAGGGGGCCGTCTTGGTGTTGTTCTTCATTCAGGACGAACACGACCAGACCCCGACCAACGCCGCCGAGTCGTTGCTCGATAAGATCCGCGCAGCGAAGCAAGAGTGCGGCGGTTTTGAGTGCATCGTCGGCGGCGGGTTCGTCAACGAGGACTGCCTCCCCCTGACCCCGCTGGGCGCGTTGTTCGACGCCATCGGTGAAGACGTCATCACCGCCACGCTCCCTGCACCCGCGGCGGTGAGCCCCGAGACGTTCGAAGCCGCGCTGCGCGACACGTTGGCCCAAGTCATCATCGACACGTGTGACCAGATCGAACCGCCGGCCTGATCGCGGCGAGCTCATGCTCCATGGCTTGAACGAGGCCGGTTAGAACCGGGCCTGCAGGCCCAGCAGGCTGAACCCGACCGTCGGTTTGCGTGCACGATGAGCCCCGAGGAACGAGCCCGCCACGATGGCACCGGCGCCCGCGCCCCCGGCGAGCACGAAGAGCAGCTTGGAACCGAGCAGGCGATTGTCGATTGCCTTGGCCTCGTCCACGCAGGGAACCATCGACGAGCCGGCCCCGAAATCGGTCATCGCGATCTCGTTGGCGCAGTCGCTCGCCGCGTTGCGGGCCGAAACTCGAAGCGCGATGGCGATCACCAGCGCGACCGCGCTGATCGACGCCGTGACAGCGGTCGCGGCGATCAGACCCTGGTCGCGTTCCTTCCATGCCTCGGCTTCGGCCTGGCGCTCGTCGACTCGGTATTGGCGTTGGGCGTATTCCGAGAGTCGTGGGGGCGGCGCAGAACTGGGCGGTTCGACGGTTGCCGAGCTCGATTGCGGATCAGTTGAGTCCGCCTGCCGCGAGGCCCGCAGGGCACGTATGCGGTCCTTCTCCTCGACTGACAGCGCCGCCCATGTCGACTCGTCTTCAAGATCGACACCCGCGGGAACTAGCGGGTCGGGCGCCTCGATGCCGTCGGCGACGGCTGCCGGAGCGACCGGGTCAGCCTCGCGCGCGGCAGCGGAGGGAGGGGCGGCGACGTCGAGCGTGTGGAGCCCGATCAAACACCAACACACGATCGTGTGGATCACGAGGACCTCCGCCGAGCTCGATGCGCTCGCTTCAAAGCTGCTGTGGAGTCGCCTGCGTGTTGGCTGCGAGATCGTGGCCGCCGTTGGAGATGCATGTCGAGGTGATGCTGCAAGCGCGGTTCACTTGCGCGCTGGCTGCGTGCGGAACCTCATCAGGGTGCACGAGACTCGCCCGTGGTTTTCGCTCGGCCCGATGCAATCGCGCCGAGTCGGACCGAAACCTCTTCGCGACGGTTGCGACACCGCGAACGCGCGCCGCTCGTGCGGCGATGATGCTGCCGAACACGCCCACATGAGGTCTGCGTGGCGCGATGCGACATGGCGCGACAGACCTTGGCGAGCAACGCGGAGTCGCAGCCAAGCCGGATCGCCATGGCACCGTCGCAGGACAAGACGAGCTGCGATAGGGAATCGGTGGCAGCAGGAGCCCCGCGTCGTCGACCTACCGCCGCGGGCGGTCGAGTTCGTTCGCATCGATCGGCCTCGGCCACGCCGCGACCCGGTTTGCACACGCGCCGGGCCTCGGGCACGCTCGTTGCGATGCGGCCTGGAACGATTGCGCTCGCGATGCTCTGCGGTGCGGCCTGTAGTGCGCGGCCGCCGGTGGTGGCCGATGGGCCCCGCGAGGTGGTGACGCCGCAGAGCGCGGTAGGTGACGATCCGCCGCCGATCGCCGCGGCGAACGAGCCGAGTTCGCCGGAGCCCGCCGCTTCGCCGATCCCACCGCCGTTCCCCGCGTTGCCGGAGCCGACGCACGCGAACCGCCGATGCCCGCCCGGCATGGCGTTCGTGCCGGGCGGGCGGTGGACATCGACTCAGCTGGCGCGTGTGAAGAGGGTAACCGTCGAGGGGAGGGCGCCCTGGGCCTACGGAGTCGTGATCGCGCCGGCCGTTTCGGACTTCTGTTTGGATCTCACCGAGGTCACCTTCGGAGCCGTTGCCCGATGCATCGCACGCGGCGCGTGCCCGATGCTCGGGCTGGACCCAAAAGCCAAGCGTGCCACGCAGGTGAATCGCTTGAATTCTCTGCTCGACGGCAGTGACCTCGAGGCGTGGAAGCAAGCGTGGGATAGCGGCGCGAAGTTGCCGATCTCTGGGACGTCGCCGCGCGAGGTCATCGAGATCTGTGGTGGGCTCGGCGCACGCGTTCCGACCCTCGAAGAGTGGCTCTGGGCGGCCTGGGGTGGACGCCAGGATCGGAAGCATCCGTGGGGCAAGACGCCCGCCGACCCGACTCGGCTCAACATCCGAGACTATGCTCGGACCGAGTGGTCTGGCGACGGGGAATACATCGACGAAGATGGGTTCAACGCCGAGGCGCCGGTCGGCAGCTATCCGCGCGGCGCAGGGCGTTGGGGACATCTCGATCTCGCGGGCAATGTCGCGGAAACGGTCTTTCCGACCCTGGCGTCGAGGATGTTCGGCGCGCCCGGGCGGCCGGGGCGCACGAACGATGATCTCTCGGAGTGTTTCGATTGCGGTCTCGACTTCAGCTACGACGACGAGAAGTCACCGGTGTCCGTCGCCAACTTCAAAACCTGCGAGCGAGAACCCGGCAACGAGAGCTGCCCGGAAAACACGTTTCGCGACTGGAGGATGTTCCCGTGCGCTGGTCCAAGTCTCTCCGAGAGGGTTGATTTCAGCAGCGCCGTCGGGTTTCGCTGCGCAACGGACCCCGTTCAGGTCGTCAGCGAGTGATAGCAGTCCGACCATCGACAGGTTCGGCGTACTCCCAAGGTTCGTGTCACGGTCTGTGGCCAGGCATCGGTGGGGCCGTCTCGCGCCACGCGGGCAGCTCGTCGAGCCGCGCCGCCCAACGACGAACCGCGGCGAAATCGGCGAGCGGTACACCGGCCACGTCGGCATAGGTCACCAACTTGCCGATCGGTGGCGCGAGATGGGCGTGATCCCACGCCACCCAACGCACGACTTCGGTCGCTGCGTCGCGCCCAGTCGGTAGGAGCTCGCCGCTACCGGCTCTCGTCGGTCGCCTGCGCGAGCTCGCCCCACGCATGCGCATCGAGGCGCGCCCGTGGGTGGAGCGCCATGCAGTGCCGATGCTCGAGCGCGGCGAGCTCGATCTCATCGTCGGCCTCTTTCGCGAGCTCCCGGGCGGGTGCTATCGTCGGCCGCTCTTCGAGGATCGCTTCGTCTGCGTGGTCCGACGCGATCATCCACGCGTGGGCGCCACGCTGACGCTGCGTCAGTTCGTTCGTCTTCCGCATCTTCTCGTCGCCCCGTTCGGCGTTGCGAAAGGCGCTGTGGACATCGCACTCGCGCGGCATGGGCTCAGCCGGAACGTGCTCTGCTGGGTCTCGCACTTCCGCAACGCGCCCGACATCGTGCGTGCAAGCGATCTGGTCGCCACTTTGCCCGAGCGCGCGGTTGGCCAACGCGAACGTCTGCGTGTCCTGACGCCGCCGGTCGAGCTGCCCACGTTCGTCTTCGAGCTGGTCTGGCACGAGCGCACCCAAGATAGTGGGGAGCACAAGTGGCTTCGCGAGCGCGTGGTCGAGTTGTTCGACGAGTCGCCGAAGCGACGTTGAACGTGCACGAGCAGTCCGAGGTCGTAGCGAAAGCGCTGCGATGATATCGCCCTCCGCGACGTCGGCCTCCCAACAGCGGGGCGGGGCGACGGCCTCGGCACCGAGACTCGCGATCGCGAGCTTGTGGACCGCTTTGGTGGGATCCGCAACCGAGTCGTGGACGTCGTTGAGCTGCAGCCCGAGCTGCTCGGTCTCGCGGATCTTCGTGCGCACCAACTGAACCGCCGCTTGCTTCGAGCGACAACGCGTGCCCCGTCGCCCGGCTCGACTTCGAGCTCACGCCGGGTCCTGCGCCGCGGAGGCGTGTGGCGACTCGTCGAAGCCGTCAACGGCGGCGGGGAGCTTCGCATACGCGGATACGTTTGGACGCTGCGGTTCCGGCTTACCCACACCGGCGAGGTTTGACCTGTGGGACCCCACACCGAAGTTACTCAGCGATTCTTCGTGGACCGCGCGGCGAGTCGGGCGACTTATGGGTGTGTTGAGCCCAACTGTTCCCAAGGGCGTCCACGGGCCCGTCCGAACCTGCAGGTGCCCGATGGAGGTTGGCAGATGAATGACGACACATGCGGCCCTCCCTGTCGTCCGATCGGACGATTCTTCAACGGCGCACCAGCTGAGCCAATGAGGCCTGTGATTTGGCCCGCGACGTTCGAGCTACCGACCCATCACGAGCCGAGCGACGCGAAGCCGCCTGGTGCACCTTCCCGCGGCGGCAACCCGCGGCGAAGCGGCAGCGCGTCGCCGCGCCGGGTGCTGCTCGCGAGTGTCGTGATGACGTCCGCCTGCTACGCGGGCCTGTCTGCGACAGGCGCGGGCGGGGCGAGGGGGCTCGCATCGATAGGTACCGCGTCGCCCAACGAAGCGGAGCAAGGGCATCGTGAAACAGTACAGTTTCGCGCAAGGACGAATACCGATGGCGAAGCATAGCAACTCCTGGTGGTGCCCTAGGGTGCTGCGTGGTGCAGGCGGTATCCATGAAACGATAGCAAGGCATCGATGGATGCTTTCCGCGTCGGTCGTCGTGTCGGCGCTGGGCCAGCCGGCGTGCTACGGCGGCCTGCCCGACAACGCGCCGGGCGGGACCGACGGCACCCATACCGGTACCGAGGCCAACGACGCCGAGGCCGATGGCAGCGCCGACGGTGGCACCGACACCGAGGGCGAGGTCGTGGGCCAGTGTGGGGAGCCGATCACAGGCCCATCGACACTTCGGCGTCTGACCAACGCCCAATATCGCCGTACGGTCCGCGACCTCCTCGGGGTGAATGAGATAGTCAGCCGAAACTTCGCCCCCGATGAGCTATCCGGTTCCTTCAAGAGCAACGGCACGGCGCCCGTGGGCGAGATTCAAGTCGAGCAATACATGGATGCCGCCGAATCGATCGCCTCCGATGCGGTCGTCAACCTCGCAACGCTGCTCCCCTGCGATCCCGCCACCGACGGCGAGGATGATTGCGCCGAGCAATTCGTGCGCACGGTGGGCCAACGCGCGTATCGCCGTCCACTCGAGGAATTCGAGGTGGAAGGACTGATGGGCGCGTACGTTGGAGGCAAGACGGCGGGCAACTTTGCCGATGGCATTCGCGTCGCGCTGCAAAGCATGCTGCAATCGCCGTTCTTCTTGTATCACGTAGAGTTGGGCGCCAGCGGTGGTCCTCTGGCCGAGGGGCAGATCACGCCGCTCACCGGCTTTGAGCTGGCCTCTCGGCTGTCGTACTTCCTGTGGGACACGATGCCCGACACAACGCTCTTCGACGCTGCCGAGGCCGGCAGCCTGACCACGGAGGCGGGCCTCGAAGCACAGATCGACCGCATGTTGAGCGACGGTCGTGCCGCGGAGTCGATCGCGAGCTTTCACCTGCAGTGGGTCGGCGCAGACGAGATCGAGAGCCTCGAGAAGAACCCGGCCGTCTACAGCTCGTTCACCCCTCAGCTCGCGCAAGCGATGAAGGATGAGACCGCGGCATTCGCCAACTGGGTCATCACCGATCAGGATGGGCGCCTTGAGACCCTGCTGACCAGCAGCGTCGCCGTGACCGAGGACCCGGCGCTGCTCGAGCTGTACGGGGTTGTGCCCGATCCCACGCATGTGATCGGCGAGCCGCACCCACTGGATCCGTCGCAGCGCGCGGGCCTGCTGACCCACGCGTCGCTGTTGGCCAGCCACGCGCACGCGGACCAGAGCTCACCGGTGCATCGCGGCGTGCTGCTGCGCGAGAATTTCCTGTGCACGCAGCTTCCACCGCCGCCCATGGACGCCGACAATGTTCCGCCCGATCCCAAACCCGGAGCGACGACCCGGGAGCGTTTTGCGGAGCACACCTCCAACCCAGCGTGCGCCGGCTGCCACGTGCTCATCGACGGCCTGGGCTTCGGATTGGAGGGCTATGACGGAATCGGGGCACATCGCGCGATGGAAGAGGGCAACCCGGTTGACGTCTCGGGTGAGATCGTTGGCACGACCGACATCGACGGCCCGTTCCAAGGAGGTGTGGAGTTGGCCCGCAGGCTGGCTAGCAGCGAGCAGGTCCGAGATTGTGTCGCCGAGCAGTGGTTCCACTACGCACTCGGTCGCGCAACCACTCAGGACGACGCCTGCACTCGCGAGAAAATGACCGAAGCCTTCATTTCCTCGGACCAGAATATCCGTGAGCTCATCAAGAGTATTGTGCTGAGCGACTCATTCCGATTTCGCGCCACGGAGAACAACTGATGCGACGCGAACCTGCATTCTTCGAGCACACCCTCAGGTCCAAACGGTTCAATCGAGCGTTCTCGAGGCGCGCATTGCTCCGGTCACTGGGCGCAGGGGCGGCGGTTGCTCCGTTCCTTCCGCTGCTCAACAGTCACGCGGCGCCAGGGGACTTCGAACCGCGCCTGCTCCTGCTGTTTTCGGCCAACGGCACGATCCACGAGAACTGGGTTCCGACCGGGACCACCGACGACTTCGAGCTCTCTCCGATCCTGGCCCCGCTCGCGCCCTACAAAGACCAGTTGATCGTCGTGGATGGACTCACGAAGACCGGTTCTGGTCCGGGGGATTCTCACCAAAGGGGGATCGGCATGCTGTGGTCGGGTAACGAGCTGCTCAGCGGCACTCAGTTTCCCACCGGGGATAACAACAGCAGCTGCGGCTGGGGGGGTGGGATCACCATCGACCAAGCGATCGCCAACGACGTGGGTACCGAGACCGCGTACAAATCGCTGGAGTTTGGCGTGAGAACGGGTGGAGCCGACGTCTTGGCGCGACAGTCTTACGCGGGGAGCAACCAACCGATCGCGCCCGAGGACAATCCCGCGCTGATGTTTGAGCGCCTATTTGGCGGCCTGGACGTCGACGACAGCGCCTTGCTCAAACGAAAAGCCGAGCGCAAGAGCGTCATCGACGTGGTTAGGGGCGATTTGGACCGCCTGCGGGGCAAGTACAGCGCCGATGATCAGCTCAAGGTCGAGGCGCACCTGGAGGCGATTCGGGCCATCGAAGTGCGCAACGAGTTGGCGGTGCCGACCTGCGAGGTCCCGCAGCTGGATCTCGCCTTCGATCCGCAAGCCACCGAGAACTACCCAGAAGTGTCGCGTCGCCAGATCGATCTCCTGGTGATGGCTTTCGCCTGCGAGTTGACCCGGGTCGCCAGCTTGCAATGGTCTCGTGCCGCGTCCAACCTGCGATTGCCTTGGACCGGGGTTGAAGACGCGCACCACGAGCTTTCGCACCGGGGCGATAGCGACCAGTCGATGATCGACAAGATAACCACGATCAACACCTGGTACGCCGGGGAAGTCGCCTATCTGCTCGAACGGCTGGCCAGCGTCCCCGAAGGCGACGGTACGATGCTCGACAACACGATCGTGGTGTGGGGCAACGAGCTGGCCCGCGGAAACTCGCACGGCGGCGACCCGATCCCATTCGTCATCGCCGGTGGTGGAGCGGGCGTCATGCAACCGGGGCGCTTCCTTCGCTACGATAATGCATCGCACCACCGACTACTGGTCTCGCTCGCCCACGCTATGGGCGTGGACAGCATCCAATCGTTCGGGAACACCGACCCAAGCACAGGGCCTCTGAGTGGACTGCTTGCGTAGCGGTCGATCCCTTGCGTGGCTCATAGATCTCTCGCCCGGCAACGATGTGGGCCCGCTCGCACGTCCCACCGGTCGCGCGGTCGAGGATCATCATGGCCAGTTGCGGGCGGATTTCATCCCGCGACGCTCGTCTAACTTTCCCGCCATGTGGCGATGATATCGCCCTCCGCGACGTCGGCCTCCCAACAGCGGGGCGGGGCGACGGCCTCGGCGCCGAGACTCGCGATCGCGAGCTTGTGGACCGCCTTGGTGGGATCCGCAACCCAGTCGCGGACGCCGCTGAGCTGCAGCCCGAGCTGCTCGGTCTCGCGGATCTTCGTGCGCACCAGCTGCACCGCCGCCTGCTTCGAGAACGCGGTGAGGGAAGCGGCGAGCTTTTCACGGACTGCGTCCGCCTCACCGACGGGGACCGTCAGCGGTACGAACCCCGGGAAGCAGATGTTGTCCAGGGGGAGCAACCCTTCCCACTCGTGGATCTTCCTGCCGAGTCCACCGATGTCCGGCAACTCAGGCACGCTCGCGCGCGAACGAGTGTGCAAAAGCACCTCGCCGCGCTTGGCGCTCGCGGTCACCCAGATATCCTCGCTGCCGCGAGCGATCACTTCGGCAGGCGTGTTGACGCCGTCGGGGAGTTCGACGCGGCGCCACGGCCCCTGTGCGGGCTGTGTCCACAGCTCGTGCTCGTGGTAGGCACCGCCCGCGTCATGAGGATCGGCGCACGTGGCCCACTTCGCGCCATCTGGCAGCAGACTGAGCGTGCGCAATGGAGCGTTCTTGCACGGAGGCGCATCGGCTGTCTCCGCTCGCCCTTCGGCGATGCGCACAAGGTATGGATCCCGATCCGACTCGTCCGAGGGGTCGCGCCGGTACGACCCACCGTAGATCCACGCGTGCCTGGGACCCTCGATCGCCACGCCTTCGATGTGCGGATGGGTCCCGGGCAACTCGATGGTTTGTTTCACGCCGTCGGCGGCGACCAAGACCGCACGGGGTTTCGACCCACCGGTCGCGGCGACGATCTCACCGGACGGCAGCGAAGCGAACGCGCTGAGCGAGGTCCCGATCTCCGGAGCCTTCGCCGCGCCGCGCACTACGACGAGTTTCTTGGCCTTCGCGATCGCAACGGTCGCGGCCGTTTCTTGCGCGGCGGTCGGGCCTTCCCCCTCTTCCCACTGGTCTTGGCCGGGATACCAATGTTCATATCCGCGGCGGGCCAGGATGGCGCCGTTGCTCCACGGAGAAAACGCGGTGAAGTGGTGCTCGTATTTCGAGCCGCGGGTGTTCACCGCGACCCAGCCCTTGGGCGTGAGTCGATAGGTCACCGACTGACCACCCTGCCCGCGAGATCCTCTCACCGCTTCCAACGACATGAACACAGCGTCAGGCCAGCGCCCACCAACTGCGATCGGGCTCCAGTCCTCGACGCCCTTGTAACTACTTGCGTCGGACATCGGCGCGCGACGGACCGGGGCGATCCCCCGCAGCAGCGAGAAATCGACGATCAGCTCGCCCTGGTCGTCGACGCGCATGACGAACGGCCCGGTGGAAACCACGATGCCGCCGTCGACCAGGCGGTGGAGCCGGAAGTCGGCCTCGGTCTTAGCGATCACGTGGAAGACCGGCGGCGTTGCTTCTTTCGTTTGCGCGGGGCCGCTCGTCACTGGAGCGGACGCCCCCGCCTCAGGCGAGGCGTCCGCCTCTTTCGGCGGTTCGGAGCCCGGCGAGGTCGCGGTCGACGCAGGCGCGGCTGCTCTTACCGTCGCGGGTGGAGCTGCGGTCGCGGTCGACGAAGCCACCGGGTCGCGGGCCGGCTGCTGCGGCGGCGGAGGTCCCGCGTCGGAGCCGGTGCAAGCGAAGATGGCGAGACTAGCCAGTACGTGCGTGCGGGTCATCGTGCATCGTGCCGGACAACGCCGCCGGCGAGGGGAATGACGCCGTCGATCGCTGCATCCGCAGGATCGAACGAACGATCGTGAGCAACGCGCTGGTACTCGACCCACCATTTTATCGGGCGTCCCTCGCCAGTGGGTAGATGCAAGTCAACGATGCGCTCGCCGCCCGAGCGCACGCGATCGTCGGCGAGCTCAACCCGGAGCTTGGCACCGGAGGCTTGCGCGCGATCGACGAAGTGGCGGCCAAGAAACCGACGCCGCGGTGCGCCCTCTCGCTCGCCGTCAAGGACGGTCGCGCCTACTTCGATCCGCCGCAAGAGATCTCCGGTGGGAAAGTCATGACCCGCCTCGCCCGCGCGGAGAACCACGCGCAGCGTCGTCTGGTTTGGCCGAGTCGCGGTGATGTGCACGGCGCTGCGGACGAACTCAGGATCTCGAGAGCCGAGGAACCTGTGATTGCGCCGGCCGTCGCCGTCCCGCGGCATGTGGCACTCCGCGCAAGGGACGTTGGCGAACGATGAGCGGGCATGCTCGCTGATAGTGCGCTGCATCAGCAGCGGACGATCGCGGAGCGACCCATCCGGAAACTCGAACTCGTGACATCCCCCGCAGTCGTCGAGCCCCAAGCTCGCGGACCGGACGACGGGGTGCGGGGCCATGCCGGTGCGACGCGCAGCGACCCCCGCGATCACGACGCCGTCGCGGACGTGGCAGCTGACGCAGCCGACACCGGTTTGAGCGGCGACCGCATCAACCTTGGCCCCGCCTTGTGAAAGCGGTGCGTGGCACCCGCGACAGAACGCCCGAGGCTCGCGCGCGAGCGCCGTTTGGAACTCGGCCTCGACGTACGAAGTCTGGTGCTGCGATCCGTGCCACGCAGCGGCCTCCTCGGCGTGGCAGGCGATGCACTGCGCGTCGGCCACAGATGTCGCGGGCGCGCTCCCGATCGCGGGGCGCCTCGCGGTCGCCGAGCGGGGGCCAACCGCGACGCCGACGCAAAGTGCGAGCGACGCGGTTGCACCGAGGATCCAGCAGATGCGCTCACGGAGCATACGCGCGATCGACAGTGCCACAACGCGCGCGCGAGGTCAGCCTGGTCGAAGGCTCGGCGCGGCGGGCTCTGGCAAATGTGTTGCGGAAGAGGGCTTGGAGCGGTAGAGGTCGCGCTAGCGCGCGAGTCGCTCCGACAGCACGCGCTAGATCGGATTGTCGGTGCGTGGAAGTTCTGGGGCGTGTCCTGCCGCGGCGGCGTCCCAGTATCCGGCAGGCAGCGGCGTCGCGCCGAGCTCGTAGTCCATACCCGGCCACGTGTCCTCGCGAAATGAGTAGAACGCCCAATGCCGTCGGCGGTCCGCGAACTCGGCGACCACGTCGGTGAGCCACTCGCGTGCGCCCGGATGCGTGCGCGGCACACCGAACTCTTCCGCGAAGATTCGCGACGACCCCACACGATGCGGGCTCTGCCAGCGCGTCACCGCATCGAGGTGGCTGTGGATCACGCGGGCGTCCCACACCCGCATGCCGGCGGGCGCGTCGTGGTCGGGAACCGGCCCCGGGTAGCGCACGCTGCCGTCGTTGACGTGATCGATGAACGCCCAAGGTTCGTACATGTGGAAGGCGTAGAGCACTGCGGCATCGTCGATGGGGCGCAGGCGTTCGAACGCCGCCGCACCGGCGTCGTCGCCAGCATCGAGAACGATGGGGATCTCGGGATCGACCTCGCGCACGGCATCGACCACGCGCGCGTAAAAGGCCGAGAGGTCGAACTCCCGGGTATCCTGCGCGCGCTCGGGCCGCGGCTCGTTGAGAATGTTGTATCCGACGATCGCCGGGTGGCCGCGGAGCTCGAGTGCGAGCGCGCGCCAGAACGCGATCGCCTGCTCCTGGTAGCGTCGCTCGCGTACAGGCGAAAGTCGTTCTTCCCGCCGTTGTTCTGACGCCAGCGACAGCCGGGCAGGCTCAGCATCGTCAGCACGACGCGCACGCCGCTCGTGTGCGCCCAGTCGAGCACCTCGCGAAGGTGTGCGACGTCGCCCGGTGGCAGCCCGCGGAAGTCGTCCGCATCGCCGAGCAGAAAGTCTCGCCCTGTGCCCTCCCACTTGTCCGGTGCGAGCCGCACGATGTCGATTCCTTCCGCGGCGGCTGCTTGCAGGCGCTCGCGCGTCTCGAGCCGATTGAAAAGGTTCGCACCGCGGCGCGGTTCGTCCCAGAAACCGATCGCCGCCGACACACGTACCGTTCCGCTCGCGTCTGCCGGTGCTACGCCCCGCGCCGGCACCGGCGCGCTCGAGCACGCCGCCAGCACGAGCGCCACCGGGGCGTGATCACGAGCTGCTCCAACGCACTCGGGGCCACCGTGATTCCCGTTCACGCAGATCGGGGCGTGCGCCCGTCACATGGGTCTCGGTAGTGGCCTCGGAGCGACGGAGCAGAAGCGTGAGGGAGCTTAAGGAGCTTGCAACCGGCATGACGCTTGCCGAAAGATGGTGCGCGCGCGCTCGGCGGACTCGAGGGCTCTGCTCGTCGGCGATGAAGGCCTCAGCCGGCGGTACGCAGCTGCTCCGCGTGCCACCGCCAACCGAGCCGTTCGTAAACACGCAGCAGCGCAGACTTCGCAGCTTCATCCTCACGACTGTCCCGCAGCACGCGAACCAGGCTGCGCTCGCGAGCGACGTCGTCGTCGTCGTCCAACCGACCTCTTCGTTTCCTGCCGTGGCTGGCCAGGAACCAATCAGGTGCCTTCGCTTTCTTCGCAGCCCGTGCCGGGAAATCGAGGCGGGTGCGGATCGCCTGGACAACCGGCTTCGACCACTTCTCGGCGTCGCGCAGGCAAGACGCCAGGTAAACCTCGAACGACTGCGCGACCCACTCAACTGTGTTGTCCTCGTGCAACCATTGGACGATCGGTAGCTCTGCTCCCGGTGTGTGTGCTGGTGGATAGTAGTAGAACGAGACGACGTCGCCTTCACCGTTTCCCGCGAGGCCGAGCATGCACGGGTCGGATCCGCTCCACGCCGTGGTGCCACCTGTGACCTCAACGAGAATTGACACCCGGTTCAACAACCCTCGGAACCCAAGATCTGAGTCGTGAAGCGCCAAGAACCTCTCGAGCACAGGGGCAATCGCGAAGCCCAGCGTCTTCGCCGCGGTTTGAAGCGCCGGCAGGCACGAGTCCGCTGCGAACGGCGGGCGCTCCGGAGGCATCGGCGCAAGGCCGCTTGCCCGCAAGAACACCACCGGCGATGCCGTCGCCCTCGGTGGCTCGCCCTGTTTGTGCCAACGGACAACGGTGAACTTGCCGGGCGCCGCCTCGCGCATCTCGTCGAACACGACCAGATCTCCCTTCGCGAGCGGGGGCGTGGGAGAGTTCCGTCGTAGGACGACGCGCGCGAGCCGCGGGTGTTCGGTTACCACGCGTTGCGCCCCTGCAAACAGCACCGTCGCGGGGAGCGGCTCGCTCATCCCCGGCTGCGTGATGGGGACGAACTCCAAGTCGGCGTCACGCCACGGAATCGTGCATAGATCGAGAATGAAGAGCCGGCTCTCCAGGGAGGCGACGATCGCCCGCATACCGACCGCGACAGACGCCATGGGCGCCGAGATAGTCGGGTCATCGGTTGTCCGTTCCGACACCGCAGCTAGGGAGATGCGTTGCATGCAGAGCTCGCCGCTGCCACGAGAGACGACCGTGATCGCGCCGTGCTGCGAGATCACGGCGACGTGATCAAGCGCCGCGCATTGAACCAGGCCGTCGACAAGTAACACCTCGGCGCCACTCGTAAGATCGACGACGATGCACGCGGGTTCGGGCCACAGGCGCGCGAGGAATAGGTCACGAGTCGCCACGGACTCAGATGCAATGATCTCGCCGTCGAAGGTCGCGAGTTCACGCAGATCTCGTCCGTCGATCGCGTGAAGCCGGGTGCGAATGCCGTTTGGCGTGACGAGATCCTCCACGAGGATGACCTCGGTACGCCCTGCGATGATGGACGCGTTCTCGGGCACGGCTAGATCACGCACCGTCCTCCCGTTTGAGCGGCGGATCCCGACGAGTCGCTTGCCTTGAAGCGTCCACACGTGCTCGTCGCAGATCACGCGCTGCGCCTCCCGCATCGACGCATCACTCGCGGCATTGAACCCCTCGACCGCGGCGTGACGTCTCACGGTTGCGTCGATTCCTCCACCGGTCGGCACAACTGCCCCTCGCCCGAGCTCGTGCGCCTCCACAGTCACAACACGCGTCGCCCCCGTATCGACGTCGATCGCTGCAGCGTGCACTCCGCCGTAGCGTTGAATCCACGCCACGCGATCGTCAAACGCCACAACATCTCCTGGAAACGGGAGGTCTACGTAGCGGTGCGTCATCCGAGTCTGTCGTCCGTCCCGCAACCACGTACACCAGATCGGGTCGACCGGCGCGTGGCTGCCACTTGGTACCCGCTTGAAGCCGGAAATTCGCGTATTTCGTTTGGGTGTTCGATGTGGAGCCAAGCCGCGACGTCGAAGTGGAGACCGAGCCCGCCGCACTGAAGATCGGCGTCGAGCAGCGACCGTCGCGCGACATAGGTCCGGGCCCGGGCGGTGCACCGCGACCGCCTGCGCGAGCGGCGAGGGCAACGTAGATCGCGAGCGTGATCGAGGCCGAAGAAGAAGCCACGCGTTACGCACGACACCGTCGGCATGCCGACGGGTGCCCTCGCACCAATGGTCAACCCGGCGTCGCCGCTGCGAGCAAGCATTGGGTCGCCAGTCGGTAGTCGCCGCAGAAGGAGTCAACGCAGCAGCCGACCTGGCCGTCGACATCGAGGCTCTGGCACACCTCGACGAGACGCGGGCTCGGCAGGGCGCGGAATCCTGGACTCGCGGCCTCCGGATCCGGACACCCAGGTCCGATGCCGAAACTAAACCGCATGTCTTCCGCGGTGATTCCTTGGTCGAGCTCGTCGGCGGTGAGATCTTCGGGACGCCACTGGCGGTACACGAGATCGGCGAGCCCGCCCGCGACGGGTTCGAACGGCGCGGTATCGGCGTAGTCGATGACGATCGGCACGCCGGTGAGGGCAAGCATCGTCACATGCTTGCCGGCGTTACGCACATCGGCGAGAAACTCGACGTAGCGCGAGACCGGCTGCAATGGGCCCTCGGGCGTCGACATGCACGCGCCGTGGACACCGTCGCCGTCGGGGGGAGAGCACACGATCCCGGCGTTCCAGCACACCGCCGAACTCGGCGCGGGCGTGCCTGTTGCCGGATCGAGTTCCTGGTAGGCCTGGTCGAGGAGCGCCGTCGGCTCGGCGAGTGAGCAGTCGGCTTCGTCGCTCAGCACCACGATCGCGAGAGCGGCGTCGTCGCGCAAGAACGGGCGATCTCCCGCGTTCCACGATGCGTTCGGGTTGAGCGCCTGCAACATCGCCTCGAGAGGAGACTCGTAGCCGCAGCCGTCGATGCCCTGGGGCAGGACGCACGCAAGCGCGGCCTTCGCGGCCGACAGGTTCTGCGCGCCTTCGATGTTCGTCTCGAGCGTCATCGTGTCGAACGCGATGAACGGGTCGGTTGGGACGACGTCGGCCGGACAGAGCTCGGTGCACACCTCGAATCGTTCCTCCGGATTCGCGCCGATCCCCGTGAAGCGATTGACCCGTGCGTTGCAGCCAGAGGCGATCGGCGATCCGAGCGCCGGCGTGTAGTCCGGCTTGTGGAACGGCGAGCACAGGAAGTTGTCCATGTCCGTGGTAGTGACCATCACCTGCACGCTGTGCGAGTTCTGGGCCAGCTGGTCGACGAAGTCATCCATCGCGCGGCCGAGGGCGAGCTGGCCGTCGGCCATGCGCGAGCTGTTGTCGATCACGAACAGGACGTCGAGCGGCGACGCAGGCCGGCGCCCGGTGCCGAAGTCGCCATGTCCGATTTCGAGATCGCCATCGCTGTCGGCGGGGCCAAGCGACGACGTAAGCGTTCAGCCCGTGCGGATCTGGAAGTGCGGAACCACACTGAGCGGGG
>CADEGN010000064.1 GCA_902826865.1 uncultured Myxococcales bacterium
GGCGAGCACTGCCCGCAGCGAGCGGCTTCCATCGAGTCGCGCCACGAAGTGTCGCTCCTCGGGCAAGAGATCGAGCCCGCGGTGACCGTCCGGCTCGGCCAGTGGGAATCGCTCCTCGTCGTCCCGCATCGGAATGCGCGCGCGATCCTCCGCCCAGCGATCTTGAACAGCGGCCACGATCACGCCTTCTGCAGAGACGTCGAGGCGGATGCCGAACGCCATGCCGCTGTCTTCGATCTTGAACTGGTAGCGACCGTCATCCCACGAGAAGATGTCGAACAGCTTGGCGCGGAGCTGGGCCTGCAGGCCGTAGCGGAGGTTTCCGTTCGAGAGGATCCCCATCTCGACGAGCAGCTCGCCTTGCTTCTTGCCCGTGCGTCGGATCGCCTCGAGGGTCTGCTCGCACTGCTCCTGGGTGATGAGCCCCTCCTGGGCCAAGATCTGGCCCAGGCACTCCGAGAGCACATTGGAGCGCACGAATACCGGTTGCCCGCCTTCGAAGAACACCACCTTCTTTGTCTGGGTCGACAGAAGGTAGAGGCTGCCTGTCAGGTTCGCGCGGGCGATCTCCCGTAGCAGGCGCGGGAAGGGGAACTGCTTGAGAGACCCCTTTGCGGGAAAACCGAGCTCTGGTTCGGTGGGTGCGGGAGCCGTCGCCATCGTTCCTTGCGAGTGGGCCGGGCCGGACGCGAGCCCATCTTCCCCGCGTCATCCTACGCGTTTTGCGAAGTGTTTGGGGAGCCGCAGAATGTGGCACGATGGGCGCCGGCCATGGACGCACGGGTTGCCATTGTCCTTGCCGCGGGCAAGGGCACGCGCATGCGGTCCGAGCTGCCCAAGGTGTTGCACAACTTCGGCGCTCGGCCCCTGGTGGCCTGGCCCCTCGCGGCCGCCATCGCGGTCGGGGCCGACCCGATCGTCGTGGTCGTGGGGCATGGGGCCGGGGCGGTCGCCGCCGCCGCGTCCGCGGCCGTGGGCAACCACGCCCAGCGCCTGCGGTTTGCCGAACAGCATCAGCAGCTCGGGACCGGCCACGCGGTTGGCTGCGCGATGCCCTTATTGGAGGGGCTGCAGGGCCTGGCACTGATCCTCTCCGGTGATGTCCCGCTGGTCGACGCGGCGATCCTCGGCTCGCTCGCGGCCGCCGCCGCAAGCTCCGCGGTGGGCCTCGCGCTCGCGACGTTTCGTCCGGTCGATCTCACCGGTTATGGCCGGATCGTGCGCGACGTCGCCGGACGAGTCGTAGGGATCCGCGAGCACCGCGACGCGGACATGCAAACGCGCGCGATCACGGAGTGCAACGCCGGGATCTACTGCGTTGATCTCGACGGGCTGCGCCGCGAGCTACCCGCCGTTGGCCAGGCCAATGCACAGGGCGAGATCTACTTGACCGATGTCGTCGAGCGATTCGCCCTGCGCGGTTCGGTTGGGACGGTGGAGGTGGCAGCCCACGCCGCGGCGGGGATCAACACCCCCGAGGAACTTTCGGCCCTCGAGGGCATCGCGCGGGGACTCGGGCGGATCCCCTAGTCATCACAACCTGCGAGCGAGTGCCTTCGGTCAAGTCGCGTGGCCCCCAACGATCTGATCGACGAGGGCGCGCAGCTCGGAAATGTCGAAGGGTTTCTCGACGAATCGCGAGCACCCGGCCGCGAGCGCTGCCTCACGCTCGTGCTTCATGACGCTCGCACTAATGGCGATGATGGGGATCGCGGCCAGGCTCGGGTCGGCGCGCAGGGCCCGGGCGACGGCAAAGCCGTCCATCCCCGGAAGGTCGAGATCAAGCAGCACCAGGGCCGGCGCATGGTCGCGAATTGTCGACAGTCCGTCCTCGCCGGTGGCTGCGCCGACAACTTCGTAGCGACCCCCGTGCTCCAGGACCTTGCGGACCAGGGCGAGGTTGGCCGCGTTGTCCTCCACGTAGAGGATCCGCGTGGGTGCCATGCTGTGCCACCGAGTGTACCGCACGCGCGACGACGGTCGGGCTCGCAAGGTACACTCGCCGGCGCGTGAGAGCGGGTGCGCACGGGCCCTGGCGCGAACGGCCAAAGGTCGTGGTGCGTTGCGGCTGGCTCGTCGCCGCCCTCGCGGTCGTCGTCCCCGGGTCGATTGCCGGCGCTGCGCCCTCAGATGCCCCGCGCCGGCGGCTTGGGGGACCGCCGGGCTTGGAGCCAGCGACGCCGATCTCCGCGGAGGTCCAGCCACGGCGCGGCGAGGGGGAAGAAGATGCGCCGCGGGCTCTGCGGCTCGCGCGCGTCGATCTCGTCGGGCGCGAGCAGGTTGCCAAGCGGCCGATCGACGCGATCCTCCGTCGTGAGGGGCTGGTCGTCGGAGCGGAAATTCTCTGGCCCGCTGATCCACGAGTAAGTCGCGCGCGTGCGCGGTTGCGCGCCACCGGGTACTTCAAGTCAGTCACGATCCGCCTCGAGCCGACGGGCGTCGGCGACGACATCGCGCTGGTGATCGACCTGCAGGAGCGGAGCTCGGTCGCTGTGCAGGATCTGTGGCTCGGCTCATCGCGGATGACCCCGTTCCACGGTGGCCTTTCTGTGGTCGAGCGCAATCTCCTCGGACGTTCGGTCCACCTCGGGGGGCAGTTGGTTTGGGGTACGCTGCCGAGGATCGAGAAGAGCCGACGCCAGCAGGCCTACAGTCTGTTCGTCGAGGCGCCGCGCCTGGGCAACGCGCCGCTGGGCATGCGCGCGAACGCATACGTGATCTCAGCGGCCGAACCCTATCGCGTCGCGGGTGACGACGACGATCCCGATCCTGCGCTGTTTCGTTCGGCGTTCGTTGGCCGAATCGGCGGCAGCGTCGGGCTCACGTTCCCCGTCTTGCCAACGCTGACGATGGGCGTGGATTACCGCTTCGAACGTGTCGACGCCGGTCTGCCGCCACAGCCCACGGATCCGGCTGCCGGCCCCGACGCGCGAGTTCTCGACCTCCGCCGCGGCGCGCACAGGCTCACCTCGGCCCATTTCGGCCTCCTTTGGGACGGACGCGACGAGGTGATTCTCGCCGGCAAGGGCGGTCGGGTTGCTCTCGATTTGCAGCTGTCGTCTGCTGCGATCGGTTCGAACTATGAGTACATGAAACTGGTGGTCGCCGGCGCGTATAGCTTCCGGTTGCCGTGGCGGCACTGGCTCACGCCAAGTCTCGCCGGTGGCCAGATCGCAGGCGTCGCCCCGGTGTTCGAGAAGTTCTACAGCGGCGATCTCAGCGCGTGGACTCCCGGCCGTGAGCTCGGGCTGCGCTACTCGACGCGCAACCCAATCGACGTGCTTGGCACTGGGATCGGTGGCCGCACGTTTGGTGTGTTGTTCGGCCGCGTCGATCTCGAATACGGCGTTCCTTTGTTTCGCCGCACGCGCAACCGCGGTGTCTACGGCGCCGATTTGTTCCTCTCAACCGGCGTGTTTACCCTCGCCGGCGACAAGGGCGAGCGTGCGGCCCACCGCGACGCCGGACGACGCGTCGCCCCGATCGGCTTCAACGCCAACTTCGGGGTGCGCATCGATACAGCGCTGGGGACGTTCAATGTGTCGATCGGCAACTTGCTGCGGAGGGTTCCGCTGTGAGAAGGCGAACCTGCCTGCGTGGTTTCGCTGCGATGCCGCTCGTGGGCTTTGTCCGCCCCGACGCGCTGCCCTACAAGCGGGCGGCGTTCGAGGAGGTCGGTAACTCGGTCCTGCTCACCGTGAGTCTGCCGGCGCTGTTTCGTCGCTATGACCGTGAAGCGCTTGCTTCGTTGGACTCCGGCTTCGACACGCGCTTGGTGTTCACGCTCAAGCTCTGGCAGCACGGGTCCCGGCGGCTGATCGCAACCACCGAGGTGCTGGTCAAGGTCCGTCGCGACCCGTGGAAGAAACGGTACGTCGTGGCCGTCGGTGAGCTCGGGACCTGGACGAAGCGCACCTTCGTAGACCGTGACGCTGCGATCGCGGCGGCCGTGAGGCTGGAGAGGATCCGCGTTGCAGCGGCCTCCGACCTCGAACGCGGAGAGGACGGGCCGTACTACTTCGTCTCGATCTTGGCCCAGCGCAACCCGCTCGACGTCGATGTGAGTACCGGCGGTGACGGCCGCGGGCAAGGCCGCGATCTCGAGTGGTTCGGTCGTCTCGTGGACGTTCTCGCTGGCGAGCGAGCCCAGGCCGAAGAGACCGTGCATGTGCGCACGAATCCATTCTATCTGGTGCCGCGATGACGAGATCGCCCCGGCAGAGCACGCGTTGGTGGGGACGGCTCGAAACCCGGGTGATCGCGGCGCTGGTGCTGATCGGAACCATCTGCGTCGGCGTGTCCGCATACCTGGTGGGCCTCACCGTCTCGTACTTCGACGCGCGCTGGTCGGCGGCGCTAGACGACGCCGCCGATCTGGCCGACGCCGTTCCGGGCTTCCACAACGACCTCGTGGACAGCAAGATCGCCGAGTTCAATGCGCGTGGGCGGGCGATGGCGCTCGAGCTTGCGCTCGGCGACGCGCACCTCGAGCGCGCCGACGACCGAACCCGGCTCGCGGCGCTGCTCGAGCGTGAAGTCGATCTCGTAGGGCTCGCCCTCACGCGCCCGAGTGGGGCCGTCGCGGAGGTGAACCGCGCCGAGGTGTACCCCGAAACCGCGTTCGAGTGGTTTGACGTCGTCGCCGAGCTCGGCCCGCGCGGGGCGTCTCGCGGGGACCTCCGCGCCGTCTTCCGCATCGACCCAGCCATCGACGCGCGGTTCCAAGATGTCGGCGCCCGGCGGCGGGGGATCAGTCAGCTGCGCCGCGGCAGTGCAGAGATCGAGCTAGCGGTCACCAAGGCGATCGGCCTCGCGAGTGCGGTCACGCTGCTGATCGCCCTCGGCGTTGGGTTTGTGGTGGCCCGAACGACCACGCGAAAGGTCGGACAGCTCAGCCGGGTGATGGCCCGTGTCGCCTACGGGGAGTTCGGCGCGCGCGCGGAGGTGATCGGTGGCGACGAGATCGGTGAGCTCGCCCGGGCATTCAACGGCATGCTCGACGAACTCGCCTCCGCGCATCGCAAATTGGCCTATCTCCAGCGCATCGGTGCCTGGCAGGAGATGGCCCGTCGCATCGCCCACGAGATCAAGAACCCGCTGACGCCGATCCAGCTGGCCGTACAGCAGCTGCGAGACAAAGATCCCGGACTCTCGCCCGAGTTCAGCGAGATGCTTCGTAGCGCGGTCGAGATTGTTGAGGACGAGATCGAGGGGCTTCGTCGGATGGTGTCGAGCTTTTCTCAGTTCGCCAAGGTGCCGGAGGTTCGGACGGCGCCGATCGAGCTGCGCCGTGTTCTCGAGGAGTTTCAGCGCGCGTATGGTCACCTGACGGAGCATGACGAGGATACGCTCCGCGTGATCCCGCCGCCGGCAGAGCTCGTTGTCGAGGGCGACCGTCAGTTGCTCAAGCAGGTGCTCGTGAACCTCGTGGAAAACGCGGTGCTGTCGGCGAAAGCCAGCGGTCAAATCCCGGTTATCGTCGAGATTTCGTGCGTCGTTGCGCCGGGTGTGGTCGAGCTGTGCGTCGATGACAACGGTCCCGGCATTGCGCCCGAGATGCGCGAACGAGTGTTCGAACCCTACGAGACCACCCGCGTTCAGGGGAGCGGCCTTGGCCTCGCCATCGTGAAGAAGATCGTCCTCGACCACGGCGGCGAGGTGGGCGTGGGCGAAAGTCCGCTCGGGGGTGCGCGCTTCGTCATTCGTCTTCGCCGCAGCGAACGGCAGACGAGCGCCGCGACGTAAGATCGTTGGCGTGCTACAAAGACGCTTGAGTGGTCACCGAACTCGAGCTGCAAATTCCCGGGTTGCGCCTCGCCGCGCGGGCACATGGGCCTGAGGGGGCCCCCGCGGTGGTCTGCTTGCACGGTTGGCTCGACAATGCCGCCAGCTTCGATCAGCTCGCGCCCTTGCTCACCGGGATGCGCGTCCTCGCGCTCGATTTGCCCGGCCATGGCTGGTCCGAACATCGCGCGCCCGGTGCGAGCTACCTATTCATCGACGCGGTCGCCGACGTGTTCGCGGCGATCGACGCCCTGGGATTGTCGAGCGTCGCCCTGGTCGGCCACTCGCTTGGGGCGGCACTCGCCGCGTGTGTGGCCGGGGCGTGGCCCGATCGCGTGGCGCGACTCGTGCTGATCGAGGGCATTGGTCCGTTGACCGACCCACCCGCCGATGCTCCGCGCCGCCTTGCTCAGTCGGTTGCCGAGCAGCGCAGCAAGTCCGGGCGCGTCGCGCCGGTTTATCCCAACGTCGAGGACGTCGTGACGCGTCTCGGCAGCGCAGCGATGCCGCTGTCGCCTGCGGCGGCGCGGGTGCTGTGTAGTCGCGGCCTACGAGAGGTTCCCGGGGGCGTGACGTGGCGCGCCGATGCGCGGCTGCGTGTCGCGTCGCGGCTACGCCTCGCGGAGGAGCAGGTGGTTGCGTTCCTCGCGGCGATCCGCGCGCCCACGTTGCTGCTGCGCGCGAGTCAGGGATTCCCGCCGAACAGTCCGCAAATGCGGGCGCGGGTCGGGGCGATCGCGGACGTCCGCGAGGTCATCTTGCCCGGAACCCACCACGTTCACCTCGAGGACCCAGGTCCGGTCGCGGCGCGGATCGAGGAGTTTCTGGGGCCGTGGATCGCCGGCGGAGCGTGACGCGTGTCGAAACGAGCAGCCCACGATGCCCCGTATTGGTGCGAGGAGAACGTTTGGCATTTGCTTGACGACCCGCGACTGGGCAGCGAACACCGCGCGGCGTGGATCCTGACCAACGCACGGCGACAGGTGAAACTGTGGGGCCAGCGGGCCGCGCGCCCGGCCGGCGCGGCGGTTGTTTGGGACTACCACGTCCTGGCCGCGAGCCGAGCCGACGACAGCTGGTGGATCTGGGATCTCGACACAACCTTCGAGTTCCCGATGCGGGCCGGTGAGTACATCGCCGCGACCTTCGCCGGGGTCGAAACTGAGTTGCGGCCGCGCGTGCGCGTGGTCGATGGCGGCAGCTATCGCGCAGGGTTCAGCTCCGATCGAAGCCACATGCGCGACGCCGCCGGTCGTTACCAACAGCGCCCGCCATCGTGGCCGCCGATCGGTGAAGGCAACGCGCTGCGTCGGCTTCTGGATCCCGACGATACGCTGTTCGGCCCGTGGCTGGACTTTGATGAGGTCGCGCGGCGCTACGGATCGTTGAACCGGCCATGACGGCCCGCGCCGGCGACGAAACGCCCGGCGCCGGCAGCCAGCTCGGCTATTGCGGCCTGGCCGACTGTGAATTCGCTGCCGAGCGCGTCGGTCAACGACATCCCGAGCGCCGCGTAGACCGAGCGACGGTCGCTCCGCATGCAGGTCTGCGGGAACGCGGCGATTTGGCGCGCGAGCTCCTCCGCGGCTTCGCGCGCCTGACCGTGGGGTACCACGCGATCGACCAAGCCGATCGCGAGGGCCTCGCGCGCATCGACAGGGCGGCCGGTGAGGATGAGATCGAGTGCCCGCCCGAGTCCGACGATGTGGGGTAGTCGGACCGTGCCGCCGTCGACCAGCGGGACACCGAATCTGCGGCAGAACACCCCGACGATTGCGTCCTCTTCCATCACTCGCAGATCGCACCAGAGCGCGAGCTCGAGACCGCCGGCGACTGCATGTCCGGCGATCGCCGCGATCACGGGCTTGTCCACGAGCATCCGCGTTGGACCAAGTGGGCCGTCGCCGTTGGGTTCGAGCCGATTGGGGTCCCCGGCGGCGAGGGCCTTGAGATCAGCGCCGGCGCAGAAGGTTCCGTGCTCACCCGCGAGTACGAGGACGCGCGCCGCCTCGTCGGCCGCAAATGCGCGGACCGCCTGCGCCAAGGCCTCAGCCGTGGCGCGATCGACCGCGTTGCGTACGTCTGGGCGGTCGATGGTGATGGTGGTGATCGGTGGGTTGATAGCAGTGCGGATCATCGCCGACTTCCCCTCGCTGGTTGCGAAATCAGACAAGGTCGGACTTGAACGTCGGACGCTTCGGTGTGTTGATTCCGAGCTCGGCATAGCTCGCCCGCAGGTAGGTCGCAGCCAGGTCGCTGGCCGGGCACGCCGCGCCATCGAAGTGAGCGGCCCGGGCCGCGCGCCACAGTCCACTGGCGTTGGGGCCATCGATCGCCAGGCACGTGCGTCCGCCACCATCGCCCGCAGCGCTGGCGAACGCAGCCACGAGCGTACAGGTGCGATCCGGATCGAGGGTGTCGAATACGCTCGAACGTTCGCCACACAACTCCGGCGAGCGCGCGTAGAGGCGCTCGGCCTCGCGGGCAAAGCGCGCGGCGTAGACTTCACCCCGGCGCGCGTCGAGCACGGCGATCATGTCGTTTGGGTCGGCGCTCCCGGCTGTCGCAGCGAGGGTGGAAACGGCGACCACCGGCAACCCCAGTCCTAGCGCGAGGCCCTTGGCGGTGGCGATCGCCACGCGCGTGCCGGTGAACGTGCCCGGGCCGACGCCGCACGCGAGCCGCGTGAGGGCGCGCGGGGTGATGCCGACCCGATCGAGCAGCTCGACGATCCGCCGATCGAGCTCTGCAGACACCTGGTTCGCGCCGTCTTCATGGACCCACGTGGTCGTGGGTGCGAGCGCGTCGGCCGGGCCGACCGCAAGCACGCACCGCGGCGTTGAGGCGTCGAGCGCCAGCATCCAACCGCCCGCGCTCACATCCAGTATCTCAGGATGTCGTTGCGTGCGGCGACGAGCAGCAGCAGCAGGATGACCACCAGGCCGACCGCACTCGCGATCTCACGCGCCCGCTGGCCGAGCGGTCGTCGTCGGATCGCCTCGATCGTGAAGAACAACAGGTGACCGCCGTCGAGGATCGGGATCGGTAACAGATTGACGAACCCGAGGTTGACGCTCAATAGTGCCAGCAGCGAGAGAAACTCGTCGGGCCCGCGCTCGGCCGCCGTGCCGGCCACCTTGTAGAGCCCGACCACGCTCGAGAGCTGCTCGACTCCACGCTCGAACGTCAACATCTCTACGAGCGTGCTCCAGAGCAGCCACAAGGAGCGACCGGTCTCGTCGAGGGCAGCGCCGAGTGCGTGCGTGAAGCGTCCGCGGATCGGCTCGGGCGGTGACGTGCTGACCTTGTCGAAGGGTGCCGCGCCGAACCACAATTCCTCGCGGTCCTGCTGATAGATATCCCGCCACGTCCGCGTTTCTAGCCGAAGCGTAATCGTCCGCGGGGCTTCCCCGAGGGCTTGGACGCTGAGCTCGAACTCGGTCCCGGGGGGCTGCGCGAGTGCATCTGCCAGCATCTCCCACTGGGTCACGGCGATGTTGTTCACCGCCAGCACGCGATCCCCGGCGCGCAGACCGGCGCGGTCCTCGGGAGAACCGGGTTCGACGGCCCGGACGAACGAGCTGGCGGGCAGGATTCCGCTCCCGTCTTTTCCGGGGGGTAGCTGCGCGTGATACGAGCGGTACCAGAGGATGGTCCCCACGGGCGTCGGCAGAGGCTCCGCGCGTAGGTAGGTCAACCGCACCAAGTTCGCTCCCGTGCTCTCGAGCATCTGCTGGAGTTCTTCGGCCGTTCGGACAGGCTCGCCGCCGAGGGAGGTGATGACGTCGCCGGTACGTAGCCCGTGGATGTAGGCTGGGGACTCCGGATCGATGATCCCGATCTGCGGCGCCTTGAATGTCTGGAGCACGCCGAGTCGACCGACCGGCGTGGTGACCCCGAGCTGATTGCGCCGCAGCTTCTTCTGCGGCGTCACCACGCGATCCAGGCGCTTGCCGTCGCGCTCGACCTGGATCTTGAGATCCACGCCCGGCGCCTCGGCGATCCGTTGACTCATCTCGTTCCATGAGCGGATGTCGCGGCCATCGATGGCAACGATGCGGTCGCCTTGGAGCAGACCGGCCTGTTGGGCGGCCGAACCGTCGAGCACTGTGCCGATGACAGGTGGCTGGATCGTCGCGGCCTGAAGGAAGAAGAAGAAATAGACGATGATGGGCAAGATAAGGTTTGCCGCCGGGCCGGCGCCGAGCACAAAGTAGCGCGCCCACAGCGGCTTGTTGGACAGCGCTCGTTCGGTGTCCGCCGGTGGAACATCTTCGCTGCTCAGCTGGCCCAGCATGGAGACGTAGCCGCCGAGCGGGATCGGAGCGATGCAGTACTCGGTCTCGCCAAAGCGGAGGCGGATGATGGGTGGCCCCAGGCCGATCGAGAACCTCAGGACCTTGACGTCGACGAGCTTGGCCGCAAGGAGGTGGCCGAGTTCGTGGACGAAGATCAGCGGCCCGATGAGCAGGATAAACGCCCAGAGGTTGCCCATCTCGCGCCAGCATAGCAGGCTGGCGCTGCGCGGGGGCCGTCGCCAAAGCCGGGCCCCGCCTCCCTCGTTCAAGGCCCTTGGCCTGCGCCGCCCTCCGGCGATAGCATTTCATCCGCAGTGCAGCAGCGCGATGACCAGAACGCGCCGCCCCAGCCGTCGGCGCTTCTCGATCAACTCGAGGCCGAGATCGAGGCCGTGCGGGTCGCCTACGACAAGTACTTCTGCGGCGTCGATCGAGTCCCGCCCGCGCGCGCACGCGAGCGGCTCGATCGGAGGATCCGCGGCGTCGAGAACCTCGCGTTCAAGACCACTGCACTGCGATTTCGCTTTGGAGCTCTGCGCGCGCGCTACGTCACCTACGCGCACTACTGGACGCGTGTGCTCGACCAAATCGAGCGCGGCGTCTGGCGCCGCGACTCGTCGCGCCAGGCGGCCCGACCGGTCGAGCCGACCACGCCGCCGCCGATCGAGTCGGCCGGTGAAGCGTCTGTGCCTGCGGCGCTCATCGATCCGGGCCACGCGCGTGACGTGTTCGAGAAGCTCGTCGCGACCAAGCAGAAGTTGGGCGAAAGCACCGACGGCCTTACGTTCCCGGCGTTCTTGCGGCGACTGCATCGCGAGGCGCCGCGACTCGCCGGCCAAGTGGGCAGCGGTGGACTCCGCTTCGATGTGGACGTCAAGGACGGCCGGGCGCGGATTCGGGCCCGCCCGGCCTGAATCATGGGTGGATCCCGCGAACGGCCTGGGGGCGCGTCGGGGCGCATTGCCCCAGGTGTTGCGCAATGGTCGCTTGCGCGCGGGCCAGAAGTCGGCGGATCATCCGCCAGCGGTGGATGTGCCATCGCGACCGCGGGTCCACACCCGTGCGCCTGAATCGGCTCCGTCTGACCCACGTCTGACGACCGCACCCGGCCCCAGCTCTGGGGCGAGGACGCTCTAAGAATGACCCGACTCCAACGTTGCGCGATCGTAAGTCTGTCGGTGTTGGCCGCCTGTGTGGTCAATAGCGGCTCGAACCAGTCGAACAACCCCGACGCCGGCAAGTACGACGACTACTACAGCGAAAAGGGCGGCTCGTCAGGCGGTGGCACAACCGACGGCGGTAGCGGCGGAGGCAGCACCGCCACGCCGACGCCGCACGCCGTGTCTTCGACCAAGGGCGTAAAGCCGAAGATCAGCAAGCTCGTCGGCAAGAGGGAGCCCGTCCCCGGCGGGAACAAGCCGCGGCCGACCAAGCCGCCGGCACCGATCGAGGGGCTCGTGTTCGACGGAGTGGTGCCGACCAATGCCGGTGTCGGCAGCGTGGTGGAGATCCTCGGCTCCGGCTTTGGAGCCAAGCCAGGCGACGTCATCGTCACCGTCGGTGGCAAGCGGCAGAAGGTCGTTGCGGTCGCCGCGGATCACCTGCTGTTCAAGGTCGACGCGAAGGCCGATGGCCCAATTGCGATCGTCCGCGGTGGCCGGCCGGTCGGTCGTGTGAAGGCGGGCGCAGCGGCCCCCGTCCGCTCGATCAAGAGCGACGTAGTCTTCCACGTCATCGCCTCCGACAGCAACTTCGGCAAGCCGCGCACGGATCCGACCCACGGCCTTGTCGCCAACGTCTACAACATCGGCAAGGAGGTCACGGAGCTGCCCGCGTTCGACAGCCTTGGTGAGCCGATTGCCACGTACGCAGTGGACAGCCTCGACATCGCCGCCGGGCAGTTTTCAGGCGCCTTCAAGAGCAAGGACGCAGAGGTGAAGGAGTGGTTCGCGATCCACTTCAAGGGCTCCATCAACATCAGCGAGGCCGGCACCTATAACTTCTGCTTGGCGGCGGGTGACGGCGCGCAGCTGTACCTCGATGAGAATCTCGTGGTCGACAACGACGGCGTCCACGACACCACCGAGAAGTGCGAAAACGTCGCCGTCGAGCCGGGCGAGTACAAGGTGGACGTCTTGTACTTCCAGGCCGCCGCGGGTGAAGCAGGCCTACAGCTGTCGTGGGCCAAGGACGGCGGGGCGAAGGCGATCATCCCCAAGGAGAACCTCTTCCCGCCCGAAGACGTTGCCACAATGGCGCGCAAGTGAAGCCAGCGGCGTTCGCCGCACGCGTTGGTCCGATGGGCTCGCTGCCGAATGGCAGCGGGCCCTCGGCCGTTTCATGGGGTTGCGTGTCCCTGCTCAGTCGCGGTCGCAGGTGACCTCCACGAGGTCCGCGGTGCCATCGGCGTAGCCGACGACGAAGCTGCCCCCGCTCGCGTTGACCACGTCGGTGATGGGGGAGTTACCGGCGAACACCGTGTCCGTGGAACGCTCCGGCGCGTCCGGGAACACCTTGGTGATGCGCCAACTCCCATCCTCGAGCGCGGCGAGGGCGATATCGTCGTCGAGCTGAATCAACTTGTCCCCGCGCGCAGTCGTCATGAAGACGCTCAGGGGATCGTTGTCGTCGAAGCGGGCTCGAGCCACCTCGGAATCGCCGCCGCGCGGGTCGTACGCGACATAGATCGCCCACGGATCAGCGGCAACGCTTCGCGCGCCCTTGTGGTCGGGCTGAGGCAGCTCCGGGCCGGGGCGCAGCACGACGGCTGGAGTTCCGGCCGGCGAGACCAGTAGGCTGGCAATCGCGATGTCACTTTCGTCCACGGGGACCCCGAGCGTTTCGATCTCGCTACGGATCGCGATATGTGTCGCCCCGCCGCTGGACGCGCGGGTGATTCCCGCGACCTCCAGCGCGCTGAATCGTTGCAGCAACGCGTTGGCCTCGCAGAACTCGGGATCGTCCTCGCACGGCGCCGACACGATCATGCGCTGACCGGCCGGTTGAGCCGCCAGATCCCCAAGGGGAGCGAGCCACAGTTCCAGAGCTGTGTCAGGACTGCTCGGTGGTAGCGCGAGCAAGTACGGCAGGCCGCCGAGGTGGATAACGGTTCGAAGCCACTGCGACGTGTCGCAGAACTCTAACTGCCCGTCGCGATCGTCGTCGCATTGGCCGGGGAAGTAGCCAAGCGTGTCGGTCCGACTGACGAGTGCGGGGCTCGCCCGGGCGTCGAGGTGCCAGACGCGCAGCAGGCCGACGCCCGATTGTACGAGCCATGCCTCGCCTGGCGACGCGCCGGCGATGAGTGAGAGCTCGCCGGCCCGCGGAGCCGGCACGTCGAGATCCACAGTGGCATCGATTGCCGATGTCTCATCGAGGTGAATCGCGGTCAGGTATGCATTGGCGGGGTCGCCCTGGACGGCGAGGATCCACATGCGATGTTGGCGCGGCGCGTCCACGGCGGCCGCCGCGATTCCTTTCCACGGGCGCTCGGGCCCGACCAGCCCGGGCACGCGCACGTCGGCCCTCACGACGGCGCAGTTGGTGGCGATGTCGAGTTCAATCGCGGGCAAGTCGAACGGTGCGCACGCCGTTGTCGCGAGCGCGAGGGCGAGCGTCGCCACGGCCCTCATCCCAGTACCTCATCGAGCACGCGCCCGGTGATATCGGCGAGATGATCGACGATGTCGTCGTCCGCTGCGAGGGGCAGCATCCAGTACAGCGTATCGCCGAGCGGCCGCAGGTGCACGGCCTGGGCGAGCGCCGCACGGCGCAACGCCAGGCCGATCCTCTGGTCGCTCACTCGGTGGTGGCGATCGACCAGATCGAAGGCCACGATCGTCCCGCACTGGCGGTGCGCGGAGATGCACGCGCGGCCCTGGGCGACGCGCATCCGCGCGCGCGCCAGCGCAGCGACTCGATCCGGCAGATGCGTCATCGTCTCGCGCAGCAGCGTCATGCTCGCGAGCCCTGCCGCGCAGGCGATAGGGTTGCCGCTGTACGTATGGCTGTGCGCGAACGCTCGCTCCGGGGGACCGCGAAAGGCGCCGTCGAAGCCGCGGCGGACGAGTACAGCCGACAGGGGCAGCGCTCCGCCCGACAGTCCTTTGCCGATGCACAACATGTCGGGTGAGACATCCGCCCACGCGCTCGCGAAGATGCGGCCGGTCCGACCCAGGCCCACGGCGATCTCGTCCGCGATCACGTGGATTCCCAGGGCTTGCGCGGCCTCGACGACGCGGCGCAGGTAGCCGACGCCGGTCATCGCCATCTTGCCGGCGCACTGCACCAACGGCTCGAGGACGACGGCGGCGAGTTCGTGCTGGTGGCGCTCGAGCAGGCCGATGGCCGCTTCCGCATCGGCTGTACCGGCGTCGCCCACGAGGTCTTCGTGGGTGTGAAAGGGGCGAGCGGGCGCCGGGAGCATGATCGCGTCCTTCACGAGCGCTGCGAACGGTCGGCGATAGGCTTCGCTGCCACAGACGCCGAGCGCGCCGAGCGTCTCGCCGTGATAGCCGTTGGTGAGGGCGGCGAACCGCGTGCGCGTGCGCCCGTGGGCGCGGTGGTGCTGCGCGGCTAGCTTGAGCGCGATCTCGACGGCGTCGGACCCGGAGTCGGCGTAGAAGACTCTGGCATAGTCGCCTGGGGCCCGTGCGAGCAGCGTTTCGGCGAGGGCGACAGCCGGCTCGTGGGTGAATCCAGCGAACATCACGTGGTCGAGCCGCGCGACCTGCTCGGTGATCGCCGCGACGAGCTGGGGATGGCAATGGCCGTGGACGCTCGTCCACCACGAACTGATCGCATCGAGGATGCGACGCCCATCCGTATCGTAGAGCCAGGCGCCTTCGGCCCGCGCGATCGCGACAGGCGGCACCACCTCGAGGTCGTCGAAGTGCGTGGCGGGGTGCCAGATGACCGCGCTATCGCGCCGAACGAGGGGATCCACAGGGCGGAGCGTAGACCAAGGCGGCGGCGCGGGTGCCACCTGCGGTCGGCGGGTCGCGCGGCGCGTTCTGCCGTGTACCGCCTGCGCCCGTCGACCGGGCGCGCTACGATTCGCCCGATGCGATCACCTCCGCCTGGCCGGTTCGCCCTCGGGCTCACCCTCGCCCTCGGGGGGCTCGCCGGATGCGTGCTCGACACGACCGAGCCGGCCGTGCCATCGGCTTGCGATCTCAGGCAATGCTCGGCGCACGCGAACTGTCACGCCGGCCGATGCCGATGCGACAGTGGCTATGTCGGCAATCCCGATGCGCTCCACGGTTGCCAGGCCGTGCAAACCGGTTCCCCCTGTGACACCACCTGCGGGTTAAACGCCTACTGCGATGGCGGCGCTTGCGTCTGCACCGACGGCTTCGTGGCGGTTTGCAGCACCGGCGATTGCATTGCCACCACGCGACTGTGCGATGGGACCGCCGACTGTGCCAACGCCGCGGATGAGGACCCGCTCATTTGCTACGATGGCGCCGTCCAAACGTGGTCGGTTGCCGATGGTTGCGATGATAACCTGCCGATAAGCTGGCGCGTTTGGGCGCAGGAGCGCGACTGGGTCTGGCCGGGGCCCGATGCGGCGTTTGTCACCGCGGAGCTCGACATGGTCGAGCACGAACGGATCGAGTGCGTTGCGGGAGAATTGTTGTGCTTTGGCGGTCACGCCGGCGATCGGACGTGGGGCATCGGTCTCGATGGGCAAGGCGAGTGCGAGGACTGCTGTTTACCGTGCGCGTCGGATCCGGTCGATATGGGCGTTCTCACCTGCAACTGAGTCGCTTGGCCCACGCCAGCGGCCCTGTGACAGTGGGTGCGGCAGCCCGTCGCGGCCGCGCCGTCCTCGCGGGTGGACGCGCTGTCGCATTGGTGGCATGCTCGCCGCGTACCCGCCTGCCGCCCGTGGAATCGCGGCAGTCCTGGTGGTGTGTCCAATGACCGAGATCGCTCAGTTGTTTGAGTCGGCGCTTCGCCAAAATCGCGCCAGTCATCTGCGAAAAGCAGCAATGAACACCCTCGCGAGTATGCCTCCGGGCACGACCCTGCGCGAGTTGCTCGATAGCGACGCTGGCGAGGCCGTTCGCGCCTTGAGCCTCAAGGATCTCGCCGAAGCGCTGCAGCAGGCGGGATATCGCGGGCGCGTCCTCGGGGGCGGCGCCCAGCGGCGTCGAGGCAAGGTCGAAGGGCCGAGCGAGCAGTGGTCGGAGAGTCGAGAGGAGCGGATCTTCCGTCAGATTATCGCGGCAACCGAACATGCGCCGCTCACCATCGGGCAGCTCGCCAAGCAGCTGGATGTCGACGGCGAGGAGCTGCGCGGCTATCTGACGTGGATGAAGAAGATGGGCAAGGTCACAAGTTCTGGCAAGGCCCGCGCCACGCGCTATCAAGCGGTCCGCTGAGGAGACACCGGTGGGCAATCGCGTGCCGTCGCCCGCACCCTCCGATGGCGCGCGTGTGCGCGAGGTGGTGGCTGCACTCAAGCACGACCTCGGGAAGTATGTCGCGTGGCGAAGCGTCAACCTCCCGCCGGAGGCGTGGGAGGGCCCGTTGGACCCGGTGTGGCTCGAGAACGTGCGAGCAGATGTCCTGGCGACCCGCAGCGGCCCCGGCGGGGCCCAAGCCGCATGGGAGGTGTTCGCCACCCACGCTGAAGGGCTGGCGGAGCCGTGGCCAGCGGAGCTTCGGTCGGTTGCCGATGCGGTTGCCGTGTTGCGGGGGGCCGAGATGTGCTTGCGCACGGGCGACGAGGCGTCGCTGATGGCGTGTCGCGGGGCAATTCGCTCCGCCCAGCAGACGATCCGAGGCCAACTCGCTGCGTTGCATCGGCGCCTCCTCGAGGGCCCCTAACGTGTCGTCGATCCTCATCATCGACGATACGGACAAGTACTGGGAGCTGTGCACGCGGTTCATGCCCGAGCACGTGTTCCTGCCGCCGGCGCGGAACTATCGCGAAGCTGAGGCCACGCTGGCGCACGCGCGGGACGTCGACCTCGTGCTGCTCGACGTCCACTTCGATATCTCGGAGGCCGAGCTGCTGCCCGAAGATAAGTCGGAACTGTTCGCCCGCGGCGATCCCGGGCGAGTGCTGGAGCGACTGCGTCGCGGCCAGGGCTTGCACATCTTGGATCGTCTGCGTCGATCCCACCCCGATCTTCCGGTCATCGTGATGACCTCGCGCGACGATCTGCCGATCGAAGCCGACGCCGAACGCCTGCGCGCCCAGGACTACACCTATCTACTCGACGAGGAGTATCTCGACGCACGCTCCTTGCGCCTGCAGGTCGAGGGGATCTTGGCCCAGAGGGCGCGGCCGCCGGCCATCGATGAGCCGTTCTACTGGGGGCAGACCCCGCGCATGCTGGGAATCCGCCGCCGGCTGTCGATCCTCGCCCGCGGACGACTCCCGATCATCTTGCTCGGCGATACCGGCACGGGCAAGACGTTGCTTGCCCGTGAGTTCATCCACCCACGTTCGCAACGCACCGGTTTGTTCGTCGCCGTCGATCTGTCGACGCTGCCGCACGAGCTCATGGCTGCCCACCTTTTTGGTGTCGTGAAGGGCGCGTACACCGGAGCAACGGCCTCGCGAGAGGGCGTGCTCGCGCGGGCCCACGGCGGCACGTTGTTCCTCGACGAGATCGGTAACCTCTCTCTCGAGTTACAGAAGCAACTCCTGGTGGTGCTCCAGGACGGGCGCTACACGCCTGTGGGATCGGTCGAAGAGCGAACGTGCGACATCAAGCTGGTGGTGGCGACCAACGAGAACTTGGCGGCCATGGTGCAGGCCGGCCGGTTTCGCGAGGATCTCTACATGCGGCTCAATCCGGCGACGGCGGTCACGCTGCCCCCTCTGCGCGAGCGTGGGGACGACTTCGCCACCCTGTTGGACGAGTTCTTTGTTCGCGTTGCCCGCGAGCCGTACAACCGCGATCTTGCGCTGCAGTATGCGCGCCAGCGGGGCTTGCAAATCCCCGAGGGGGACGCCGCGATGCCGATCATGGTCGGTCGCAGCGTTTCGGCGCGCGCCGATCCGCGACGACTATTGTTTCTCATCCACCCGAGCAGCTACAAGCTCCTCCGCGAGTTCCACTGGCCCGGCAACTTCCGGCAGCTCGAGATGTTCCTGTCCAATCTGGTCACGCTGACCTTGGTGGAGCTCGTCGATCAGGCTGAGCTGGTCGAGCCGGGCGACCCGAGCCAAGCGAGTCGACCCGACGTCGTCCCCATCTTGCCGCGGATGGCCCGCGATCTGCTCAAGCCGATGGAACCGCCGAAGCCGGTCGCAGCGGCGGCCGACGCAGATGGGGAAGGTGGCGGCGGCTTTAACATGCAGGTCTCGGTGCGCCCGCAGGAGTCGCTCAACGCGGTCAGCTGCGATGTCGAGCGCCAATACCTCGAGCGGATGTTCGACACCTACGGCGGCGATTTGGGCCGGATCGCGGAGGTCCTGCTCGGCGATGCGGGAGGTGGTCGCAAGGTCCAGCTGCGCATGAACCAGCTGGGGATCAAGCTGCGCAAGCTAAAGCGCAAGCGTGGGGCGGGATGAACCCGCCGCGGTTCGGGGTGATCGCGTTTACTGCCGTGCTCACGCTCATGGGCGCAGGCGCGGTGCGTGCATCGCAACCGCCAGTCGAGGAGGTGGTTCGGGGTGCCGACGATCACAGCAAACTCCCGCCGCCGCCCGCAACCGGCGGTGATCCGACCGGTGAGACCGACGGCGACGACGGTGACCCATCGCTCCGTCGGGTCGAGGAATTCGAGGGGCACCTCCTCCGGGGTCAGTTCGCGCACGCCAAAGAGCGGCACGACGAGGCGATCCGCGAGTTTACGGCCGCGCTGAAGTTGCAGCCAGGTGACCCAACGGCGCTCATCGGACGCGCGCAGTCCCGGCGCGCACGCACGCCGACCGATCGTTGCCCAACGCGGGCGATCCACGACCTGCGCCTGCTCGAGACCTACGATCCGCGAGGGGCGTGGCTCGAGCAGCGCGTGACCCTGCTGCAGTGGATGGCGAGCTGTGGATCGGCGCAGGCCGCGGGCGAGCTCGCGCTGGCCAAGGAGATCGCCGCCGAAGCGCCGGGTTCTCCGGGACGCCCAGAGGACATTCGCGTGCGTGTGGCGCAGTTGCAGGTAGAGGCTGCCGCGGACGAAGCCACAGGCGGCGACAGCCTGCGCGCCGCCGCAGTCGCTGAGCTCGAGCGCTATCGGGCTGAGTGTGAGGCGTCGGGCAGGCCGCCCTCGGCGGAAGGCCTGCGTTTGCAAGCCGAGATCTATCGCGAGAACGACGATGTCGAGCGCGCAGCAAAAGTCTACCGCGAGCTGCTCGCGTCCCATCCAGGCAGCAGCCAAGCCCAGGGTGTGGCCGGGTTGCTCGACGACCTCGAGCTCGAGCGTGAGCTCCAGCGCCTCAACGAGACCAGGGGATTCGGCCCCACCGCGGACGCCGAGGCAGCATATCGACGCGGACTGAGCTCGTTCCGCTCTGGCGACGTCGAGGCCGCCGCGACACAACTCGAGGCCGCGATTGCGGCCTCGCCCTGGTTTCCCAAGGCCTACTACTCTCTGGGGGTTGTCCGGGCGAGGCAAGCCCGGTTCGCGGAGGCCGTCGATGCCCTCCAACGCGCCGTGGCGATGGATCCTACCGACTACCAGGCGCACATAACTCTCGGGCTCATCTACAAGAAGGAGTTTGCCGGAGCTGAGGACGCGCGGGCGATCAAGCACCTCGCGGCGGCGCTACGCTTGCGGCCCGACCTGCTCGTGTTGCACATGCGGTTGGGGGAACTCTACGCGCGCACCGATCGCGAGAAGGCGCAGGAGCACTACGAGCGTTTCGTGCGTTCGGCTGAGCCGAGCGATCCGGATGTCGGCCGTGCGCAGCGGGCCCTTGAGGATCTCGAACGCGAGATCCAGCGCGACGAGCCAGTCGCAATCATGCCACCGGCCGAGGCCTCGCTGCGCGCGCTCGATCCCGACCTGCAACGCATCATCAACGAGGCGTACCTACGCGGCACCAAGTACCAGGACCTCGCCCAAGCCGAGAAGATCCTCCTCGATGCACTCGACCGGTTTCCCGACGAGCCCGAGGTCTACAACCAACTGGCGCGGGTGGCCTACCTGCAAGATCGCCTGGGTGACGCGCGGCGGTACTGGGAAACGAGTTTGACCTTGGCCGCGGATCAGGTGGAGGTCCACGAGCGGATCGGGATTCTCTTGGTTCGGGAGATGCCGGACGAGGCGATCCCGCACTTGCAGCGCGCCGCCGATCTCGGCAGCCTGACCGCACGCTACCTCCTGGCCGAGCTGCTCTGGGATCAGACGCGCCCATGGCAGGCCTCGCCCGAACTCGATCGATACCTCGCCGAGGCCGGAGAGTACGAAGCCCACTACGACAAGGCCGTGGCCCTGCGCGAGGAGATCGACCGGCGGTTGCTGCAGTACTACCTGGCGTCGGCGATATTGCTGGTGCTCGTGTCGATCTGGCCGACTTGGCGGATCTACCGCCGCTACCGCGGCAAGAGCCTGGGGCAGCTGCTCGAACGCGACCCCAAGAGCTTCCCGGAGGTTGCGCGGATCCTCAGCCTGATTCGTCACGAGATTCTCAAGCACAACACGGCGTTTCTCGCCGATGTCGGCAGTGCGCTTGCCGTCGACGATCCGGACGCCGACGCGCGCGCGGCGGTGCTGGCCCAGCGCTTGTTTGGCGACGGCCGCCCGCCGATGCCCTCGGACACGCGCGAACCGGCCCGGCTTCCAGGGATCCACGGACGCTTTTTGGGCTACGTCGAGGAGCTCGACAAGGTTGGTCGGGCTCACCGCGTTACGCTCAACCTGCAGCGAAAAGACCCGATCTTTGGGCCGATGATCCATGCCTTTGAGGCGCTCTCGAAGCATGAGGCCGAACTGCGCCACGTCGGGATAATCCGCCCCAAGCGCCGTGCTGACCTCGCGCGGGTGCTTGCTCGCGCCGGCGAGGTGCTTGGTCGTCAGGCCTTCGACCGTCTATCCGGGCTCATCCGAGAGCTCTGCGTCGTCAACGTCGACGGTGCGATGATCGAATCCGTCTACGCCCAGCTTATCGGCGAGGCGCAGTTCGTGAACCAACAGATCGCGCCGCTCTTGGTTGCTGGGGGCGGTGCCCCGGTTCGGATCTTCCGCACCGACCTCGAGGACGTCCTGGTCAACCTGCTGCGCAACTCGCTTCGGAGCAGCTTGTCGTACGCACGGCCGCCGGTGGGGCTCGCAGTCGATCTCGTGATCGAGACCGACGAGATCACCGGGTTGTCGACCCTGGCGATCCGCATCAAGGATCGCTCGCCCGAGCAGCTGAGCAACGAGATGTTGCGTGGTCGCTACGTCGAGCGCGGCATGGGGATCACGGTCGATCTACTGTCGCGCTACGATGGCTCGATCGCGGTCGAGCCTGAACCTGGTTGGGACAAGGCGGTGGTTGTACGGCTCTTCGTCGTCGAAGATGATGGCGTGGGCGTTGGAGCTGTCGCGGCATGACCGATGCGATTCGCGTACTAGTTGTCGAGGATGGCGACGAGTACATCACGAACCTCAGTACGTTCGTGGCGGATGGGTTCGTCTATCGCCAGGCCCATAGCGGCACAGATGCATGTCGCATGGTCCGGGAGTCCCCCACTGATCTCGTCTACCTCGACATGCGGTTTGATCGGACACCCGAAGGCGTTCTGCTTGGGAACATGGTCGAGCTGGTCGCGCGGTTTAACGGCGATATTTCACGGGCGCGCCGCTTCCAGCAGGACAATCAAGGCCTGTTCGTCTTGCGCGCACTGCGGGAGTCAGGTTGGACTGGACCCGTGGTCCTTAGCTACGACTTTGGACCGGAGGAGCGGCGCTTCCGGGCGCTCTCCGCCCGCGATCCGCACCTCGCGTATTGCCCTGACTACGCCGACGCGACGACGATCCGCGCGGCGATCATGCGAGCGGTTGGTCGCGCACGGCAGTGAGAACGCCATCGGCAATGCGCAGCACGGCACCATCGGGCCGGGCAAGGGGACGCGCCGGGCGGGTTGCCGGCCCGCGATTCGCATGCGCCGATGGTTGTGTCCCCCCACTCGGTGGGGCACGCTCGGGCGGTGGAACACGATGGCGAAGAGATCCTGGCGATTCGCATCAGCGCGATGCCCCGCGACACCAATGCCCACGGGACGATTTTCGGCGGCCACATCCTGAGCCTCGTCGACCAGGCTGGGGCGATCGCCGCCCAACGGCTTGGTAGCGGCAAGCTCGTCACGGTTGCGATGCGCGAGGTGGAGTTCAAGGCGCCCGTGCATGTCGGTGATCTCGTGACGGTCTGGGCGCGCGTGACGCGGGTCGGCCGTACGAGCGCCACGGTTCTCGTCCGGGTCGAAGCCCAATCGCCGATGGCGCGGGCGCGCAACGAGCCCCACCGCGACGTGACCCAGGCTGAAGTGGTGTACGTCCACGTCGATGACGCCAATCGGCCGCTTCCGATCTCCGCGCCGTGACGCCGCCGCCACCGGCCCGGGCCGCGACGCAATCGCTGCGGGCCAGGGTGACCAGCCGGCGGTGCTACCATCGCGCCATCATGACGCGCATGACTCCGATGCGGTGGCTTCCGTCCGCGTTCCTTGCACTTGCCCTGGGTGGCTGCGCGGAGCAGCCCGGCAAGAAGAAAGACGACGCGAAGGACGCGAAGGACGGGAAAGCGAAGAACGGCAAGGCCGAGAAGGAAGACAAGGCTGAGGACAAGGCCGAGAAGGAAGACAAGGCCGAGGACAAGGCCGAGAAGGAAGACAAGGCGGACGGCAAGGAAGCTCCGGTCGAGTAGGGCGTCGATTTTCGCCGGGTTCGGCCGTGGCGGCGGATACTCTCGCGGGCGCGATGCGCTTGCCACTGCGCCACGCCCCGCCGGGTTCCGATGCGCCGCTGCGGCAGTGTGCTTACCTCGAGGCGCTACTTCGTGCGGCGAGGGGTCTACCTCTGGGGCCCGCCGCCCGGGCCCTCTCGACGGATCGTTCCCGCGGTCGCCATGGCAACGCGCTGCAGTGGCACCTCGGTCTGGCGGCACACGACAGCCGCGCGGCCCTCGACTGGGAGGATCGGATCGAGATCAAGCTCGTCAGCGTTTGGCAGCGCGGGGGCGCGGTGGTCTGCGACAAACTCAAGGTCTGCGACCTCGCCGTCGACCCGTGGCTGAAGCTCAGCAACGTGGCGTTTGTCTTCGCGGACCGAACTACGCGGTTGGTGATCGGTCACGCGATGTTCCGGCTTGCGGGACACGCTCGCGAAGCGCTCGCTACCTGCTGGGGCCTTGACCCGCACCTCGATCGCCCCGCGTTGTTCGTCGAAGCACGGGACGGGGAGGGTGGTGCGGCACCGGCGTACTACCTGGCGGCGAGCTGGTTCGCGGAGACGGGCGTTTTGCCGGAGCTTGGCGCCCACGTGTTCCCGGCGGTGGCCGGCAGCGCTCCGCGGATCACCGTGGTGCGCAGCGGGGACGGGCGCAGCGGTTGTCCCCGCTGCGGTGCGCCAATGCAGCATGATCCCGTCGCGCTGGGAGGCGATGGGATCTGCCGGGCCCATCACGGCCTGCCGCTACCGCCAAGCTGCGCGCCAGGAGAGCATGTCGTCGTGGATCGCGCCCGCCTCCCGATCCCCGCTGCAACGTCGTTGGAGGACGCGATTGCCGGGCTCGAGGGACGTTGGCCGGATTCGCCCTGGCGGCTGGCCGATCGCGTGTCGGAGCCCGACGATCACCGTCACGCGTAGCCCGCCGTCGGCGAACCAAACAACGAAGACCCAGAACAGCCGACCAAAGCTGCTCTGGGCCTCCCCCAGGTACGTCAAGTCTCGGAACAACCGACCGGCGCAGCGAACCGCTGCCCCAATCGCACCATCGACGAGAAAAGCCGCGGTAGCGTCGATGCGCGGCCAAGCCGCAAAACGGTCAAGCCAACGGATTTAAGCGAACGCGAGCAAGCGAAGAGCAAGCGAAGAGCAAGCGAAGAAGAAGCCACGGCAAGCCAAGGATAAGAACGTTCGAAGAACCGAAAGGCCAAGCGCGCGAACAAGCCAAGTTAGGGCGTCAACGCAAGTTAAGAAGCCAAGTCAGGCGAAGAGCAAGCCAAGAAGCGCGAAAGCCAGGTTCCTCGAAGCCACCGACGCTTTGTCGGCGGTGTGCTGCCGGTTGGGACAGCACGTCAAGCGATGATGCCCCATGTGCAGGCGTTGGGCCAAGACAGTAATCGTTTGATATTTATGATATTTTCCGGAACGTGAGCGTTGCGATCGGCCCAGCTATGACGCAGGTGTCCGGAAGGGGGCGCCGCCCGAGTTGCCACCCTGACAACGATGTCGTGCGGCTGGCGGCAGGTCCGCCGGCGCACGAGATCCCAGAAGTGCGATTCCGGCTGGGCTCGGTTCGAGAGCTGGTGTACCACCGGGAGCGAACGTGGCCCCCATCACCGCAGGCAACCTACCTCGCGTCGCGATCATCGGTGGAACCGGATATGGCGGCGCTGAGCTCATCCGGTTGTTGCATGCCCACCCTGGCGTGGCGCTCGTCCGGGTGACGAGCATCGACCATGTGGGGGTCGCGGTTGAGGACGTCCATCGAAACCTCGGTCGGACGGGCCTCGTGTTCGAGAATCTGTCCCCGCCGGCGGCGGCCGAAGGAATGGACGCCGTGATGCTGGCGCTCCCCCACAAGGTCACGGCGACCGTCGCCGCCGAGCTCGCGGAGCTGCCGGTACGGATCGTCGACCTGTCGGGCGACTTCCGACTGCGGGATCCGGCCGCGTACCAGAAGTTCTACGGGGTGGCCCACCCGCACCCGTCGCGCCTGGGGAGCTTTGTGTACGGCCTGCCCGAACTTCATCGCGAGGCGATTCAGACCGCGCGCCACGTGGCCTCTCCCGGCTGCTTCGCCACCACGATCGCCCTCGGCGTCTTACCGCTCGCGGCGGCGGGGCTCTTGCGGGGGGCCGTCCGCACCGTGGCGGCGACCGGGTCCTCGGGTTCGGGCGCCTATCCCGGCGAAGGCACCCACCACCCTGTCCGCGTCAACAACCTCAAGACCTACAAGGTCCTCGATCACCAGCACACACCCGAGATCGAACAGACTCTCGCCGATGCGGCTGCGCGTGGCGGCCACACACCCGCGTTCTCCCTGCTATTCGTCCCGGTCTCGGCCCCGCTTTCGCGAGGGATCCTCGCCAACACGTTCGTCGATCTCGATCCGTCGGTGGACGACGCGATGATCACAACCATGTACCGCTCATTTTATGGGGCATCGCCCCTGGTACGCGTGCTCGGCAGCAAGCGCCAGGCCGAGGTCGTCGCGGTCAAGGGCAGCATGTGGGCGGATGTTTCGTGGACCGTGGGTCCGGTGGTCGATGGGCGCAGGCATGCGGTGTTTACCAGCGCGCTCGACAATCTGATCAAAGGTGGCGCCGGGCAGGCGGTGCAGTCGCTCAACCTCATGCTCGGCTTGCCCGAGACCCTCGGTATCGACGCGGTCGGGTTGTGGCCGTGATCGCGCCGGATGTCCCGCGCGCCGTCGTGAAGTTCGGCGGCCAGGTCGTGTTGCAGCGGGCGGCCCTTGCCGCCCTCATGACGGACATCGCCGAGCTGGTCGCGCGCGGGTGGAAGGTCGTGATCTGCCACGGAGGAGGGCCCCAGGCCACGGCCTTGAGCGAGCGCCTTGGACTTCGCGCGCACAAGGTCGGCGGTCGACGCATCACCGACGAGGCCACGTTGCAGGTCATGAAGCAGACGCTCGCCGGCGAGGTATCCGTCGACGTTTGTGCTGCGGCCGCGGCCGCGGGCCTGCCAGCTGTCGGCATCTCAGGCACGAGCGCGGGATTGGTCACCGCCCGTCGTCGGCCGCCCAAGCTCGTATCAGGTGCCGGCCCCGAGCCCATCGACTTCGGGCTCGTCGGCGATGTGGTGGAGATCCGGCATCGCGTGTTGGATCACCTGCTCGCGGGCGGCTACGTGCCGGTGGTCTCGTCGCTCGGCATCGCGGCCACGGCACCCCCGGGCGAAACCTGCGAGGTCTACAACATCAACGCCGACACCGTCGCGGCCGCGATCGCAGCCGCGCTCGCCGCTCACCACTTGTTTCTCGTCACCGACGTCCCAGGTGTTCTGCGCGAACGCCACGATCCGAGCTCTCGGATCCCGGTGCTGACCGCTGCGATGGCCCGCGCCGCGATCGCCGACGGAACGATTGTCGGCGGCATGATCCCCAAGGTCGAGGAAGCGCTGGCCAACCTCGAGCGCGGGATCAAGCAGGTGCACATCCTCGGCGCGGCGCCGGGTGGATTGGAGCGCGCCGCGACCGATCCCGGCGGGTTTGGTACGGTACTGGTGGCCGCCGCCGATGTCTGACGCCTTGCCGCCCGTCGAACAACGCCAGGCCCTGTACGCCCAGGTCGATGCCGCCTTCGAGTCGCGTCAAGTCGAGCTCTTGCGGCGCCTGGTTCTGGCCCCCAGCTTCACGGAGACGAAGGCCGACGTCGAGTACGCAGCCTGCGTGCTGGATGACGCCATGGCGGCGCTCGGTTGGAGGATCACCCGGCACGCCGATCCTCGGGGGACCTTCGCGGATCACCGGGTTTACACGCCGCCGCTGCTCGCCGATGGCGATCGAGCGCTGGGTCTAGTTGGGCACATCGACACCGTCTTCCCACGCAGCCTGGGATTTCTCGACTTCACGCGCGAGGGCGACGTCGTCCGCGGGCCCGGCGTGCTCGACATGAAGTCAGGGCTCACGGCGATCGTATTCGCGATCGCGGCCGTGCAGCAGGTGTGCGGCGCCGCGGCAGACACGCTGCCGGCGAGGTTCGTGTGCGTGAGCGACGAAGAAGTGGGTTCGCCATCCTCTGAGCCCGTGCTCCGGGGGTTGGCGCCGTCGCTCTCGGCCGCGCTGGTGTTCGAGGCGGGTCGCGTCGCCGATCAGATCGTCACCATGCGCAAGGGCGGCGGCATGTTCGAACTTTCGGTGGTCGGGAAGTCGGCGCATGCCGGCAACGAGCATGCAGCGGGTGTGAATGCGATCCATGCCCTTGCGCTTCTCGTCCCGCGGATCGAAGCGCTGACCGACTATTCCCGTGGCGTCACGGTGAACGTGGGCGTGATCCGCGGTGGCACGTCGAAGAACACGGTGCCGGAGCACGCGAGCTGTCAGATCGACACCCGATTCGACGCGATCGCCGACGCCAACCGCGTGATCGCAGCGCTACGCGAGATTGCGGCCGAACCGTTCGCCCTTGTGGACGTTATCCCCGAGAAACTGCGCGCGGTCACGGCGAGCCTGACAGGCGCCATGACTCGGCCGCCGATGGAGGCGACTGCGGCCAGTCAGGCGCTCCGTCTGCGCTACGAAGCGTGCGCCTGCGACGTCGGCCTCGGCATCGGCGAGGCTCCGCGGCAAGGGGGTGGATCGGACGGCAACCTGCTCGCGGCCTTCGGGGTGCCGACGATCGACGGCCTCGGTCCCGCCGGTCAGTATTTCCACAATCCCCGCGAGTGGTGCTCACTCGCCAGCCTTGCCCGCCGAACCAAAGCGCTCGCCTGCATGCTCGCGCAGGAGCTCATGCCGAAAACGGCTGGGTAGCGAGCTACGCCTGGTAGGTCCGCAGGTACCGCGCCAGCGCCCAACTCGGAAACACCTGCCGGTACAACACGTAGTCGAGTACGGCGGTGTTGAAGAACACGCCGGTCGCGGGCTCGTCCGGCCACTTGCCGCCTGGACCCTGGCGGTCGAGGAGAAATCGAACCCCACGCTCGATCGTCGCGCGTTCATGGGGCGCCGCCTCGAGCAAGGTGAGCAGCGCCCACGCCGTCTGGGTCGCGCTGCTCGGAGCGTCGTCGGGGATTCCCCGCGGGCGTTCCTCGAGGTTCCCGACGTAGGTCTCACCCCACCCGCCATCTGCGCGCTGCCGGTCGACGAGAAATCGGCAGGCGCGCACGAGCGCCGGGTGGTTGCGCGAGATACCGCTGGCGATGAGTCCACCCACAGCGAACATGGTTCCGTAGGTGGCGTTGATCCCCCAGAAGCCCAGCCATGCGCCCGAGGCGTGCTGTTGGCGGAGCAAGAATGCTCGACCGTCGGCCAACGCCTGTTTGATCGCCGCGGCCCGATCGCTCGGCAGCTCGCGTCCGAGCAGGCGGGCGGCGTACGCCAGTGCCCGGAGGTTGCTGCCCGAGCATTCGGTGTAGCTGTACTCGAGCATGCAGTTGCCGTAGATCTCCGCCGGATTGTAGCGGCGCAACAGCATGCTACCTCGCCGCGGTTCGTAGCTTCCGAAGCCGCCATCGTCGTTGCGCCGGCGCAACACGAAGTCGATCGCCGCGAGCACGCGTCCGTGCTGGAGGCGCCCGCCCTCGTCGGCAAGCCCACCTTGGTCGGCGCGAAGCAAGGCCTCGGTTGCTTCGGCAGTGCAATCCGACACCGGCCAGGGGTGATGCTCGTTCGCAAACCCCCACCCACCGTAGGCAGGCTCGCGATAGTGCGCGGCGCCGCCGACGATCTCCTCCTGGATTTGGGCGGTGGGCAACCAGCGGCACATGCGGCGCACCAACTCGCGCGCGCGGGGGGGTCCGGGCCACTCGCTGAGGGCCTGGATCGCGAATGCCGTGTCCCAGATATCGCTGCGGGCCCCGGCGATGCGCGTGCCATCGACGTCGTCCTCCCAGAACCAGTACTCAAGCCCACGCAGGGCCTTGGGCAGCTCAGGGTGACGTGGGTCAGTGATGTGCAGGGCGAGGCAGAAGAGCAGGCCGTTGACCGGAGACAGGCAGACGTAGTTGGTGCTGCGAAACTCGAACCGGATGTGCTCGAGCGCGCGCTCGAGCGCGCGTTGACGCAGGGCCGCGGGCGAGAGTCGCTCGGCCCGTCGCAGCACGGCGAACGCCGCTCGCAGTCCCGCCGACGGCGCCTCGAATAGATCGGTTGCGGCGATGTCGTCGCGATGCCCGGCGAAGTCTGCCCGGTCATAGCCCTCGGGATAGAGCTCGCACCGCAGCGCCGCGACCACGTGGTCGGTCGGGGCCACGAAGCGATGGCCGTAGACGAACGACAACCCGAGATAGATGAGCCGCATGTGGCAGTAGAGCCGACGCGGATGGAGCGGCGCTGCGTCGGGCAAGAGCCACAGCTCGGGGACGATCGGGTGCACGCCTTGCCACGGATAGAGTCCGATCAGCGCGAGCCAGATCCGTCCCCATTGCGGGATCGCAAGGACCCCGCCGTGCTCGCGGATCCACGCGCTTGCGCGGCGGAGCATCGGTTCGTCGGCGTCATGGCCGAGCAAACGCAGGGCGACGTACCCGAGCGTCGTGTGAAACAGGTACGCCGGGCTGTCGGGGTGCATCCCCCAGCCGCCACCATCGCGTTCTTGCCGCGCGAGCGCGAGGGCGATCCGCCGTCGGCGCTCCGGCGTGATCTCGTGACCAAGGACGTGGCAGAGGATCACGTACTGGCACGGCAGCATCGGGTTCCATACGACCTCGCCGGCGAGCGCCCCGTTGGGCTGTTGCACCTGGGCGAGGTGCTCCAGCGCCGCCGCGTACGCGGTTTCGATGCGCGGGCGTAGCTCGTCGCTTAGCGGGACTTGGGCTCGAGCACGAGAAACCATTGCAGCTCCAGAAATGCGGGCTCGTCCACCACGCGAAAGCCCGCGAGCTCGAGCTCGCGGACCGCCTCGTCGCGGCTGACCCGGAATCGGGGTTCGGGGGCCATGTGCTGCGGCACCTGGGCGTCGGGGCGGAAATCGAGCACGATCAGGCGGCCGTCCGCCTTGAGCGCGGTTCGGACCTTCGTGAAATAGCCGACGCGATCGCGGATGTACGCGTAGGTGTTGGCGGTGAAGACGACGTCGAGCTCGTCGGGCGGGAGCATCGGATCGTCGTACATCGCCAGGCGCGGTTCGATGTTGGGGGTGCCCCACGCCTCGCGGTTGTCGATCAAGTAGTCGGCGAACTCGCCATCGACGTCGACGGCGAACACACGGCCCTCCGGCACGCGGGCCGCGAGGCGGCGGGTGAAGTAGCCTGAGCCGGCCCCGATGTCGGCGACAATCGCTGCGCGTCCGGGGATCGGCACCGCGCGAACGACCTTGTCGGGTTGCTGCCACGCGTCGCGCTCTTCGGCCTCGAACACGGCGATCATGGCCTTGGGATCGTCGTAGTGGTGGGGGGGCCCGGTGCTAGTGGGCCTGCAACCCACCGAGGCGACGACGGCAAGCACCACCATGGCGAACGCGGCGCATGCGGGCCGCGGTCGTCGCAGGTTGGGGGCTTGTCCGGCCGACACGGCGGCAAGCCTAGTCGCCGCCCCGGTGACTTGGGAAGTCCCCTGGACTGTTGCATCGAAGCTACACTGTCGCCGAGGCATGGCGGACGGAACCACCACCGTGGGCGCGAGCATCGGGCTACCGATCGAATCCCGGACGCTGACGGGGTGGCTGCGCGCCTGCGCGCGGACGCTGGCACGCACCGCGAGCCATCCCAGCGCGAGCTACGTGCGCTGCCCGGAGCCGATCGCCCATGCCCGCGTGCTCGCATACCTTGCGACGCTGCGACTGCCCGCGTGGGTGTTGCTCGTCGGGGTTATCGCAGCCCGGACGCTGAGGGCGGATGGCCCGCCGCCGATCCCACTGCACTCGATCCACCTGTGGATCGACCCGGCGCTGGCGCAGGCGCTGTCGGCGTGGCTTGTCCTCATGATCCCCGTTGGGTTGCCCGCGTCGTATTTTCTCTGTGGCCTGCTGGCCCACGTGGGCATCGCCCTGACAGGGGGAGCACGGCGCTCGATCGGTGCCAGCATGCGCGCGTTTGGGATCGCGTCGGGCCCGGCGTTGTTGCTCATGGGCGTGCTCGACCTACGGGTGTATCTCGGGGATCCGTCGGGTCTGGCCGTGCTGCGCGCGGTCGCGATCGCGGCGGTCGCGGTTGTTGCCCTGGCGGGGTTCGCCCTGGCGCGCACCCATCAGATCTCGGTTTTGCGCGGCCTTTTCGTCGCAGTCCCGCCGGCGGCGTTGCTCGCGACCACCGCCGCGCTCCGCCTCGCCCTGGTGATCCATGAGCTGCCGGGCGTTCCGTTGCCCGACGCGCCGTACTACGTGCCGTGATCCAGCACACCGTGGTGCAGGCGTCCGCGCGAACGTCTATGCTGGTTGTGTGACTGCGTACGATCGTGCAGGCGATCTCCGCCGCGCCCTCGGCCCGGTCGGGCGGGTGGTGATCCCCATGGTCGCCGCGTCTTGGGCGCTCGCCGCCTGCAACGTCAACCCCCGCGGACCGGCCACAACCACCGTGGTCAGCGTCGGCACCGCCTCGCCGACCACCGCCGGCGAATCCACCAGCGGCGGCGGTACGGCCCAGACAAGCCTGGCGACGGGTGTCGATGGCACCGGTGATCGGCTCGACGTCGGTGGAGGGCCGTCGGGCGGTTGTCAGTTCGTGGACATGTTGTTCGTCATCGACAACTCGCAGTCGATGGAGACTTACCAGGGTGCCCTCGCCGAGCAGTTTCCGTCGTTCGTAGCGTCGATGTTCGACGCGCTGCCGGTCGGCGTGAACGTCCACGTCGGCATCACCACCACCGACTTCGACAGCAACTGTGCCGACGCAGAGGCCACCGGCAACTGCCAAACAACCGCCTCGGTGGACGACGTGCTCATGCACTACGTCAAGCCGACCGATAGCAACGACGGCGGCAATGGTTCGCAGGGTCGTCTGTTCCAGTACGCCGGACGCCCCTACTTCGAGGTCTCCACGAGCGACGATCCGGCACCGTTGTCCGAGTGGTTCTCCGCCGCGGCGGTGGCCGCGGGCGAAGAGGGTTGCTCGTTCGAGATGCCGGTGGCAGCGGCGGGTTGGGCGGTCGATCCGGCCAACGACACCACCAACGCGGGTTTCTTGCGCGACGAGAACGGGCTGTTCGTGGTGTTCTTCCTGACCGACGAGCCCGACAAGTCGCCGGAATCGAAGTCGGTCTACGCCGACCAGATCCTCGCGGCCAAGGCCGGGTGCGGCGGAGAGGCCTGCGTCTTCGTCAGCGGCCTTGTGCCCACCTGCATTGAGGGCGTCAACCAGAAGCTGTGGCAGTTCATGAACATGTTCGGGGAGCCGCCGCCGTTCGGCGATATCCTCGACACCGCGCACTACGACGACAACTTCGGCGCTGCGTTGGCGTCGGCCGTCGCTGAGGCGTGCGCCAATGTCCCGGTCGGGTAGGGGACGGCGGCGGTGACGGACCATCACCGAATTGCACCGGGGGTGGCGACGTCCACGAAGGCGGCGGTGGCGGCGCGCCGTGGGGACCCCATGACCCTCGCAACGACGACCGCGACGACGACGGGCCAGGTGGATTCGACTGGGGTGCCGGTGGTCTTCGACATCGCCTCGGTGGACATCCCCGATGGCGGCGGCAGGCAGCACGAGCACCGGTGGTGGCGAACCCATCGACTGCACGTCGATCCCGGCTGAGCCGTTCGGCTACATACACATGCCGCGATCGGCGAACCGGCGACCACTTGCCGCCTTGGCGGGCTTGATGCACGGGATGCAGCTACTTCGCGAGCTCGACTTGCCCCTCGATGGCCGGCGAGCGCGCGTGCTCTACGAACCGCACTTCGTCGCCGACTCCGGAAAGCCAGCGTTCAGCTTCGCGAGACGGATCGCCGCACGGGATGAGTCGCTCGAGGTCGGCGAACGCCGGCCGCGCGCAGGTTGGGCGATCTCATCAGCGTCGGTGATGGCCGCGACGACGCGGAGCTTGCCGCCGCAGCGTCGACAGGCGG
>CADEGN010000065.1 GCA_902826865.1 uncultured Myxococcales bacterium
CGATCTGTCGCACCGCTCAAGGGTACAGGGCACGGGCACGGGCACGGGCACGGAGGAGCGTGACCCCTTACGGGGTCACGCTCCTAGCTGCCGTGTCGTCGAAGTAGCCGTTGCCGTCGTCGGGGATGACCGGGTCGAGCGCAGCGATGTGCTCGTAACCGATGCCACGCACGTCGTTGGCGACGGCTTGGTACAGCGCGCCGACCGGCGGCGGCAACGACCAGGTCGAGAGCACGACCAGAAACTGGCTATCGTCGGGGTGAGCGGCCAAAAAGCCGCCTTCGACCGCGTCGTATCCCGCGAGAAACGGCTCGCGGGCAAACCAGTTCGCGAACTCGACCGACTGATCGACGTCGCGAAAGATCATGTAGGTGGCGCGCTGCTCGACGAACTCGATGGGCGCCGCGTGGGCGTCGGCAGAAAGGCCGGCGGAGAACGCGGTCCAGACGGCGAAACCCGAGGCAAACCAACGCACCACAGCATCGTTTGGCAAAGCAATGGCCCCGTCAAGCGCTCGTGCGGTGGGCGGTGGGCGGGGCGCTCGCGTCCGCCATCGCCACGGCGCGATCCGTGCCAATCCGTCCCAACAGCGCCTGGCGCTCGAGAAACGCCCACTGCGCGCCATAGAGGCGGAGCTGATCGACGTCAAAGTCGACCAAGTGCGGACCGCCAATCGCGGCCTCATCGGAGACCAGATTCGCCTGCGGCTCACGCACCACCGAGGTACCCGCGAGGATGTCGCCCAGGCGCGCGTGGTATTGGGCAACCAGCGGTAACGACGGCGCGCGTCGTTAGCGCGGCCCCTCACCCCCGCGCGCGGCGCAGTGTGTTCTGATCGCGGTGATCGAACGGCTCAGCACGCCCCTTCATCTGCAGCACCGTGTGCTCGTCGTAGCGCAACGTATCGTCGTCGAGCAGCTCGACCGTCAGCATGTAGCGCGTGGTCTTGAACTCGGCGATAAGAAACGGGCTCGAGCAGATCCCGAACGTCTCGGATCCGGACGTGGCTTCAAGGGCGAACTTGCGCGCCCCCGCGGAGGCATAGCCACCCGCCAAGATCGTCATGCCGCGCGGCGGCATGAAGCAGCGCAGGATCAACCCGGAGCCAGCGTCCCACAGCCAGTAGCCAACCTCCTCGTGAAAGGGATCGGGCGACCCGAGCCGCCACGCCTTGGTCGAGTAGCGCAATCCGTAGAGCACCTGCTCGTGGTTGTCGACCCGGCCGGTGGGCTCGAACACCATGCGTTCGCGGAACTTGCTGGTGACCGGCCGGCGATCGGTTTCGCCTTTGTCGGAAGGAGCGAGGTCGTCGCCCGCATCGCCTTCCCACACGCCGAGCAGTGGGCCAAGCGGCCCAAGGGTTGGATCGAACATCCCGGGAGTGTAACCGCAATCGCCGGCTTCAGACCCGAACAGTCATCGCCCGGCCATCTCCGCGAGATCGTCGGTAACAATGGTGCCGTCCATCTCGACAACGTAATGGACAGCAGCAGCACCAATCCGAACGAATCGGGTGAGACCGCCGAGGCGGAGACAACGAGCGGACAATGCGCGGGATTCGAACCCGATGACGGCTTCATGGTCACGGGCGAGTTCGTGCACGGCGGCGTCGTGACCATCGTGCGCAACGGCGGTGGCCTTGGTACGCGCGAGCGCGACACGCCGTGGCTCTGGGACGTGGTCGCCGAGCAGTGGCTCGCCGGCGAGGCTCAGCACGCGTACGCCGGCTCAGCCGACGGCGATCCGATCGACACAAGCATCTGGACCGACCAGAGCAACTATGAAGGCTGGGACACGCCCGCGCAGAAGTTCAAGTTCACCAGTGATCCGGATCGACGCAGACACGCGCGATCGACAGCGCACTACGGCAACCTCGCCAGCTCAGCCTCGGATCCCAAGCCGTACTCCAAGCTCGGCTTCCCGGTTTGGCCAGCAATCTGGGGTGCCCAGACCAACACGCAGATGTACCTGAGCTGGTGGCAGCGCATGGACGGCGTCGAGCCCGGATTCCCCCAGGACGAAAACGGCAACGGCGGCGAAGACAAACCGTTGCGCTTCGGGGACAGCGAGCTGGCGGGGCTCGGCGAGTACGACATCACGGTTGCCGGGTTGACGGCCACGACCGTTGGTTTCGGCAACATCAAGGCCTGGGGCGGCGTTCCGGATGTGGGCGCGCAATGGTTCCGGTTCGAGTTTTTCGTCGATCGTGTGCGCGGTATCGCGGATCTGTGGGTCGACGGGCGTCTACAGATCGGCAGCTCGTGGACCGTGCGCCCCGAGGACGGCGGGCCGTTCGAGTTCCGCCCGGCCGACGAGTACTTGTTCGTCGATCCGCCGACACCGGGCAGCGAGCTCGACACCGCCGAGTGGATCAACGTCACCGTCCACTACCTTGGGTTCGACGACGGCGGCGTGACCCAGCAATTCGCGCCCGGCCGGAAGGTCGAGCTATCTGAGATCTATCTCGACACCACGCGCGCGCGGGTCGAAATCGCGGACGCCGAGAGCTGGGCGGACACCCCCGACGCCGAACGGACGTCCGAGGTCTGCGGTCGACTGATGTCGTGGACCGATGACACGATCGTCGTTGAGCTCAACCAGGGCGGATTCACCGACCTGGCCGGGCTCCATCTGTGGATCATCGACGACGACGGAGCGCCGATCCACGTCGGCCGGTTCACGCCGTGACCGACATCAGGGACAGGGGATCGGCTCGGTCGAGACGATGACATCGTCAGACCGGACTCCGGCGGCAGCACCCGTGGCCTCGAGCTCCAGCGCATTGGCGTGGGGGCTGGCCGAGCATCCACCGGCTTGTTCATCGCTGCCGGCGTGCTGATCGGTGCCGGGATCACGGCGCTGATGGTTGCACGCGCGCGTGGACGAGCCCGCAGCGGCCGCTCGCTCGGAACTGCCGCCAAGCGCGAATCGTCGCCGCGTTGGCGCTGCGCCGCGGGATCAGTGCGTTCCCCAATCCTCAGCGATGCGCGCGCTTACTTCGATCGGAATGCGGGTGACGACCGTGGACATCGCGTCGCGCATCGCTTCGATCACCGCAGCGCATACGCCTTCAGCGCCCGCCTCGGGTGCCTCAACCAGCACTTCGTCGTGCACACACATCACGGCGCGTGCGCCATGGCGCGGCAGCTCGCTGTGAAGAGCGACGAGCGCGCGTTTGAAACCCTCCGCCGCGGTGCCCTGTACGGGGATGTTGAGAGCCGCCGGGACGCTCGCTCGCCCGGGGGCGAAGCGCTTGCGCCGTCCAAGCGCCGTCCGGACCACGACTTCGCCCTCGCTGCGACACAACGCCGCCGTGCGACGGTGCCACGCGGCAATCCCAGGGAATGTCGCGAAGAATGCGTCGCGCGCGCGACGGGCCTCGCGAACGTCGAGTTCGACGCCGTATCCACTCGCGGCGTACTCACGGAATCGGTCGGCGCCCATGCCAAACAGAAAGCCGAAGTTCACGGCCTTGGCCAGCTTGCGCTCGTGCGCGGTGACGTTGGACTCGGGCTTGCCCGTGAGGGTCGCCGCGGTTGCGAGGTGGGCGTCGCGGCCCTCGCGAAACACCCGCGCCAGCGCGTCACAGGGCGCGAGGGCAGCGGCAACCCGGAGCTCGATCTGCGCGTAGTCAGCGATCACCAAGCGCTTGCCCGCGGGCGCACGAAAGCACGCCCGCAACCCCGGTGCCGTCTGCTCGCTGGGCACCTGCTGGAGATTTGGATCGGTGCACGAGAACCGTCCGGAATCCGCCGCGAGCGGATGCAGGCGGCAGTGGATCCGATTGCGACGGACGAAGTCGCGCCCCCAATGGGCGTAGGTGGAGATGAGCTTGTCGAGCCGGGCGACCCGCGCGGGCTCGCTGGCGCCGATGCGTTCCGCTCTCCACGCGGCCGCCACGCGCTCGAATGCCGCCGCATCCATCGGCATTCCAGCACGCTCCATGGCCACGACCGCAGATACCAACCGGCACTCGAGGGTGTAGGCCGGCAGCATTTGGCGCTCGCGCAGGAGCGGCACGAGCCTGGCAGCGAGGGGATGCAGTACGTCGGCAAGGGCAGCGATCTGACGCAACGCATCCGTCCCTTGCTCGAACAAGCCGGGGCTCACGGACCCGATCGCGTGGCCGAGGTGCACGGCGACAACGGGGGAAAGCGCAGCGGCGTCGTGGGTGTGGTCGCCCTCGGCGAGCAGGACCGCAGCAACGTGGGTACACCCCAGTCGCGCCGGCACGATCTCGCGATCGAGGTGGCCGGCCAGGCGCCCAAGCGCCGCCTGAGCGCCGTGAAAGACCGCGTAGGGCGCGTCCCCAGCGGCGAGCGCGTCGGCCAACTCGTCGAGGACCCCGAGCCCCGCGCCATGCAACACGATCGCCCGCGAAGCGATCGCACCGTCGCAATCGGGAGGGCGAGCGATCGCGACGGCCCAGATCTTTCCCGTGCGATGGTCATCCGGATCGGACGTCGTGGTGGACTGCTGGGCGACCACCGCAACCGCCCACGCCGCGTCGCCGGCCGCACGCGCGCGAACGAGCCACGCGCGGGCGGAGTCGATCTCGCCGGCCAGTTGCGCGTCCACCAGCGGCCAGGACGGCAGCTGCGCCAGCGCCGTCTTGTTTGGATGTATGCCCATCGGCAGTCCGATCGTAGCAGCGCCCGTGTGCGCGGCTCAGGGCAGGCGAACCGCCAGCCCGATGACAGCGCGCACGGCCGCGGGAGCGGCCTCGTACGCGGTGCGCCGCACGCCCGCGTCGACGACGTGGAACCGCGGTCGACGCAACACCACGAGGGCGTCCAGCCCGCCGACGATTCCCACCTGCGGGATCGGAAAGAACGCGATCGCCACCGCTGCGCCTGCGCCGGCCCACAGCTGTGAACGCACGCGCGCGTCGATGCCGGGACCCTTGCCCTCGGCACGCGTGGCCCCGAGTTCCAGCAACGCGCACACCGGGAGCGTCAACCGCTTGCGCGTCGCAAGGTAGCAACCCGACACGCCGCCGACCGTCAGCTGCGCCCTCGCCCCAAGCGCATTGCCATCGGTGCTCGTGCGTGCGAACGCGTGGCCGACCGTGGCCGAGATCTTCGCGCGTGACAGGGCGACGCCGATCTCTGCGCGCAGCCAAGGCGTCACCCGCGGAGTGAGCCCCACCGCCACGCCGCTCGTGACGTCCATGGCAAAGCGCGGGCGAGTCGGCTGCTTCGCCTCAGCTGGCGCCGCCTCGAGCGGTGCCGACGGCGACCGGCGCTCGACCGGGGGCAGGCTCGGCGGCGACGGTTTCGCGGCGGGCGCGGGTGGTCGCACAAGCACATCGGCGACGCGCGCCGCATCGACTGCAGTGGCAACCACGAGGGCGGCCGCGTCACCGAGCTCGCCGCAATTCGGGGCGTGCAAGCGCCGCTCTTCGACGACCTCGGCGGTCTCGACGAAGAGCGCGAGCTCGTAATCCTGCGGACCGCTCGAGATTTCCGCCCGCACGGCGATGGCCGCCGTGGGATCGAGGTCGATCGTCGTCGCGAGCAGTCGCCCCACCGCGCCGATGAATCGATCGGCGTCGGGACACCCGGGTGGCGCATTCCACTCGAGCTCGATCGCAGTGCGTTCGGACACAACCGGCAGGGGCGGCGGCAACTCGACCCCACCCGGCGACGGAGGGGCGCCATGCAGGGATGCGACGAGGAGCAGACCGAACGACCCGAGTGGCATCGCGACCAGCTCGGACATACCCCAACTGGATCGTCGACGCGACGGCCTCGCCGAGGGGCCCACCGCCGCGGCTCGGGAGCGCGCACGAGACAGGGCGCCCGCGGGCGCGGACGGCACAGCTGGCGGTCGACCGACGCCTCTGTAGGTGACGATCGCGGGTCGGCTTGGTTGCACGACCCATCGCACGCCGGCCAGGCCAGCGCGTCTGGATGGCGCAAAGGCTCCGCGGTCGTGGTGGGGGCGGCCGCGATTGCAGTATCCTCGGCCGGCCCCAATGCCGCGGCTCCGCCTTACAACGTCGCTGGTGTGCACTGCATTCATGCTCGTCAGCGGCTGCCGCAAGGGCAACGTTGCCGAACAGATCGCGACGAGCCCTGATCTCGCCGGGGCGACAGGGCAAGCCAAGTGTGGGGTGAAGGCCAGCGCCGCCAAACCGCTCGTGGTCGAGTGGCCGGCCGCCGATCGTGCGGCCCTCGAAGCCCGTGCCAATCGCGGATTGATCGCGGTCCGTTACGAGGGCTGCGACATGGAAGTCCTCACCAACTGCAACGCCAACGGCGCGTATACCTACTTGCCACTCACGTTCAAGCGTGAGGGCGTGCGGATCAAGAACGCCGACGAGCTCTACGCCAACCTTCCCGTGGGTGCGGCCAAGTTGGAGGCCAAGCTCCAGCGCGATGGCCAGCTCAACGTCGACATGGTCATCGTCGGCCGCAAGGAGGCCGACAGATCGCAGTTTAGCGACAGCGATTTGCAGGGCCGCTGCACCGAGGCCACCCACGTGGTCACCGGGATCACCGTCGGCGCATTTTCGTTTTACACCGGTGCCTCGGCAGAAATCGGTGCGGGTGCGTCGGTCGGCAACATCGGCGCGGGCGTTTCCTCGGCCCACGCGCGCGAGGTCCTCAACCAAGACGGCAACGAAGCTGCGTGCAAGGCGGGCGGGGCGGGAGAAAGCACGCCCCCGGCCGATTGCGGGGCACTGCTCCGCGTCGAGGTCGTGCCCATCGATCGCTTCTACTCCGGTCCAACGGCGCCAGCTGGTAGCTCGGGCGGCAGCGCAGGCACCCCGGACACCACAACGACGACCGGCGGGCCCACGACGAGCACGGTCAGCGCGGATTCCGGGCTCGAGCGCAAGATCAAGGCCTGGCGGTCGGTATCGATCGGAAGCTATGCGGGTACGGTGCTCGGCCTCGGCATGCTGTATGGGGGCGTCTTCGTGATGACCAGGGCGAAGAAGGGCGTCTCAGCCACCGACCCGGGGACGGAACGCCAGGCGGCGATCGCGAAATATCGCCTGGGCATCGGGCTACTCGCGGGCGGCGCGGGCGCGGCGACTGCATTTTTGGTGCTCGCGTTCTTCGCCACGTCCCGCGTGAAGAAACTCCAACGCAGTCGCACGGCGTTTGTCGCCCCTTCGCTCGTGGAGGGCGGCGCCGGGCTCACGGCGGCATTTCGGTTCTGAGGTGGATGCCATGCTTTCGCGTTCGTTCGTCCTGCTCATCGGTGCTGCGCTTGGACTGGCCATCGCCTGCTCGCTCGCCGACGAGCTCGAAGATGCCGAGTGCGAGAGCGCCGCTGACTGCGCCCGCAGTCAGGACTGCGTGGTCACAGAGTACTTGCAGATGAGGTCCCTCCCTGGCCTGTGCCGATCCAAGGGAGCGGGATGCAAGACGGGCGAGCAGGCGGGTTGCGAATGTGACAACTCGAATGGTCAGCTGTACTGCAACTCCACGCTCAACCTCCGCCCCAACAGCACGAACCCCGCGGAGTGCCAGTGTGAATTCGACGTTGTCGAAACCACCGGCTAGCGCACCCGATCACGACCCGCCGCGTACGGTCCGAATCGCCGCCTCCAAATCACCCTTCTGCTGACCGGGCCCGCCGACCCAGCGCACGGTTCCGCCGGCATCGATCACGAACGTCATCGGCAGCTCGGCGACGCGGAATCGCCCGGCGAGGACCTGCCCGCCGTCGTGCACGACTGGAAAGGTGAGCCCGTACTGACCGATCATCTGGCGCGTCTTCGACTCGTACTCATCCTCGGAGATCCCGACGAACTCGACGTCGTCGTGCTTTCGCGACAGCGACTCCGCCTCCGGCAGCGTCACTTTGCACGGCGCGCAGTACTCGGCGAAAAACTTCACCACGACGAGCTTGCCCTTGGCGGCCTGCGTGTCAAACGTGGCACCCGCGAGCGTTGGGCGGCGGAAACTCGGGATCGGCTGTCCGAGCAGGGCGGACGGCAACGTGGGCGGCGCGGTCTTCTTCCGTCCGCAGCCGGGCGCGACCAGGACGAAAGAGGCGAGGACAAACGCAAAACAGCGACGATCCATGGCGGCTCGAGCCTTACCACACTTCGACCGTGCCGATCACCGCGAACGCCCGCTTGGGGTCATCGATGCGCACGCCATACTCGCCGGTTTTGCCCTCGGGCCCGCTGATCGAGAAGTTCTTCGACTCGCCTCGACGCAGGCCGATCACGAAGTCGTAGCTGCCTGGGAGGATCTCGAACAACGGGGCGTCGAACTCGAACCGGTGGAGAATGAAATCACCGGCCCGCCACAGGTTGCACGGGTATAGATCCTCGGCCAACGGCTGAGGGTCGCCGTTGATCCGCGACAGACGCCCGCCCACGAACCGCGCCAGCATCTTGGCCCCGCCCGGCAGCGGCTTGAGCACGCGAAGCGACAACTTCAACGTGTGATGGCGACCGCGGACGATCGGCCCGTCGACCTCCCACCCCACGACCTCGAGGTAGTCTTCGAAGCGCACGAACGTCGGGTTTTCGAGCTCGAACGGCGAGTCGGCGAGCACCTCGGAGATGCGGTTGCGGTCGACCATGTCCGACGGGAGCTCATTGCTCAGCAAGCGCAGGTGCGCGTGGGAATCGTCGAGCACGTACATCGGCAGCCCCGCCTGTCGGTGTTGCTGATGGACCGCCGCCACATCGAGATCGCGCAACAGGGCGTAGCGTGGCTCCTCAGCCGCGAGGTACGTGAACACGTCGCGACGGCCGGGCAGATTCTCGGTGCCCGCAGGTCCGTACAGCACGAGCGCACGGTCGCGAACGCGGTGGGTCGCCAGGGCCCGCGGTGGATCGTCTTGGGCGGCAAGGCGGGCGTAGACCCCAAGCACGCGCTTGGGCGAGAGTTTGTCCGCCGTCTGCGGCACGAGCACGCGCATGTGAAGAACCGCGCCGCCAAGGGCCACGAGGCCCACCAGCGCCGTGGGGGCGAGCGAGCGCGTGGCCGGGCCAAGCCGCAGCAACAGCGCGCGGACACGACTGGTCGCGTCGCTGGGCCGCGGCGCGATCACCAAACCCGCGAGCAACGCCAGCGCCAGCAACTTGACCAGCCGTCCGAGCTGAGCCGCCGTGCGCAGCTCGGTGGCCGGATAGTCATTTACCCCGAACACGTGGTCGGGAACCGCGATCTGCTCGGGCGCCAGGTCGAGATCCTTGGCGACAACCACCACCGCCAGCGCGCCGAGGATCGCCACGGCGCGTCGCAGCGCCAGCGGCCGCGTGCCGTCGCCGAGGGTCGCGACCGCGACCGCGGCGGCGATGGCCACCGGCACACGCAGCGGGAGATCGACCACGCCGTATTGGAGCGACCAGGCACAGATGGCCGCGAGCCCGAGGCCGATCCACAACCCCAGCCCGCGGTCGCGACCGACCGCCGCACCGAGCAGCGCGAGCGGCAGCCAAGGGAAGGCTTGATGCCCAAGATCGACGAGGCCAGCGGTGAACCGTCGGCCCTCGGGCTTGTCCATGAGCTCGAGGTCCTTGGCCGCGCCGAGGAGCGGGATGTAGCCGTCGGCTTGCCCCGCAACGAGCACCACCACCGCCACGGTGGCCAACGCCGCGGCGATCGCAACCGTGGTGCGCCAGCGCGCCGGCAACGACTCGCCCAGGGCGGTGATCGCGACGAGCGGGATCACCCCGGCGAGCAGCAGCCCCTGGCTACCGATCGCCGCCGCGAGGGCCAGCAGCGCCGCGGCCACCAAGGCCATGCGTCGCGGACCGGTCGCCCCGCCGGCGGCCAAGCCCGCGACGATTGCCGCGGTCGCGAAGCACTCGCCGAACGGATTGCCAGACACGGTCCGGGCGCCGACGGCGACCGCCGGCATCGATACGAACATCACCGCCGCAAGCGCGGCCGTGGTGGTCGTGCACCCGCGAAGGCGCGCGAGGGCGACCGTGAGCCCCGCAGTGATCACGGTGGCGAATAGGTGCGGCAACCGCAGGCCGAGCTCACCGCCGATGGCCCCGTAGCTGCGCGCACGCAGCCACTCCCCCACGATCGGTGCGCGCTCGAGCCCGCTACGCGCCTGCCCAAGGGCAGCGTCCGCGCGGTCGAGCACAGCGAGTTCGATCTCCGTAAGTAGCCCGTGCTCGCCGAGACCCGGCGCTGCGATCGCGAAGACCGACGCGGCGGCGACGGCGACAAGCCAGCGATCTCCGGGCGCCATGGGTTGGCGCAGCTTAGCAGCCCCGCGCGCGCGCCAGCGCCAGCCCGTGACAGCGCGGCGTTCGGTCGTGTAGCGTGGCCGCGATGCCTCGACCCTTCGGAAGCAACCGCGCGGAGGCGCCGGACCGGCGTGCCCGTCCCCCTCGGCCCATGCTGCACGCTTGGATCTGTGTGCCGGTGGTCGCGATCGTCGGTGCGGCCGCATCGATGGCTTGCGGTGGCGCCGATCCGAAGGGAAAGCCCGCGGCCAGCGAAGCCAAGGGCAAAGCGGACGGCAAACCCACCAAGGCAACGCCGCCCGAGGCGAACGACCGCAAGCCGGACGACCCCGCCGAGGATGCCGGCACACCGGCCGCCCCCGCGGCCGCCTGGGCCTGGCGCCTGCCCAAGGGCATCAACTTGCCGCCGAAGGTCCCCGATGACAACCCGATGAGCGCAGACAAGGTCGAACTCGGCCACCGGCTGTTCATGGACAAGCGACTGTCCGTCGACGGCTCGCGCAGTTGCTATTCGTGCCATCAAAACGAGCTCGGCAACGCCGATGGTCGCGCGAAGGCCCTTGGTCCGGGCAACAAGGAGCTTCCGCGCAATAGCCCGACGATCTGGAACGTCGGGCTCCACGCCGCGCTCTACTGGGACGGTCGCTCGGCTACGCTTGAGGCCCAGGGCCTGGCGGCGCTCAAGGGCGGCAACATGGGCCTCGGCGACGGCGTCGATGCCAAGGCCGCGGAGATCGGCGCACTCCCGGAATACGCCGACGCGTTCGCCAAGGCGTTCGCACTCGCCCCAGGCGCGAAGGTCACCGGCGATCACCTCGCCAAGGCGCTATCCGCCTACGAGCGCACCCTTCTGTGTGGCGACACGGCCTACGACACGCAGACGCTCAGCGAGCCCCAGCAGCGCGGCTGGCAACTGTTCGTCGGCAAGGCCGGGTGCATCACCTGCCACACCCAAGACAACCTCTCAGACGGTCTGTACCACCGGGTTGGCGTGGGCGCTGGCGATCCCGCGGCGGCGGGTATCGACCTGGGGCGCGGCAAGATCAGCGGCACTGCCGAAGACAACTTCAAGTTCCGCACACCGACGTTGCGCAACGTCAGCAAGACCGCGCCGTATTTCCACGACGGCAGCGTCGCAACCCTCGAAGAAGCCGTGCGCCTCATGGCCAGCGGCGGCAAGCGCGACGCTGTGCCGGTCGACGAGGCGCTCCAGGATCGCCGCCTCAGCGACGCCGAGATCGCCGATCTGGTGGCGCTCTTGTCGGCGTTCGATTGCCCGGGCTCGCTCGAGGTCATCGGCGATCAGGGCGTCGATGGCATCGGCTCGGGTGGCTCGAAGAAGTCCGAGCCCCCGGCGGAGGCGAAGGCTGAAGGCGAGAAGGCGGCCGAGGCTGAGGCTTCGCAGGGCAAGCGCGAATCCGTGAAGTAGTCCGCGAGCGTCCGGCGATCGCAAGGCCTGCGCAGATTCCTCGCTGCACAAGAAAAGGGCGAGCCCTCGGGGGCTCGCCCTTCAATGACCGCCGCGATCAGATCAGATCAGCGACAGACCTGACCCTCCATGCAGTCGCCGTCGCCGGTGCAGGTCGGCGGGATGCAAGCCCCGGACGCGGTGTCGCACGTGAGGCCTTCGAAGCAATCCGCATCGGCGGTACACGGGGGGAGCACGCAGTAGAGCGTGCCATCGTCCGCTTCGCCGGTGCAGGTCTCGCCCTCTTGGCAGTCCGCATCGGCGGTGCAGACAGGTACGCACACGGCGCTGCCTTCGAGATCAACGCACTCAAAGCCCATGACAGCGCCGCCGAAGCTGCACTGCTCGTCTGTCGTGCAGCCGCCAAACGTGCAAGCCCCGTCGACACAGTCGACATCGTACGGGTACTCACCAGGGCACGTGCCCTCGGGCAGACCCATCGCACAACAGTCCTCGGGCGCCGTGCAGGCCAGGTTGCAGAACATGTCGCCGCCACCGCTGTCCGTGCCGCCGGCGGATCCGCTATCGGCTCCGCTCTCCGAACCGGGTGATGTCTCGGCGCCGGTCATGCCCGTCATGCCCGTCATGCCCGTCTCGGCGCTGGTCATCGCCTGCGTGTCGCCAGCGCTTTCGCCCGCGTCGTTGCTGGTGTCGGCGCCGGTATCGTCGCCGTTGTCCGTGATGACGCATCCGGCAAAGGTGAGGGTGGCAAGGGCGAGAAGGAATTTGTTCTTGATCATCAAAGTTCTCCTTGGGTCAGTCACACTCGTGCGTGGCACGTAAGCTCGATCGACCGGGGCGATTTGCAAGTGCCACGGACGTCCGAGGTTGTCGCGTATTCAGGGGGCACCAAGCCGCCGCACCGCGATTCGCACGACCGGAGGCGTCGTAAGAACGCAGCAGCGTGCATGCACGTTGCGATGAAGCAAGCCAGGCGCATGGGATAGGGTCGAAGGAAGGACCGGCAAACCACCCGTTGGTGACGCGTGGTCGGCCGCTCGTGCCGTATTGTTTGCCGCCGCGGCGGCAAGCGCCAGCCGATTCTCGGGGTCTCCCAAGGGCAAAGCTGCAGCCTGACGCCGCGACGCTCAGAACGCGACAGGAATGTGCGTTTGTCCCCCACGCATTCGCGCGCCGTCGCGGGCGTGCATGTGATCTCCGGACGCACGAAAGGCCGGATCGGTTGTTCCGACCCGGCCCCCGGCACGGCGTGCGTGCTCGTTTCTAGCGCTTGCTGAACTGGAAGCGCGCGCGAGCGCCCTTGCGACCGTACTTCTTTCGTTCCTTCTTCCGCGAGTCGCGGGTGAGGTAGCCGGCGTCCTTGAGCGCCTCGCGGTGTTCATCCGACACGCGGAGAAGCGCGCGGGCGATGCCGAGCCGCACCGCGCCGGACTGGGCCGAGAGGCCGCCGCCCTTGGCCGTGCACCAAACGTCGTATTTGTCGCGGCAGCCCGTCGCCAACAGCGGTTGCTCGACGATCTTCATGTTGGTCGGACGGGTCACGTATCCCTCGGCGTCGCGCCGATTGATCGTAATCCGACCGCCGCCCTGGAACAGCCACACGCGGGCCACCGCCGTCTTGCGGCGGCCGGTGGCGTAAAAAGACATCGAAGAATCGCGGGAGATCGCCATGATGGATTATCCGTTGGCCTGACCGATGAGCCGGTAGAGCTTGGGGCTCTGGGCCCCGTGCGGGTGTTCGCCGCCGGCGTAGATCTTGAGTTTGCCGACCGTCTTACGGCCGAGGGCATTGCGCGGCAGCATGCGCCGGACCGCCTGCTTGATGATCTCTTCGGGATGATCGACCAGCATCTGCCGTGCCGGGACACTTCTCATGTGACCCTGATAGCCGGTAAAGCTGTGGTAGTGCTTCTGATCGAGCTTGCGCCCCGTCAGCACGACCTTGTCGGCATTGATGCAGACGACGAAGTCACCGGTGTCGACGTGCGGCGTGAAGATCGGCTTGTGCTTGCCGCGCAGGAGGCTGGCGATCTGGCTGGCGGCGCGGCCGACGGTCTGCCCTTGCAGATCGACGATCCACCACGCTCGCTCCACCTCGCCCGGCTTCGGGTACATCGTGGCCATGGGGGGCGGACCATGCCGCGGGCGCCCGCACCGTGTCAAGCGGGCGCATCCGCGGGCCTGCGCCGGCGAAACGACCAGGGCACAGCGCTCCTGGGGAGGCTCGTCCGGGCCGCCCGGGCCCGGTTTTCCCCTCCCCTGCCCCGGCCGGGGAAACCGGCCCATACTCCCCCTGGGGCCCGCCGCCCCGCGCCCACCGTGGCCTCGACGATTCCGCCCACCACCGCCCCGAGCCCCCGCGCAGCGCGGATCCTCGTCGCCGACGATGGTGACGCGGATCGCGTGGCCGCGCGCGTCGCGCTCGAGGCCGGCGGCCACATCGTCATCGAGGCGTGCGACGGTCAACACGCCCTCGAGACGTTCGCGAAAGAGCGCCCCGACATCGTGCTGCTCGACGTCGTGATGCCGCGCCTTTCCGGACACGAGTGCTGTCGGATCCTAAAAGCCAAGACCCACGCGACGTATCTGCCGGTGATCATGGTCAGCACCCGCAACAGCGTCAATGCGCGGGTCGAGGGCCTGCGCAGCGGCGCGGATGACTACCTCGGCAAGCCCTACGACGCCGAAGAGCTTCGCGCGCGGGTCGAAGCGCTGCTGCGGGTGAAGCGAGCGATCGCGGAGGCCCCTGAGCCGCCCGTGCCGCCCGGCGAAGACGAGAACCTGGATCCTTCTAGCCGCCGGCGACTCGATGAGGAATTCGATCGCGCCGAACGCTACAGCGATCCCCTCGCCTGCCTTCACGTTGCGTGGTCGGGCACCGAGGGTCCCACGCGCGACAGCCGGACGGTCGCGTTGCGCGGTGTCATCGATGGGACGGTCCGCAAGATCGACCTCGTGTTCCCCCTCGGGCCTTGCGGGTTTCTGCTCGCCCTACCGAACACTCACTTTCCGGGCGCGCTTGCGGTCGCGGAGCGGATCATCCGCGACACCAAACGCCATGCTACGGCCGGTGAGTCGGTCAGCATCGGCGTGGCTTTTTTTCCAAGCAAGGACGCGAAGTCGGTCGACGATCTGCTGCGGCTCGCCCGGGCGGCCCATGACCGCGCGCTCGTGGCCGGCGGCGGCAGGATCTGCCTCGTTCAGCATCAGGGCTACCTGTACGCCCCCGAGGCGGGGTGAAGCGCGAAGCGGCGACCCCCGTCGGTACTGTCGGCGCGGTCGTGCTTTACCCACGTGACGGCGACGATGCCACGCGAGCGTCCAATCGCGCCGCCGCGCTGCTGACCGACGCGCGCGTTCGAATCGCCGTACCGCGGGAGCTCGTCATGTCCCCGCGCTTCGACCTCGGCGTCGCCCACGGTGTCGTCGCCGCCGACGAACTCGGCCCATCTGTGGATCTCGTCATCGCGGTGGGGGGCGACGGCACGTTGCTGCGGGCAGCGCGGTGGGTTGGATCCGCGGCGATCCCCGTGATGGGGGTGAACCTCGGCAACCTCGGCTTCCTCGCCGCGTTCGGTGCCAGTGAGCTCGATACGGCGGTGGCCGCGGCGGTGGCCGGTGATCTCGTATGGCAGCCACGTCTGCGCATGCAGGTCGAAATCTGGCGCGAACGCGAACTTCGGGCCACGCAACTCGGATGCAACGACGTCTACGTCAAGCACGGCGAGCAACCGCGAATGCTGCGGTTGCGGACAACCGTCGGCGGCTCGTTTATGGCCGATGTACGCGCCGACGGCCTCATCGTATCGACGCCGATGGGCTCAACCGCCTACAACCTCGCCGCGGGCGGGCCGATCGTCGAGCCCGGAACCAACGCGTTCACGATCACGCCCATCTGTCCGCACACGCTCACGCACCGACCGGTGGTGACGTCCGCGGAACACGTCATCTCGATCACCCACACGGGCCCCGACGCGGGCGCGGCCGCGATGTTGTCGGTCGATGGCCAGTGGAGTTTCCCGCTCGAACTGGGCGACGAAGTCCGGGTGCGCCGAGCTGACGTTGAGCTTCGCTTGGTCCCGCCGCGCGCGACCGTGTTCGATGTGCTCGCGCGCAAGCTCGGCTGGAGCTGAACCATCCGAGCCGGTCGCGACCGCTGAGGTAAGGCCGCGAGTGCCTTAGAACGACCCGCGGATCGAGACGCCGGCGTAGCCGGGGGCCATCGCGGGTGAAAGAGAGACTTGGGCGCGCTTGCGCTGGCCGATGCGATAGCCGGTCGCGTGGGCCCCCATCAAGATTCCTGGGGTGGCGAGCAGCATGCCAGCGCCGAAGCCGAGGTCGCGGGCCAACGCGTTCTGACCGGGGTTCCCGTTGACGTTGATCGGAATGCGGGTGATGAAGTACGTAGAAACGCCAGCGGCGAACAGGCCCCAGCCCAGCGCGAGTCGGCGCTGGATCTGTGGCCGCGTGAGCCGGGGTGCGCTCGCGAACAGAAAGCGCCCGCGCATGCCTGCGCCCACACCGAGGGACGCCAAGGCCCCTACGCCCAGCAAGCTCGACAATGCCGCGAAGCCGAGCATCTGATCCTCATAGCGATACGCTACGTCGTACCAAGAACATCCCTCGCTATCATCACAACTCTGCCCCGATGCCTTGCGGATCGCGATGATGTCGTAGCGCACGGCCAGCGCGCGCGTAACGGCGGAGGCGGCGAAAAGAGCGACGCCGACGCCAAGCGCCGCGGAGCCGTCGTGAGGCTCTTTGGTTTGCGCCGCTCGCCCACCAGCGCGGTCGCGCCGATCGCGTCGCCGAGGGACCGGAAGGCGCGGCGGCGCGATCACCAACGCCTCACCAGGTCGCTGCTCAACGGTGTTCGTCTGCGACGGCTCGGGTTGCGGAGGAGTCGCGGTTTCGGTCGCACCCCCTGCGGTCGGTTGTGGCGCAGGGGCAGCCGACGTTGGCGGCGATTCAAACGGTGACGGAGAATCTGCGGCAGGTGTTGGCGTGGCCGGTTGCGCCATCGACAACGCCAGCGCGATGGCTAGCGGTGACATACGACCGGGTAGTCGCCCGGAAGCGCAATCGGACGCATCAACCGCGTCCGCCGCCTGCGCGCGCGAGCGCACACTGGTCGACCGCCGTGGGCACCGGCTCCGCGGGAGCGCGCCGCGACCCCGATATCGCCGCGTCTGCGCCGGACCGGATCGGGATCACACCGCGGATGCCGCGATCCGGCGGACCGAGCGCACGCTGGCCATGCGTTCGAGCCGGCCCATGATCCGCACCACCTGCTCGCTCGAACGTATTTCGAGCACAAGCGAGATCGTCGAGCTTTCCTGCTTGGCGTTCCGCACCGCCGACGTCGTTGTGATGTTCACGCCCTCTTGGGCAACGACGTCGGTGATATCGCGCAGAAGCCCTGCGCGATCGTCCGCGATGATGCGCAGAGCCACCGGGTACGACTGGCCAAACTGGGCGCCCCAACTGAGGGGCATCCAACGCTCGGGCTCCACGCGCGTATTGGCATTTGCACAGTCCACGCGATGAATCGCCAACCCTCGTCCGCGCGTCACGAAACCGACGACGTCGTCGCCGGGAACGGGGTTGCAGCACCGCGCGGGGTGGCTCATCACGTCGTCGACGCCGCCGATGCTCACACGCGCGGCGTTCTGGACCGCGGCCACTTGCTTGCTCGGCGGCGGTTCGGGCTCCGTGCGCCCAACCTCGAGCAGGCGCGACACGATGCTATGGGCGACAACATCACCAAAACCTACGGCGGCAAGAAAATCGTCGGCATCGTCATACTTCGGATACAGGGCCGCGACGGTGTCGACACCGCGCGAGCTGAACCCGAGACGATCGAGTTCGCGTTCGACGATCTCGCGACCCGCCGCGATCGCTTGATCGCGCTCCGTCGCGCGAAAGTACTGCCTGATCTTCTGGCGTGCGCTCGCCGTCTTGACGTAACCGAGCTGCGGGTTGAGCCAGTCGCGCGAGGGCTTGCCAGCTTTCGACGTGATGATCTCAACGCGGTCGCCGGTGGCCAGCGCGTGGTCGAGCGTAACGATCTGACCGTTAACCTTCGCTCCGCGACAGCGGTGACCGACGTCGGTGTGAATCCGGTAGGCGAAATCGATCGGCGTCGCGCCCTGAACGAGGTCGATCACCTGGCCCGCCGGGGTGAACACGTAGACCTGATCCGCGAACAGCTCGCTGCGAAGCGCCTGGGCCAGCTCCTGCGCATCCCCAGCCGCGTCTCCCGGGTCGATCGGGCCGGTAAGTTCGCGTTGCCACACCATGAGCTGGCGCAGCCAGTTGATCTTGGCGTCAAAGCGTCGATCAGAGCGGCTTCCGGCCTCCTTGTAGCGCCAGTGCGCCGCCACGCCGTACTCGTTGAATTCGTGCATCTCGCGGGTACGGATCTGAATTTCGAGCGGCTTGCCGTCGGGGCCAACCACGGCGGTATGCAGTGAGCGGTAGTCGTTGCCCTTGGGCCGGGCGATGTAGTCGTCGAACTCGCCAGTGATCGGCGTCCACAACCCGTGGACCACGCCAAGCACCGCGTAGCACCCCTCGATCTCTTCCACGATGACACGCACCGCGCTTACGTCGTAGATCTGCTCATAGCCGAGCTGCTTGCGCTGCATCTTCTTATAGATGCTGTAGATGTGCTTGGGCCGGCCGGTGACGCGCGCGGCGATCCCGAGCTCCCCCAAGCGCGCCGTGATCTCAGCGATGACCTGATCGATGGCCTGCGTTCGCGCCGTTCGCTTCTCGGCCAAGAGCGCCTTGATCTCGCGGTAGACCTCGGGCTGAAGCTCGCGAAGGGCGAGATCCTCGAGTTCCCACTTCATGTGCCAGATGCCGAGGCGGTTGGCGAGCGGCGCATAGACCTCGAGCGACTCGTGGGCGACTCTGCGCCGTTCAATCTCCGGGAGGTCGTCGAGTCTGCGCATCCTCTGTACGCGGGCCGCAAGTGCGATGAGCACCACGCGGATGTCCGAAGCCATCGCCAGGAACATCTTGCGAAGGTTCTCTGTGGCCTCGTGTTCGAGATGATCCCAGTGAACCCGGCGCAGACGCGTAACGCCCTCAACCAAGTGGGCTACGTCGTCGCCAAGCTCGGCGGAGATCGTGTCGATCGGCACATCGTCCTCGCACGCCCCATGAACCAGGGCCGCCTGCAAGGCCACGGCGTCAAGGCGCAGCTCGGTGAGCAGGGCCGCGGCCCCCATCGCCGAGCGAAGCTGACCGTCGCCCCCGGCGGCGTGGGTACGGACAAACTCTACGGCGCGCCGAACAGCGAGTTCACCCCCCTCCAGGTGACTCGCCTGGGCGGCGAGACCGTTGAGTTCGGCGTCGATTTGCGATGACGACATGTCAGAAGCCGATACGCCAGACGTAGGCCGGCTGGCCGCCGAGAACGCGAGCTGCGAGCATGCCCGATTGCGTCGCCGCTTCCACGCAGCCGCAGTTGAGATCGGTTTTCGTCCAATCCCCGGCGAGGATCAGGCCGCGGATCTGCGCGTCGGCCTGGCCCATACGCAGCTGCATCTCGCCGGGCCGACTGAGCACGTATAGATCGGACCCGCGGTTGGCGATCGAAAACCACTGGGATTGGAGACGTGCCAGACCTGGCGCCCCTTCGTCGTCGTGCAGGCGCGCCAGGAGCTCGGCGAACGTCCCGGCGAATCCATCGAAGAGATCACGATGATGCTCGGCGAGCCAGGCCGCGAAATCCACGCGCCATTGCGCACTCGCCTCGGCGGCGAGGGCGGACGCATACGGAACCGCGAGACGCTCGCCAGCAACGCCCGCACCCGTGTGATACGTGACCGTTTTCGGCCGCGGCGCGGGCCAATCTTCCACCGCCACGAGGTGCGGGAAGTTGCCCACACTCGGCTGGGGTTGGGCGTAGCCGGTCATCAGCCCGCGCGGCGTCTGAAATAAGTCCTCGGGCGCAAGGTCCCACCAAAGTTGAGCCGACATCGTGCGCGTCAGCGAGATCCCGTCGAGCATGGCGTGCCAGCGCCGCCCGACGGCATCGCCATCGGCTCGGGCCCAATCCGCGACCAGGGGCCTGAGCGCGCCGAGCGGAATCGCCAGAATCACCGCATCGACGTCACGGCCGACCGCGAGTTCGCGCGCGGTTGAGCCTGGGACGTCGACGCCACCGTCTTCGAAGTCGAGATCGCGGGCGCGCAGCACGTCCCCGTGCTCCAGCTGATCCCACAGCGGCGCGGCTGGCCAGCGCGCCGGCGCTCCCGCCGGTCCGCTCACAAGCGGTGCATACGGATCACCAGACTTCGTGCGCGCCTGCACCTGCATCGTCACACGCGCGAGCGTCGATTCGACGCCTTCGCCCGCAATCTCAAGCGAGCGAACGGCGTGGAAGAAATGCACGCGGGCGCCGAGGCGCTGCAGGGCTTCGTAGTACGGCGTGATGAGCGTCTCCGATGCCGCCCAACGCATTTCGTACACGGGCGAGCCCGAGTAGCCGAAACCCTCGAGGAGAAACCACCTCAGGCCCACGCCGGCCGCGAGCTCACCGACCGCCACCGGCAACTCGCGGCGGTGAGCAAACAGGGTCTCGTAGACGTGGGTGATCACCACCGCATCGGCATGTTCGGGTGCGAGGCCGTGGCCGACGAGCCACGCGACGAGGTCGCGATCATCGAGTCGCTCGAAGTCGAGGCAACGCTCGCGCAGCAAGCCGATCGCGATGGTGAGCAAGGTGTCGATCCCACTCCAGCGAAACCATGAATCAGGGTCGCGCTTCGCTCGACCGCGCAGCGCCCAGCCGAGGGTCGTGCGAGTCGTCTCAAGCATCGCGATGACGGCGTCGTTAATCGGACCCCCGGCCTCGATCGCGTTCTCCACCTCGATCGCGGACTGGCGGCCGATCCACTCCCGCAACCCGGCAACCACTCGGTCGGCGGCGCCCGTAACCGACGCGATGCCATCTTGCAGACGATCGATCGCGTCGCGCCAACCCGCACCCAGGTGATCGGTGTCCTCGACCTCGTCGCCGGCAGTGGCTTCAACGGCGTCGCGTCCGGCTCGGCGCAATAGACCGAGCAGGGCCGCGCCGACGTGGATCGACCGGCCAACATCCGCGCCAGGAACGTCGCCGGGCGTGTCGCTGTCTTCGAACACGATGCTGGGGAAGTAGCGCCACCGATCCCCGCGCCATTGCGCCATCACGCCGGTGGGCGGATGCGCCCGAACCGCGCCCGCGACTGGACCCTCGTCCGAAGAGATCTCGCGACCCGCGACGCGGTACACCTCGCGCAGGCTACGGAACGTGTTTTCGTAGAAGCCGAGCAACGCGTGCAGGCCGTGCTCCTCGATCCGATCGCCGTGGTTCGCGTTGCGACTCGCCGCGCACTTGCCCCCCATGCGCCAACCGGCGGTATACAGATCGACGTCGAATCCGCCCTGATTCGCCAGCCAGAACGCGGCGGAACAACCGGCTGGACCGCCGCCGAGCACGGCAACCCGGAGCTTGCGCCCGCGGCCGGGGGGCATTGTGGCGCGCCCGAGCGAGCTGGGAAGGGAGACGATGGCTCGCGACGATAGTTCGAAGGCGCCCAGCACGTGCTCACGCAGCGACGGCGCGGCGTGGCGATCGAGCGGCAGGCCCGGTGGCGTCAGCGCGGCCCCAAACTGCAGCTCGGCGCGGAGCGGACGAACCTGCGCGTCCGCTTCGTCGAAGAGGTACCGCACCGTGCTCCCGAGAAACCACTGATCCGCGGCACCATTGCCAAGCGCTTCGGCATCGACGATCCGCAGCGCCTGGGACACCGTGGGCATTTCGAACAGCTTGCGCACCCAGGCGAAGTTCGCCAGTCGATCAGGCGCATCGGCGGCGCCATCGTCGGCAAAGCTCGCGCTGAGCACGTCTTGATCGGCACTGTCGCGCACGACCCAGCGCGTGCGACCAGGCGAGATCTCGTGGGTCCCCTCGCGTTTCTCGAATCCGTACAGATGCACGCCCAATCTCCGCGGCACGTCCGCATCGAGGTACAGGCGCGGCATGTAAATAAACGGGCCACGGCAAGGGCTGCGCGGCTCGGCCAGTTCGACGTACGGCACGCCGACCATGGCTTCGTGGTAATCCATGGCCCCAAACCACGCTCCGAAGCGATTCCGCGACAGCACCACGAATACCGGGTGCCACGCGCTCGGGCACAGTGGTTGCGGCGCGATCTGAATCCCCCGTGGCAAGAGCTGCTCCACGGCGATCCGGGGGACGGCACGGACGACCACACGCGCGGAGATCGTGCCATGTGCCTCGGTGACCGCATCGATCGGCCCGAACCCGAGCTCAGCTGCGAGCGCTGCTAGGGCATCGTCGGCCCCGCGATCCGCCGCGAGATCGTGGGCATGCTCAAGCAGTCGCGACACCATGGCGTCCCACGATCACACTGCGTTGGATGGCTGGCGCACGAATCCCGGCGCCATCATGTCGGTGAAAGCCTCGGGGCGCAAGACGCCCATGGTCGCCATCTTCGCATCGCTCTCGGCGCGGAGGATGGTCCCTTCGTCGCCGCCCACCAGTGCCGCCAACCGGCGCAGGGTTGAGGCCTCGAAGGCCAGCATGCGGGCACTGGCAAACACAGCCACCGCTGCGCGCAACGCCTCGACCGCCTCGCGATCGCGACCAGCGAGGGCCAGCAAACTAGCACGGCACATGGCAGCGTAGGCGCGCACGTGGCTGCTCTGCTGACGCTCCAGCCGTGCGATCGTTCGCCGCGCGACCGCGAGCGCGGGACCGGCGTCGTTGAGAATCGTTGCCCCGGCGAGGGCGCACTGGGCTTGCCATAGGGCGGCCTCGGAGGCGGCATAGGGCGTGCGCATGATCCCGAGCCGTGCGATCGTCGGCTCGTCGCGCTGCGCCATGGCCCAGGCCCGCTCGGGTCGACCGCGGTAGCGCTCCAGTGCGGCGATCTGACAGGTGTAGTTGATGATATGCGCCTCGAATCGCCGCGGCGCATCGTGTTGGTAGATGGCGAGCTGTTCCGCAGCTTCTTCCACGCGATCAGATGCGAGTGACGCCATGTTGCCGAGGATTCCCCGAGCAAACCCCGAAACGTATGGGTTCGGTCGATCGCGCGTGTCGTCCAGCAACGCGTAGGCGCGCTCGCGGAGCAGCTGCACGCGGCCCATGAATTGGAGCGCGAGCGCGCCGTGGGCCCGGCAGATCGCGATCTCGTGGCTCACTCCGGTGCAGAGCCCGCGGAAGACCGCAATTGCGCGCTCGAGTTCGGCGAAACTCCGCTCCCACTGTCCGGTGACGAGCGCGATGTTCCCCGAAGCCTCGGCGATCATCCCGCTGGCGTACTCGCTACCCGACGCGTCGGCGAGGGCCTGCGCGCGGGTCAACAGGGCCATCGCTGCGGGCAGCTTGGCGTCGGACCCAACGGCGACCGTGAAGTGGGCTTCGGCGGCAAGGGCACGGGCCAGCCGAGCCGGCTCGGCCACGCGCGCGGCGAGGCGGAGGTGCTGGGCGTGAAAAGCCGCGCCAAGCAAGGCGTCGGTGTAGATGAGCCCACGGGACGCCGTCCAACACACGTCGAGCCGCGCCAACGCTTCAGGCGAGGTGTCGGTGTGCGGGCGTTCGGCAATCCCGGCGACGGCGATCGCCGCGCGATGCCCCACCAGCCGTGCGAGCGCCGACGCCGTGCCCCGCGGCAAGGAGAGATCGACGGTGCGCAGGACCTCGTCCAGTGCGGCACGGCCCTCGTCAGTGTGTCCCGATGCGAGCAGGATCTCTGCGGCTTGCCGCAACCACTCGACGCGATCGTTCCCACCGTGGGCGGCGGCACGGCGGTACGCAGCTGCTGCCTCGCGCGCCCGCCCGCCGTTGGCCAAGGCCGCCGCGAGTCTGGCCTCGATCGCCCCGAGTTCGTCCGGCTTGCTCGTGTCACCGGCCAGCGCCATGCGGTAGAGCTCCGCCGCCCGGTCGAACGCGAGCGCGGTCTCGGCCTGCTCGGCGGCCGCGAGCGTGTGATCGTGCGCCAGTCGCAGCTCACCCGCCGCGCGGAAGTGGTGAGCGAGTGCGGGCTCGTCGGCTTCACCGGACTCGGCCAACTTCGTCGCGATCGTGAGGTGCAGCGATGGCAGGAGGCTCGGATCGATTTCTTCGATCACCGCTTTGCGGATGCGATCGTGATCGATCTCCACCATGTCGCGGGGCCGGTGTCCGTCGAGCCGAACGAGACGCTCGACCACGAGGCGATTGAGCACGCCGGGATCGACGGTGGCCGCGGGCCGCAGCGCCGCCCCGATCTCGAGGGCCTGACCCTGGCGAAAGCGTCCTCCGGCGACCGCGACGACGTCGAGCACACAACGCGCAGCCTCCGGCAACCGACGTAGACGGTGGCGGATGACGTTGCCCAGGTTGACGTCGGCGTCGCGGGCCGCATCACCACTATCGACGAGGCGGGCGTATCGCACCAATTCGCCGACGAAGAACGGGCTTCCCTCGGCCTCGCGCACGATCTCCTTGATCAGGTTGCGGGCGGGACGGCTACGCGAACCGAGGAGCTCGCCGGCGAGCTCCTCGGCTTGTGCGAGCGGCAACGCACCGAGCGAGATTCGGACCGTCGTAAGCGGGCGATCGCGCTCGGCCAGTTCCGCGAGCAACCGTTGGAGGGGAGTACCGTTGCGGGCCTCGGCGTCGCGCACCGCCAAGATCACCAGAACTGCCGGTGGATCGGGATGCCCGAGTACACCGCCGAGCAACACCGCGCTGTCGTGATCGGCCCATTGAAAATCGTCGATGTAGATGGCAAGCCGGCGACGATCCCCGAGGCGCCCAAGCAACTCAGCCAGGGCCGCGAACGCGCGCCGACGCGCCGTGACCGGATCGGCTTCAAGCTCGCGCCGCCCGGCCGCCAGCGCCACCGCAGGCACCCCACGCAACACCGGGAACAGCCGCGCGATGCTGTCCACGTCGCGCGGAAGGACCGCCTCGACCGCCTCGGGTGGCGTATGCACGCCAAGGCGCAACGTGAGTGCGTCGATGATCGGATCGAGTGCCTTGTAGGGGATCGACTCCCGTTCCGAGCACCGCCCAGAAAGCACCACGGTGTCAGCACGGGCCGCGAGCGGGTCGAGGAAATGAGTGACCATCGCGGTCTTGCCGATCCCCGATGCACCCTCGACAAGGACAAGTACTGGCGCGGATTCTGCCGCTTTGAACGCCTCGGCCAGCTGCGCGATCTCGGCGGCACGGCCGAGAAACAGCGCACGCTCGCGATTGGCGGTCGAGCGCGGTGCCCCAAGTCGGGCGACGATCGCCTCACCGTCCGGGCGCGCGCGCGGCTCCGGATCAAGTAACTCCATGCACAGGGCCTCGAGATCGGCAGGAATCCCGGCAACAACTCCCGACGGAGGTGGCGGCCGCCCGTCGCGCTTGGCCGTCAACATCCCGAGCATGCCGAGGTCGGCAAATGCGGGCGCCCCGGTGAGCACGTGGTAGAGCAACTCGCCGACCGCGTACCAATCGGCGCCGGGACCGAGGGTCGTCCCGGCGATCTGTTCGGGGGCCATGTAGAGCGGGGTACCGAGCAATGCGCCATCGGCCGTGACGCCGATGTGATCATCGACGCCGTGCTCGCGGACAAGCCCGAAGTCGAGCAGCACAACCCTGCCCTCGCGCGTGACCAACACGTTGGACGGCTTGATGTCGCGGTGCAAGATCCCCGCCTGGTGGATCGCGTGAACGCCCGCGGCAAGCTCACGCATCACGGCCCGCAGACGATCGAAGTCGCGGCAAGGCGAGTGACGCCGCGAGCGATTCGCCGGCCCGCACACCGCCGTCACGAAATCGCACCCGGCCACCAGCTCCATCGTAAAAAACAGCGTGTCGCGCTCGGCGAACAACTCGTGCAACGCGACGACGTTGGGATGGGAGAGTCCAGTCAGCGATCGGAATTCGCGCTTGAAACGATACAGTCGCTCGGGGCCGAGTCGATGCATCGCCTTGAGCGCCACGCGGTGGCCGTGGAACTCATCAATCGCCTCGTACACCACGCCCATCGCTCCTTCACCGACGCGACCGACGATCCGGAAACGTCCGAGGCGTTCCGGATCCAAGGTGGGCGCCTGCGTCGGTCCGTCCATCGTGGCCGTGGGATCGACGAACTCGTCGGACACCGGGCCGTCGGTGGTCTCGTTGGGGTCGCTGGCCGGCCCGGGGTTGGGATTACGCGGGCCCACGATCGTGCGGCAGGGGCGTCGTCACGATCGCGGAAAACCCGCCTCGCTTCAAGACGCTGAGCCAGGTGAACGGGCGCAGCCCCCTTTCTGCAAGCCAGCCCGCGAGCGATCGGAGCGCGGCTTCTCGCGAGGTCGCAGCTCGGGTAGAAACCGAGGACCCCATGGGCCGGACCTTCGAGAACCGCAAGCAGCAGATCCTCAAGCGCGGGGACCGGGACGCCAAGGCGTTCACCCGCGCGGGGCGGCAAATCGCGATGGCCGTGAAGTCCGGTGGAGGCGACCCCGACGGCAATCCCGCGCTGCGACGCGCGATGCAGAACGCACGGGCGGTCAACATGCCCAAGGACCGGATCCAAAACGCCATCGAGAAGGCGCTCGGGGTCGGCGATGGGGCGGCCTATGAAGAAGTACTCTACGAAGGCTACGGACCCCACGGGATTCCGCTGCTTGTGCTTTGTGCCACCGACAACCCGACGCGGACGGTCGCCAACTTGCGCTTCACATTCAAGAAGGGCAACGGCAACCTCGGCAACAGTGGATCGGTCGCGTTCATGTTCGACCTATTCGCCGTCTTTCGGCTAGCGCCCGACGGTCTCGATCGGGACACGCTCGAACTGGAACTCATTGATCACGGGCTCGAGGCCATGGTCGACACCCAAGACGATGATGGGCGTGCGCTGGTCGGCCTCCGTTGCACGCGCGAGAACTTCGGTACCCTGCAAACGGCGCTCGAAGAGCGCAAGATCGCCGTGGTGTCGTCAGGGTTCGAGTGGATTCCGAAAACGACCACCGCGCTCGACGACCACGAGGCCAACGAAGTGGTCGAGCTGGTCGCCAAGCTCGAGCAAGACGACGACGTCCAACAGGTATTTCACAACCTGGAATAGACCAGCGTAGGCACGCGTCACCCGCCGTCGCCGACGTCGTCTGCCTCGGCGCCGGGCGGCGTCTCGTCGTCGCGATGGTCGAGGTAACCCGCGGGCAGCATCACTTTTTGCGTGCCGGCGGTCTTGCCCCGCGGCACTCGCATGGCGCACGGCGGAAACGGCTCGTCGCGATCGAGGCCGGCAAGGATCTCCTCGAACTCAGCGGCGCTACCCGCGGTCGTCATCGTGTGGCGCAGGGCAGCGCTCCCGCGAAATCCCTTCGTGTACCAGGTCGCATGCTTGCGGAACATCCGCACGCCCGCGTCCTCGCCGGCCCACGCCACCAGGGCATGCAAGTGCTCGCGCATGATGTCGCCGACCTCGCCGAGACGAGGTGGATCGCTCGGTTCGCGGCCAGCGAACACGTCGGCGAGATCGCGGAACAGCCACGGTCGACCGAGGCACCCCCGACCGACGACGACACCATCGCAGCCGGTCGTGCGCATCATTCGCAGCGCGTCGGCTGCCTCCCAGATGTCACCGTTGCCGAGCACCGGGATCGTGCGGACCGCCTCCTTGAGCCGGGCGATTGCCTCCCAGCGCGCGGCGCCATCGTACAGCTGGGCTGCGGTTCGGGCGTGCAGCGCCACGGCGGCGCAACCCTCAGCCTCACCCACGCGGCCGGCGTCGAGATACGTAACGATGCCGTCATCCACGCCGATCCGGAACTTGATCGTCACCGGCACCGACGCAGCAGCTGTAACCGCAGCGCGGACGATCCGCGCGAGCAATCGCGGCTTCACCGGGATCGCCGCCCCACCACCGCGGCGGGTTACCTTGGGCACGGGGCAGCCGAAGTTCATGTCGATGTGATCGACCCGGCCCTCCGCGACCAGGCGACGCACGGCCTCGCCAACGTAGTGCGGATCGGTTCCGTAAAGCTGCAGGCTCCGGGGCCACTCCTCTGGACCGAATCCGGCGAGCCGCAGGGTCTTGGCATTGCCCTCGCATAGGGGGCGGGCCGTGATCATCTCGCTGACGTACAAGCCCGCGCCAAACCGGCGGCAGATCCCGCGGAACGGGTAATTGGTCACCCCAGCCATCGGCGCGAGCACGACCGGAGGCCACACCCGCAACCGGCCCAGGACCACCGGAGCGAACTCCCCGGAGCGGGCCGGCGGCACGTCGGCATTGATCGCGCTTTTGTAGACCGCGTCCACCCGGGCGGCAGATTGCACGATCGGCGCCGCGATTGCGCCGGTTTTTCGGCAGCTTGGCCGCGATCTGGTAGCCCAGAAGCGGTCGATGCAACGCGTCGAGAAGCGTCCCGCAGCCGGGCGGAGCCCCCGCTCGCGCGGAGCGGCCGGCAATCGCAAGGTCCTGACCGGGGGGCGCCGTGCGCGAGCAACGACCGACCCTGCTGAACGCAAGGCGCGCAACCGGACGATCCTGGCCTTGGGGCTCCTCGCGGCCATCAACGTGTACGTGTTCGGCCTGCGCGATGGCGGCGGGCTCGGACAACTCGGACAGCTCGGCTCGGCGAGTATCGCCGGCACGAATAGCCCCTTGCCCCCACTGGCGTCGCCGCCTGATGAGGCCTGCGGCGGGGATCCGGTGCGCATCTTCGAGGGACTCAGCGACCTCATCGGCCTTCAGACACACCTGGGACCGGGTTACACGGTGCGCCTCGGGCTACTCCAGCTTGGCATCGCGTCCGACGAGATCGATCGCGTCGAGGCCGACGTCCGCACGCACGTCGATCTCTCGCTCCTCGGCGGGAGCGGAGCACCGTTGCGCCTGGCAATGGATCGCTTCGGTACCATCCACGCACTCGAGCTCGAGCTGGCCGAGGGTCACATCCTTCAGGCGTGCCGCAAAGACGTGGACGGGCACACGTTCGACGTCCGCAATATCCAGCACCCCCTAAGGACCGACGTTGAGGTGGTTGCGCTCGAGCTCGGCCCAGATGCCGACCTGGCCCACGCGGTCCTCGAAGCCGGTGAAAAGCCTGAACTCGCCCACCAGATCGCGCGAACTCTCGCCAACGACGTCGACTTCCTCACCGAGGCACGCCCCGGCGACAAGATCGCGATCATGGTGGAGAAGCGCTGGCTCGGCCGACGCTTCCACCGCTACGGGCAAGTCATGGCGGCCCGGTTCCAGGGTGCGGCCGGGCGGGCGTCGTACTACCGCTACAAACCCGAAGGCGGACCACCCGCCTACTTCGACGGCGACGGCAAACCGGTTCGACGCGCCCTGCTCCGCTCACCGGTCGCCTTCTTCGGTGTGGATGTCGAGGCGCGCGGTTTGTTGCCGCCATCGATTGAGTTGGTGCAGGGCCGGATCGGCGCGGTGTATCGCCTGCCCGAGGGAACGCCCCTGGTGGCGCTCGGGGACGGGGTGATCGAAGCGCAAGATCGATCAGCCAGCGAGGGACATACGCTGGAGTTGCGGTTCGAAGACGGGACGCGTGCGCGCTATGCCCACGTCATGCGCGTCGTCGGCGAGCTCTCCCCGGGAACGCGCGTCGCCCAGGGGCAGATCATCGCACTTGCCGGCCACAGCGGGCGCACCGCCAACGATCGTCTCCGGCTCGAATTGCTGCGGAGCGACCACGATGGTCCCCCGACCCCAATGGACCCCTTGCTATTGCTCGGTCGCGATAGCGAACGCCCGCCCGTCGTCGGCGCGGCGATCGACGGCAAGGCCAAGGATCGGTTCACGGACGATATCGCCACGTGGACGCGCGCGCTCAAGCTCGCGCGCTGACGTTCACCCCGCCTGTGCGACATGTGCCGCCGCCTGCGAGTCATGGATCTCCACAAATGCGCTATCACAAGCGCCGGGTCTAGAATCCCGGAGTGAATGCGGACGTTGAAGTGGGGCGTGTCGAGATTGCCGTGGCAGTTCGTCCCGTCCCTGGCGTGGCTTTTTGCGGGCTGCTTCAGCGAGCCCGCGGTCGTGGGCGAGGACGGCGCAGCCGAGACCTCGGGCGGGTCGTGCGAAGAGGGCGCGCTCGGTTGCGTGTGCCATCGTGACGGAAGCTGTGCCCCGGGGCTGAATTGCGACCCTGGTGCCTTAGCCTGCATCCCCCACGCCTGCACGCCAGGAACCCGTGCCTGCACGTGTGCCGCCGGGGTTTGCGATGCCCCGCTCGCTTGCGAGGCTGGGCTGTGCGTCGACACAACGCCCAACCAGGTCGACGGATCGAGCTCCGACGACTCCGGCGCCGGCACGAGCGGCGGAAGCTCGACGACGACCGGGGACACGCTCACCCCGGGCAGCAGCGACAGCAGCGACAGCTCCGGCGGTGCCCAGACAGACGGCAGTTCCACCGAGGGATCTCCCATCGATTGCGACGCGATGGACTGCGCGACCTGCTTAGGGTGTGCGGGATCGGACGTCGGTCCCTGTGACGATGAAATCGCGCTTTGTGAAGCGACCGCAGGCTGCGTCTCTGCCGTAAATTGTCTGAACGACTGCGGGACCACCGGCTTGTGTTTCGAGGACTGCTGCATGGGGCTCAACGCCTCACAACTCGACGCCGTCGACGGGGCGATGTTCTGCCTCAAGGACGCGTGCACCTCCGCATGCGCCGCGTATGAGATACCGGTCTGCGGATAACACGGGCGATTGCTCCGCCGCCCGGTGTCGCCGCTGACCCAGCAGCCCAACTCCGCGGCGCGATAACGCCGCGGAGCTTCCACGGGACTAGCTGGTCGTCGTCACGACCTCGAGCTGGCCGAAATCAAGCGCGCCTCCCGGCAAGCTCACCCCGGTCGGACCGATGAGATCGACATCGATCTGATCGGTTCCGTTGGCCGAGTCCACGATCGTGACGTGGTTGCTGGCCGGCGCTCGCTTGGTCTTGCCGTCCTTTGAGAGGGTGTGGCAGACGCCGTGCGCATCGAATGCCACGGTGGTCTCGTCGAGGCTCGCGTTCTTGAACTCCTTGTAGCGACACACGACCGCCAGGGTGTTGCCGGGGGGCGCGAGCGGATGAACGAAAAGCGTGAACCCTCCGCGTAGCTTCCCGTCGCGTAGGCGCAGGCTGGCACCGAACGAGAAGTGCAAGCGTTGGCCAGCGCCCGAAATGACCGTCTTGGGCCCCTTGTTGCCTCCGCCGCCCCCTCCGCCGCCGCTCTGGCCGCCGCCGCCGCCCTGGCCTCCGCCGCCGCTCTGCCCTCCGCCGCCGGTCGGTCCATCGTCGTCATCGTCGTCGGAATGCTCGCAGTCATCGTCATGCTCGTGATGCTTCGGCTTCGCGTTCGCTTCGCCGACCATCAAATCGGATCCAACAGGTGAGAGCTGCGCGATGCCGATGGCGACGCCGACAGCGAGAAAAGAGATCGCGGAGGCACGCATTGACGGTAGTCCTTTCGACGAGGCCCGAGCGATGGGCACGTTGGATCGTACCAACGCAGCGTGCGTCCGTGGGGCCCCTGGTTAGGGCAAACGCACTTGACCCAAAACGTCGCTCGCGATCCTCGCAAGCACACCGTTACCTACGTCGACTCCAAGCCGATCACGCAAGCCGCTCGCCAGGCGCAAATGGGTGGCCAGCGGCGTAGGCCTGCGCAGCCATTCGCGTGCGCCCGGCCGGTTGAACCTCGCCAACACGCACGACCCCATCGCCACAGCGCACATGCATGCCGGAACCATCCACCCCTAACACTTCGCCGGCCGGGGCATCGTCCGGAGCAGTCCACGTCGAACGACCAGCGAGGTAGAGCTTGAGCTCGATATCGCCACGCGTGCAGGACGCCTTCGGCCAAGGATCCATGCCGCGAACGTGATCACAAATGGCAGCCACACCGCGCGCCCAATCGACTCGGCCCTCGCTCTTTGCAAGCGGTGGCGCCAGCGTCACCCCTTGCTCCGGTTGCGGCGAAGGTGCCGGAACATCCGGGAAAACCGCGAGAAAACCGTCCAGCGCCTCGGCGCCCAACCGCGCCAAGCGCTCGAACAAGTCGCCCTGTGTCTCCGTCGGAGCGATGGATGTACGCACGACCCGGTGAATCGGTCCGGTGTCGAGCCCAGCGTCCATCTGCATGAGCGTCACTCCAGTTTCGCGATCGCCAGCCAATATCGCCCGTTGAATCGGCGCCGCCCCGCGCCACCGGGGGAGCGCCGAAGCGTGGACATTGATGCACCCGTAGCGGGGCAGAGCGAGCAGATCGGGCGGGAGGATGCGACCAAACGCGACGACAATCGCGACATCGAGGGCGTGATCGGCCAGTTGAGCGTAGAGACTGCCATCCTTCATCTTCGACGGCTGTACGACCGGTACGCCGAACGCGAGGGCGGCCGTCTTGACCGCCGGCGGGGTGAGATGCTTGCCTCGACCGGCAGGGCGATCGGGCTGGCACACCACCACCCGAAGATCGCAACGCCGCGCGACAACTTCGAGGCTTGGCACGGCGAACGAGGGAGATCCCATGAACGCGGCACGAAGGGTCATGGGTCCTCCAGTTGCGCGAGGTATGCGTTGCGCAGCGTGTCGTCCTGCAGCACATCTTTGGCCTCATCGAGCGCGGCCTGCAATTCGTTCAACTCCGCCGACATCTCCGCGAGCACGCTGGCATCGACGCGATCGGGGGAGAACGTGCGCAGCAGATCTCGATGGGCCACGCGAACCTCGGCACGGGTCGCACCGCGATCGAGGCTGAGCAATGCGAAATAGTCGGCATCGCGCGCGAGAGCGAGGCGGTCTTCGATCCGTCGGCGATCGATCTGCGCGGGCGACTCGACGCTTCGTGGAACCGGAGGCGGTTCGGCGGGCAGCTCGACGAATTCGAATACGTGCATCGCGTAGACTAAGGGGAGCAGCTCGATTTGATCCGCTTCTCCCTCTTCGACGAGGCTGCCGAGATCGCGAGTTCCGTCCAACTGGGCGAGCCAGGTTTCCTCGTAGGGCGAAAGGCGGAACCCCTCGGCCAACTCTGCTCGCGCGCTCGGTCGCGCCGCAGCATCGCCGCGTAGGCGCGGGAACACCCGCCGGCCTCCCACCAGCTCCCAAAGGTGCGCCGGCTCGAGCCGCGCCCGAATGCCCTCGAGCAACAGCACCGCCGTCGGTGCGGACAAGGTAATCGGCTCTTCGCAGCGCAGGTCGGGTTCAAGCAGCCATCGACCCTCTCGCCACGCGAGGGTCGAATCGACGATACGGGC
>CADEGN010000066.1 GCA_902826865.1 uncultured Myxococcales bacterium
GGAAGAGTAGGGCGCCCATCACACTCAGGTAGACGACGAACTTCGAGAACTCGGGCGAAGCCATCGTGTAGAGCAGCGAGGTGAACACGTAGGCCAGGAAGGCCTCGATCGCCGGCTCGACCGCCATCGACAGGAAGATGCCCGACAAGATGGTGGCGAAGATGAGCGCGCCGATCAGGCACAGCGCGGCGAGTAGCTCGCGTCCGACCGATCGGAACACCTGCTTGACGACCTCGCCCGCGTTGGCCTGGCCACTCGCGACGCGGCCCGGAAGGCTGACGATCTCCATCACGACCGGCTTAGTCGACAGCACGAACAGCACCACTGCGACGACCGTGAGCACGATCGGCAGGTAGCCGAACAGCGCGAACACGCCCTCGAATTGGCGGGCGATCGTCTTGAAGATGGTGATGTCCTCGTTGATGCGCTGGATGTTCTCGAGCACGGCGAGCGGCAGGCTGTCCTGCTCGCCGCTGGCGACCTGCGCGAGCGGGGCCTCGATGAGCACCGGCCCGAGTTCGACGAGTTCCTCGACGTTGTCGTCGAGCACCTGAAAGCTGGCGTCGATGACCGCGACCTGTGGGTTCGCGATCGAAGAGAGAGCGCCCTGTATGCTGCGCAGCAGCAGCAGCACGCGCGAGAAGAGGAAGACCACCACGACGCACACACCGGCGGCGAGCGCCGAGTACTTGAACAAGAGCGCGTCCTGGCCGGGGTACTTCTTGCGCAGGCCCAGCGGCAGGAGCAGCAGCAGCAGGCCGCCCAGCGACAGGTAGCCGAGCACCGACGACATGGTCGCCATCTTGGCGTCCTGCTTCGCGGCGATTTTTTCCTCGAGGCGTTCGGCGACCTTCTCGCGCTGCGAGCGGAGGATGTCGCGCAGCAGCGCGAGGTAGTCCGCCGCGCTCATGCCCGGGTGCGCCTCTGCCATCGTCTCGCCCTGCGGTTCTGCGCCCGCGGCGATCATCGCGTCGGCTTCGGCCGCCGAGAGCTGGCCGTCGGCGCCGGCGTAACGCGCGACGGCGGGGTCGGCCTCCAGCGGCTGGCCATCGGCGCCGAGGATCGGCTGGCCTCGTTCATCGATCGCGATCGGCTGGCCGTCGGCATCGACTACGGCAGCCTTGGGGTCGGCAGCGACAGGCTCGCCGTCGGCACGGATCTCGACCGGCTCGTCGTCGTCGGCCGCCTTCGCGTCGTCGTCGGCCTTCGCGTCGGCGTTCGCAGCGTCACCGGCCGGTGGCGCTGCGTCGCCTTCCACGGGCTCGCCGGCGTCGGGCTTCGCCTTCGCGGCTTCGATCGCGTGCGCGATGCACTCCTCTTCGGAATGCCCGGTTGCGACGCAGGCCTTCACGAGCGCGGGATCGATCTCGATCTCCGTGGCCCCGTCGGGCGGTGCGAGGTTGACGAGGGCGATGGGCGGCGTCGCGACCGCCCACGCGGCGAGGATCGTGGCGAGGATCGACATTGGTTGTCCTGGCCCCGCTGCTTGAGCGAGGTGGGGGAGTTGTTGCGTTCTGCGTAGACGACGACGGCCGGCGCTATCTGTCGCGTCCCGTGGAGCTGCCCAGGGGGGCCCTGCACTGCCGCATCCGGCATCGCGACAGACGCCGCCGGGTCTCGCCGCAGCTCCGCGCCCATGTGCGCGCACTCGCTGCCCTCGCTGGTGATAGTCCTCACCGCCGCAGACGTGGTGGTGCTTTCGTGGCGACCGGTGGCCGCGTTCGCGCTCGTGCCACACGCGCGACGCCATGTCCGGTGGGCGCGGTGAGTGTTGCATGCTGCCGGCGCCGCGATCGACGGGCTCCGGAGCTCAAGATCCGGCGTCGACGCAGCCGCGCACCGCTTCGACCCAACTGTCGAACTCGGCGTCGGTGCCGAGGGCCGTCCCGTGGCCGGCTTCGATCTGCTCGACGCGCACGCGCAGCAGCGATCGCGCCCGCGCGAGCCGGCTGCGCACCGTGCCCTCGGGCACCGCCAGAATCCGCGCGAGCTCGGGGCCGGAGCAGGCCTCCCAGTAGTGCAGCTCGACGAGTACTTGCAGCTCGATCGGGAGCTGTCGCAGCGCCGCCAATAACACGCGATCGGTGGCGCGCTTGGCCTCGATCGTGCTCGGTGACGGATCGAGGTCCGCGACCGACACCTCGTGGGGCAAGAACTCCGGGCGACGGGCCCGCTTGCGGTAGTGCATGTAAAGCTGATCGCGCGCGACCACGAACAGGAACGTGCGGAACTCCCAGTCGATGGGAAAGCTCGCGCTGCGTTGGACGCAGGTCAGCAGCGTCTGTTGGATGAGGTCCTCTACGCCGAGCCCGACCTTGGTGCGGAAAAACCGCGCGAGCGCGCCGAAGTGCCGCGAAATGAGCTGGTCGGCGGCAGCGAGATCGCCGCCGCGCCACTGGGCCAACAGCTCGCGATCGGTTTGCAACGCGATCTCAACATACCAGGTATCCTCCACTCGATGTCGGTCGAAGGACCGTCGCTGCTGGATGCGCGCATCGCCGCCGCCCGCGGCCGGCCCACCGACTCGATAGGGGCCGCCGACGACGTCGAGACCCGGCGGCTGCGGGCAGCCGTGCGCACGGGCCTGCTCGGGACGCGCGAGCAGGTCGAGCTCGGGCGGTTCACGCTCGAAGCCCCGCTCGGCGCCGGCGGAATGGGCGTGGTGTATCGCGCACACGATCGCGAGCTCGACCGGAGCGTCGCGATCAAGCTGCTGCACAGGCGACTGCCCGACGTTAGGCTGCGCAATGAAGCACGGGCGTTGGCCAGGCTCGATCATCCCAACATCGTGCGGGTCTACGACGTCGGGACCCACGAGGGTCGGACGTTTCTGGTAATGCAGCTGGTCGAAGGGCACTGTCTCGCGTCCGTGATTACACGCGAACGGCCGCCGCTCGCGGCCCGGCTGCGCGCCTTCGCGGCCGCCGCTGCCGGCCTCCAGGCCGCCCATCGCCGCGGGATCGTCCACCGCGACTTCAAGGCCGCCAACGTCCTCGTCGGTGACGACGGCATTGTACGCGTGGCCGACTTCGGATTGGCCTGCCCCGACGACGACTCCAACGCGGCGCGCGCCGTGGTCGGAACCCTGGCCTATGCTTCACCGGAGCAGCGTCGCGGCGAGGCGGTCGACGTCCGCGCGGATGTGTACGCGTTTTCCACTTCGCTGTACGAGGCGGTGTATGACCGCCTGCCGGATCGCGACGACCTCGTGTTCCCGCGGCGCCCACGGATCAGCCGCGCGCTGCGCGAAGCCCTACGCGCAGGTCTGTGCGCCGACGTGGAGGGCCGCTCGCCCGATCTGACGCGGATCGGCGTGGCGCTCGACACAGCCGGCCAGCATTGGCGACGCTCGGCGCCGACGTGGTTCGCCGCCGCCCTAGTGATTGCGACCGCAACGGTGGCCTACGCGGCGCCGGCGTCGTCGCGCTCGTCGTGGTGTTTGGCGCAGCGCGGCGCAGCGGCGGCCATCGTGCCCGGCCGCCAACACGTCGACGCAGCGCTGGCCACGGTCGATCGACCATGGGCCCCCGCGGTCGCACGGCGCGTGCTCGCCGAGATCGATGGCTACACCGAGCGGCTCGAAGACGCCTGGTCGCAGGCGTGCGTCGCTGACACGCACGGGGCCGTCGCGGAGTGCCTGCGCAGCCAGGAGCGAGCACTGGGCGCCGTGGTCGAGCAACTCAAGGCCGGCGACGCCACGGTGCTTCTGCACGCGTCCGAAGCGATCGCCAGCCTCGAGCAACCTGCCCGGTGCCTCGCCGACGACGATGGTGCTGGCCAGCGCGATGCCCCTCACTTCTCCGAGATCCGCGCGCGCGCTCGTCTCGCGCTGAGCCTCGAAAGCACCGAGGCTGCGGAGCTCGCCGCGAACGAGCTCCTCGATGTGGGCCGTCGCGAGCGTGCGGATGGAATCGAGGCCGAGGCCCTGCTGCGTCTGGGCGGAGTCGCGCGCCTACGGGGCCGCAGCAGCGAAGCGTGGCAGCAGCTCGAAGCCGCGTACTTTCTCGCGTCTGCTGCCGACCGTCCACGCGTCGCGATCGAGTCCGCTGCCGGCCTCTTGCACCTCGCCGCCACGGATCCGCACCGTCTCGACGATGGCCAGCGATGGGCACGGCACGCTCACAGTGAGCTCGCGCGCGCGGGCCACGACCCGTTGCTGCTGTCAGTCCTGCGCAACGACGAAGGTAGCCTGCATCGTGCGCGCGGCGAGTTCGACGCCGCCCTTGTTGCCTACCGCGACGCGGAGCAGACGCGCCGAGACCTGGTGCCGCTCCCGGACCAACGGGTCGGGCTGTTCATGCAGAACCGGGCCAACGTGCTGTTCGACTTGGGCCGCAAGGACGATGGCCTGCAGACGCTGCGCGCGGGCGTCGAGATGCAGGAGGCGGCCCTGGGCGTCGATCACCCGGCGCTGGCGCAGGGCTACAACAACCTCGGCGCTGCCTACATGTCCGTCGGCGATCTCGAGCGCGCCGACGAATACTTGCAGCGGGCGATGCGGTCGTTCGCCGAAGCCCTCGGCGAACGCCACCCGCAGGTCGCACGCGTCCTCAGCAACCTCGGCTCGCTCGCCATCGATCGTGGTGCCCCGACCGCCGCGCTCTCCCACCACCAACGCGCCCTCGAGCTGTTGGAGTCGGCGCTTGGGCCCGACCACCTCGACGTCGCGATCGCGCTGGGCAACCTCGCCACCGCGCAACAACAGCTGGAGATGTGGAGCGATGCCCGCGCGTCGCTGGCCCGTTCGCTCGCGATCCGGACGGCGGTCTTCGGTCCCAAGCACGCCAAGCTCGTCGCGCCCCTGCTGCGACTGGCCGCCGTCGAGGTCGCCGTGGCCGACCCGCGCGAGGCGCTGCGGCACACCGACGCGGCGTGGGCGATCGCCGAGAGCGACGCGCACCGAAACCAGGCGCAGCGGGCCGCGATTCTCGCCCGCCGCGCCGCCGTCGCACTCGCACTGGGTCGGCACGACGAGGCCATCGAGCTGGCGTCCCGCGTCTCCCAGCTGCAGGACGCGAGCGACCTCGACGCGGCCGATCACGCCGAGGCGTTGTTCGTCCTGGCGCGCGCGCTGCGTAATCGTGATCCGTCGGCGTCACGCTCCAATGAGTACGCCGTGCGTGCGCGGGCGTTGTTCGCGGGTCTCGGACCACGCCATGACGCCGTGGTGATCGCGATCGACGGGTTTCTCGCCGGCGCCTAAGCGAACTCAAGACGCCTCGTATCGCGCCTCGTGTTGTTCCTCGCGTTGGCGTACGACCGCGACGAACGCCGGCAGCGCTGGCCCTCCGACCTCGGTGGCGCCGATGAGCTCTACCCGTGAAGGGTTGAACGCAGCCAGGGTCAGCATGCCGACCGCGTGACAGCGCGGGCAGGCTTCCAGCGAGATCTGCACGTGGCGCTCCGCGGGGCTGCCGACCGGCAGCGTCGCCAACAAGCCTGCATTGAGGCTGCCGCAGGCCTGTCGCACGAGCTCGGTGGCATCGACGGGAAAGAACGCCATGCTTGGGTCGAGCGAGGCGTTGCAGCGGGCACACTTGTGCTGCCGCAGCGAGAAGAGACACATGCCCATGCCAGCGAGCGCGACCACGCCGCCGACGGCGGCTACGACGATGGGCGGCAGCGGGATACGCATGATCGTGAGGGTGTAGCCGGTCATCAAGGTCGCGATCGCGGCGCCGATGCCGATCGCGAGCAACCCGAGTCCGCCGAGCAGCGACTTGGGGTCGACACCTTTTCCGAGGTTCGAGGGGGTTTGGTTGGCCATCTCATCCCGCTACACTGCGCGACGCGGCCGATCGATCGCGGGTGCGTGCGATTTTTTCTTGATACCGGCTGTACCCAGAGGCAGCGTCCTTAGGCTCGAGCAGCGGGTGCGCGACCGCCGACCGCGCCACCGACCACCAGGATCGGCAACGCCGCCGCGGCGCGAGCCGGGCCCCCATGATCGCGCTACTTCAGGCGCACGCGGATCCCGTGGCCGTCGGCGGTGTCCTGGCCCAGGGCGTCGATGTTCGAGATCGGTACGACGGAGGTGAGGCTGCCGTCCTTGCCGTTGTCGGACACCGAGAACACCGCGAGGCCTGCCTGCGAGCCCACGGACACGTGCGGGTCTCCCGACAGCGGCAGGGGCCCCCGCAAGCTGGCGTACACGCGGTCGCCCGAGGGGTTGACGTCGAGCAGATCGGGCGTGAGCTTGTTCGGGTCGTCGGGGCCGTCGTTGAACTCGATCACGTGCTCGCGCTCAAGCTCCTCGGCGTCATAGGTGGTCATGAGGCCCAGCCCCCGATCGGCGACCCATAGGTACTTCGTGTTCGCGCCGCCCGCCGGCGTGACGCCATGGGCGTCGCGGCCATCGGCGTCGTCGCTCTCGACGATCACCGGCGCAGGCGTGTTGGGTAGGTTGGCGGCCGAGAAGCCGTCGACCGGGAACGCATAGACCGCGTAGCTGTACAGGTTGCCCGTTGTCCCGCCACCGGACGTGATGAAGACGGTGTCGTGCACGATGGCGCCGCCGCAGCCGTTGGGCGCGACGTGATCCAGGTCGTACTCGGCGACGATGCTCATCGGGGTGGTCGAGGGATCGACGACGAACATGCCGCCGCCGCGCAGCGTCACGATGACCTGGCCGTTGGGCAGCGGCACCGGGCAGATCGGCGCGTTGTCGGGCCGGACGCCGGCGGCTTGGCACGGCGCCCCGCTGGGGGTGACGCAGTTGGCAAGGTCGATCGTCGCCGCGGCGTCCTGCGAGAACGCCTCGTTGCCGTAGTCGCTGGCGATGCGCTCGAGCTTCTTGCCGTTCTGATTGGCGACGACGATGTGGGCGTCATTCGCCGTCGGGAAGGCAGCGTGGGCCTGCCGCGCCCCGCCGGTGCCCAGCTCGGTGCGGAAGCACGCCAGCGGTTCGCGGCTCGGGGCGTCGAACACGACGACGTGACCGGAGGTCACGAACGACAGGATGCCGTAGTCGCCGGTGCTGTTGAACAGCATCATGTGTGGCCGCGCCGGGTTCGCGCCGGTGCTCGCGTGGCACAGCGCCGCCGCGGCGCCGTCGAGCGGGACCACCTCGGCCACCGCGTCGGACGCGTGGGCGCCCTCGAGGTCGTGGCCGTCAAAGATGTGGATCGCGCCGCCGAATGTCTGGCCGAAGCTATTGGATTGGTCGACGAGCCACACCTCGAAATCGTCACCCTCGCCGTTGCCCGAGCCTTCGTCGATCGGACCGCACGCCGGTAGCAGCGCAAAGAGTAGAAGGGTGCGAAGGAGCGTTCGGTGATGCGCGTTCATGTTCAGGGTCTGGCGCCGGGACCGTGCCGCCGAGCGCTGGGGATGTCAACCGCGGGAATCCGAGGTGCGCCGCCGAAGCGCGACGCGGAGGTGGTGGAGGGATCGCGGGGGCCTGTGTCGTCACATTTCGAGGAACCACGCGCCTTTGTTCGGAGACGTCGACCTCGACGCGGATACGTTCGTCGCATTGCGTGTAACGACGGACCCGTCGCGCGCGCGCCCGCCACCGGCCGTGGTGCTGAGCACAGCTCGCCGGCGCCGAGGGTTCCTGCTACCAGTAGTCGATGCAGAGCCTATCGGGAAAGGTCGCCGTGATCACAGGAGCTGCCGAGGGGATCGGCCGCGCGATGGCCATGCGCGCCCATGCGGCAGGCATGAAGCTGGTGATCGCCGACATCGACCAAGAACGACTCTCGCACACCGCGGCTGAACTGGAGGCGCGCGGTGCCGAAGTGCTTGCTCGACGCGTCGATGTATCCCAGGCCGACGACGTCGACGCCCTGGCCGAGGCGGCGTTCGCCTGTTTCACCGACGTGCACTTGCTGGTCAACAACGCCGGTGTCGCCGTGGCCAAGTCGGCGTGGGAAACGTCCATCTCCGATTGGACATGGGTGCTTGGCGTCAACCTCTACGGCGTGATTCATGGCCTGCGCGCGTTCTTGCCGACCATGCTCGAGCGCAGGCAACCCGGACATGTGGTTAACGTCGCCTCGATCGCGGGCTTGATCTCAGCGCCCGGCATGGCCGCGTACAACGTGAGCAAGCACGGCGTGGTGACCCTGTCGGAGGGACTGCACCACGACCTGCGCCTGCGTAACGCCGCCGTCGGCGTGTCGGTGTTGTGCCCGGCTTGGGTCCGCACACGGATCGCCGAATCCGAGCGCAATCGCGAACCCGACGAGCGGACCAAACCCAGCGAACAGAGCCCGATCGCCGCCAAGGCGGCCAACGCCATCGCCGAGGCCGTCGAAGCCGGCCTTCCCCCCGAACGGGTGGCCGATCACACCTTCGTCGCCATCGCCGAGGGTCGATTCTACATCCTCACCCATCCCGAGACCGGCCCATTGGTCCGCTCGCGCCTCGAGGACATCTTGGAGGATCGCCTCCCCACGCCGCCAGCCATGGGATTTCCGCGCAGGGCGTGAGCGTCGCCGGACATGTCGGACGAGGGTTCGTCAGCGGAGAACGACGTTGTTGACCACTCCGGAGGTGTTTCGGCCATGGTCGACGAAATCGCCGACACCTCCACTCCACTTTTGCCGCCCCGCGACAACCAAGGGGCGATGCACGGTTCTCACACCGCTACCGTCGACGTCGAGCGGCTCTATCGCGACCACCACGCGTTCGTCCGCAACTGCTTGCGTCGTTTTCGACTTCACGACGACGAGCTCGACGACGCGGTCCATGACGTGTTCGCGGTCATGCTGGGCCGAGCGGGCGAGCAACTCGACCGCAGCCGGTCGGTGCGCGCATGGCTGTTCGGGGTCAGCCGCAACCTGGCGCGCAACACCCGCCGCCGCGCGGCCCGCCGCTCGCGGCTGATCGCGCACGCGTCCGAGCCGTTGCCGGCGGCGACGCCTGAGGACCACGTCGCCCGCACCGAAGCCGCGGAGGTGCTGGCGCGGTTCTTCGCGCGGGTCGATCCGCAGGTCCTCGCGTCGTTCGTGCTGCTCGACATCGAGGGTCTCGGGGCACGCGAGGCCGCCGAACGCATCGGCTTGCCCGTGACCACGGTGCGATGGCGCGCGCGCGTGGCTCGGGCTGAGCTCGAACGCGTCGCCCAAGACCAACCGCCGCGGTCGTGGGCAGCCCACGTTGTCTGGCTGTGGCCGTGGCGCAGTGCGCGACTCGGGCCGTGGATGGTGTGGCTTGTGACCGCCGCCATTGCCCTCGCATGGCTCGTCGGGGGATTCCTCGGGCCGAGGCGCACGACCGATGTCGCCGCCGAGGTCGACGATAGCGACGCGGCACCCGCCGACGCCTCCGTTGGTCGCGCGGCGAAGCGTGCCGTGGGCGCTCTCAGCGAGATCCAGCTCGACCCTGCCGGCGCATCGGTGGCCGGTCGCGTCCTTGACAGTGACGGTCGGCCCATCGCCCAGGCACTGGTTTGCCGAACCATCGAGGTCAGCGAGCGGCAGCGAAGCGAAGACATCGATCCCCAGTGCACCAGGTCTGATGGGAACGGCCAATACCACTTTGAGGGCGTGCGTGCAGGCGTTCACCGTGTGGGTGCGAGCGCCCGCGGATTCCTGCCTGCCGACCATGCCGGTACCCTCGGCCTGGGTGTTGTGAATGTCGCCGCGGCGAGTCGACTCGCGGCCATCGACATCGTGTTACGTAGCGGCGGAGCGAAGGTGTCCGGCGTCGTGACCGACGAAACCGGGGGCGTCGTGGGCAACGCCATCGTCCGTGCCCAAGACCACGGGAGATTCGCGCAGAGTTGGACCGCGGTGGCAATGGCCGACGATGACGGCCGCTTTGAGCTATGGGGTCCGAGCGGTGGGATGTCGCTCGAAGTGACGGCCGATGGTTACGCCACCGCCACCGGCCACGCCAACGCCCCACAAGCCGACGTCGAGCTTCGGCTCATGCCCGAAGTGGTTCTTAGTGGTCGTGTCATCGATGGCGCCGGCAACCCGGTGCCCTACGTTCGCGTGCGCGCGAACCCAGAGAGTCACAATGCCGGCGAGATCATGGCGTTTTCCACCACCAACGACGACGGGCGCTTCGCACTTCGGCGCCTCGGCCCGGGTCGATATCGTCCCACCGCCGAGGGCGACGCAACCTTTGGTCAGGCGCCATCGTTCGTCACCGTCGCATTGGCCGTGCCTGCGCCCGACGTGACGATCGTGACGTCGCACGCCGCTAGCGTGCACGTGAAACTCGAGGCACCTGCTCCGCTTGCTGGCTGCGAAGGCGAGTGGCTCGAAGGATTCTCCGCGACCCACCGCTACGTTGCGCGCGTCACCGATGGGCAAGCGACCTTGCGCGGGATCCCGCAAGGCCCGTTGCACTTGCTCGTGGTCTGCCGTGGACAGCGATCCGAGCGGGTACTCGATGTCGGCGCGACCGATCATCTCGAGACGTCCTTGCGCGTGGAAGCCGGTGCAACCGTGAGTGGCCGCGTCCCGGTCGACGCCGAAGGCCTAGGATCGAACATGGCGATCCACCTGATCCCGGCGGGCTCCGCCCCAGACGGCCCGATGTTGCCGGCGGGCACCATGAGCAGCAAAACCAACGCCAACGGCGAGTTCTCGGTTGCTGCGCCTGGCGCCGGCGAATACGAGACCTTCGGCGGCACCGTCAGCGGCGTTTGGTTGCCGCTGGCCCGCTTGACCCTGGCCGATGGCGAGCACCGGGACCTGGGTGAGCTCAGCCTGCCAGCGTTGGGGCGAATCGAAGGCCGTGTGGTCGACGGCGACGGGCGCGGCGTGCCGGGATTGAGCGTGGATGCACCCGGTCACCCGGGCATTCACGCGCTCACGCGCAGCGACGGGACCTTCTCGATCACACACGTGCTCCCAGGTACGTACCAACTGCGCGCGCGTCAGCGATTCGTCCGCCTGGGCGATGACTCACTCGCAGTGACCGTCGTGGCGCGAACCGTCTCATCCGCCACGCTCTCGGTTCCAACGCTCGATGGCACGATCACAGGCATCGTCGTCGATGCCGAGGGGGAAGCGGTCGCCGATGCCGAGATCGAGATCGCGGCGATTCGCCCAGGTCTCGCTGAAGAGCGAACGTTCCGCGTGGTTGCCCGCACCCGCGCCGACGGCGACGGGCGATTCCACGTGACGCAGCTCTTGCCCGGAGAACATGAGGTCGCGGTCTCAGCCCTCGTCGGCCCCGGAGCCGGCGACGAAAACCCCCGCTGCGAGGGGCTCGGCCGCGCGCATGCCAAGGCGCGCGCCGGCTCGGTGAGCATCGCGTGCCTGTAGGCTCGCCCTTGGCCCGCGTCGGTCCGCCACTGATCGCGCGCCGCGGCCGCGCATCGAGAAAACCGCCGCGCGGCTGCTACGCTCATCTGCCGCGCCCATGCAGTCCCGAGACGTAGCCCTGCACGAGACCGAGGCGGCCTCCGCCGAGGGCCGGCCGGCCGCCGATGATCCGAGCGTGCTCGTGGGCCAGGTCATCGCCGGCCGCTACCGCGTTGACGCCGTGCTTGGGCTCGGAGGGATGGGCGCGGTGTTGCGCTGTCGACACCTCGCGCTAGGCCGTGACGCCGCGGTGAAGTTGCTCCACCCGGACGTGGCGAGCAATGCTGAGATTGCGGCGCGATTCGAACGCGAAGCCCACAGCGCATCTCGCCTCGATCACCCCAACTGCCTCCGCGTCCTAGACTTCGGCAACTGGCAGCAACCCAACGGGTCGGCGGTGAAGTACCTGGCCATGCAGCTGCTCGAGGGCGAGGAGCTGGCTGCGCGCATTGGTGAGCCGCTACCGCAGGCGCGAGCCGTTGAGTACGCGCGACAGATCGCCGCTGGGCTCGAGCACGCCCACGCGCACGGCATCATTCACCGCGATCTCAAGCCCGAGAACGTGATCGTCACCCGCGATCACGACGGCGCGGATGTGCTCAAGCTCGTCGACTTCGGTATCGCGAAGATCGTCGCGGGGGAGGGCGCGGGCGCTACGCTCACGCGAGCCGGGTTCGTTTTTGGCACGCCGCGGTATATGAGTCCAGAACAGGCCGCGGGTGGCACCGTAGATGTCCGCACCGACCTCTACTCGCTCGGCATCATTCTTTACGAGCTGCTAGATGGCCATCCGCCATTTCGGGGCGACGACCTCGGCCTGTTGTTGCGGGCACACATCGTCGACGACCCGCCGACGCTCTCCGATCGAATCGCGCCGCAGCTGCGCGCGCTGGTCATGCATCTGCTCCAAAAAGAGCGCGTGGATCGTCCGGGAAGCGCCACGGAAGTTCGCATCCGGCTCGAGGAGATCGCAGCGTATCTGGCGCTGCCTTTGGACGTTCGTCCGGCGCAGCCAACCGTCGCGGGGCTCCTGTCGTCGCACGGGCGTACACCTTCGGGTTCGCGTCCGGTCCGCCTTTGGCTGTATGTAGCCGGCGGGTTGTTTGCGTTCGCCGGCGCGATCGCCCTGCTCAGGCCCCGGCCAGAGCCCCAGCCCGCGCCGCCCGCCGCGGATCTGCGCGCGCTGCTCGATCGCGTGATCGGAAAACCAGCACCCGCTCCCGCAGCACGACCGGCGCCCACGCTCGCCGACGTTACCGCGCCACTGCTCGTGGCGCGGGCGCCGAGTGCTGCATTGGCGGAGGTCGACGGTGCGTTGCAGGTCGGCCATGGTGATGCCGCACTCGCGCTCCTCGATCCACTGTTGCGCGAGTTCCCCGATGATCCCCAGGTCCATCTTCGGCGGGCTCGCGTGCTGGCTGCGAGTGGTCGCGGAGAGCGGGCGCTCGACGCCTACCTCAACGCCCTCGAATGCGACGCGCAACTCGTCGAACAGCGACCGTTGGTGGAGGAGATCCTCACGCTTGCACGCCGGCCCGAGCTGCACGAGGCCGCCCTTCCGCTTCTGATCGGCTCGCTTGGGGAGGACGGCCTTGCGCTCGCGGTGACCTTCGCCAATGCCGCGCGTCCGGTCCTTGGGTATCGCGAACGGCACCGAGTGTTGGCTGCGGTCAGGCCGGGATCCGCGATCGCCGACGCCGTCGATCGCCCGCTCATGCAAGCGCTTGATCTGTGGCAGGCCGATCAAGCCGAACGCCCGTGCACCGCCTTTGCCGAGGCCCTGGCCGAGATCGAGCGTAGTCCCACCGCGTACGTCGTTGGCACGCTGCATCGCGTGGGCGTGCCGACTGCCGAAACGGCTCCGGCCGACGATCGCGAGCGCTGCCTTGGACTGCCCGCACGGCTCATGCAGGTCCGCGCGGTCGTGGACGCCGCGCACCCGATCCCCGAGACCGAGTGGGTCGTGCCGCCGCCGTACGCCCCGAAGAAGAAGAAAAGGCGCGGCCTATTGCGGCGGATGTTCGGCGGCTGAGCCCCGCTCGCTTGTGGCGCGGCCTGACCCTTGCGCGTGAGCGCTGCAGCAAGACGCACGCCGGCGGGGGCTCTTCCCGAGTTTGATGGTTGAGCGTGCGAGCGTTTCGTCGCACGCGTGTCTCCCCGATCCCGCCGACCATTCCGACGTCCGTACACGCCGGAGCATTTTCGGCCGCGGGTCCCACACGGTGCACCAGCGGACGTTGCGCGAGTTGGTCCCGACATCGTCGCCGCGGTGATTCACCCCGGCCCACGACGTCGATGTCATGCGTGCTTGCCCCAACGTGGGCCATGACTGGCGAAACGCCCCGCGGCGTCCCACGAAAACAAAGAGGTGGCCGAGACGAGGATGAACAACACCGAGGCTTGCATTCGTCGATCGGATATGAGCTTCCGACCTCGGCGCATGCTCCTGGTGGCGTCGATCGCGGCAGCCGGTCCGATGATCGGAGCGGAGCTCGCCAACGCGCGCGTCTTCGACATCTCGCTGGCTGCAGTCGGTCGACCCCGGCCCATCACGGTGGTGATGCAGCGCGGCGGGGCACGCGTATTCGCCGGCAAAGAGGACGCGCGGACCCTGCGCTCGGGCGTCGTTGCGCGCAACGGCTATGACTACGTCGACATTTCGGAGTACACCGGCGACGACGCCGAGTGGGCCGACCTGGTCGCGTGCGTGCAGGACCGATATGCGGGTTTTGCGGTCGAGGTCGTCGAGGAGCCTCCCGCCCGCGGTGCCTACATCGCCGCGATTGTCGGTGGGTCTCCGCTCGACTTTGGTTTCGACGAGACCGTCCACGGGATCGCCCCCTGGAATGGCCGCGTCATCGAGCCTGCAGTCGTCTTCGTGTTCCAATCGCGGGAGGCGAGCGGGCGCGGGGCGTGTGACACGGCCGCCCATGAAATTGGCCACGCGCTCGGACTCGACCATTCACGCGACTGCACCGACCTCATGAGCTATGAGGCGTGCGGAACGAAGGAATTCCGCGACGAGCCGGTCGCCTGTGGCGAGTGGGACGACCGGACCTGCGGCAATGGCTCATCGACCCAATCGTCCGCGGCCGAGCTTGCGCGTCGCGTCGGGCGGCGCTGAATCTCGCATCTGGCTCCCGCGGGTGTGGCCATCGCTGCTGAAGGGCATCACGGTGCCCCCGGACGCCGCACGAGGGTCGACGCGGAGTCGGCCCCGTGCACTGTCTGTGATGGCGTGCCGCGGATCCCCACGGCGCGTCGGAATCGCTGCTGCTGTGACGTGGCCCGCAAAACTGTCCCGCCTGGGTTGCCCGACAGCTGGGCGCTGAGCCAGACTCGGGGGGACGTGGAGCGGTCCGGGCTGATCCTTGCATTGTCGCTCCTCGCGTTCTCGCGCAGCGCGAACGCGGGCGAACGAGCGACGTCGCCGGCCACTGCCGCCACGCCGCCCGCCGCCACGTCGCCGACGGGGAAATCCCCGGGCGCGACACCGCCTGCCGCGACACCACCGGCCGTGACTCCACCGGTTGCCACGCCGCCCGCGGCGACACCCCCCGCGGCGACACCCCCCGCGGCGACACCACCCGCGGCGACACCACCAACGGCGGCGCCATCGGCCGGCACGGCGCCCGCCGCGACACCACCGGGTACCCCCCAGGCCGGCATCGCGCCGACCGACCCGCCACCGGTCGCGACACCACCGGCGGCTCCGCCAACCGCTCCTCCCGGATCGACGCCCGGCGAAGCGCCGCCGACCGCGATGATCACCGCGGCACCGGTCACCGAGCCGATTGCCGAGTCCGCATGGGCGGCCGTAAAAGACAAGCCGGTGGTGGTCGAGCGCTCGGATGGCACCACCGTGCGAGGCAAGCTCGTCGCGCACGAAGGCACCCACGCCGTCGTCGTTCAGAACGACGGCAACGTCGTGTCGTTGGCCAAGGCTGACGTCAAGGTCCTCAAGTCCGACGACGGCAAGGCCCCGGCTGACAAGCCGCCGACGACACCGCCGCCCGAGGAGAAGCCCAAACCGACGTGGAAGTACAAGCAACTCGGCCTCTTCACCTCCCACGGGGTGGCATACACGCGTTGGCGCGGATCCGCGTACCGCGATGGCAGCGCGAGCTACATGCTCGACGTGGGCGTTGGCTACAACTTCAGCCAGCGCTTCGGGGTGTACGCGTTGATCGGTGGGTCGGTCGGCGCGCGCCTAGTTGGTGGCGCCGTCAAGGCCAACTTTGGGCACTTCGCGCTGTCGTTCCAGTTCCGCCGGAAGTACGTTGCGATCATTCCGGGGATCGGGCTAGCGCTAAGCGGTCGCCGGGGACCGGGTGACGAGTTTCTCAAGGAAACTGGCGTGGCGATCCCGGTGAAGTTCATGGGAATGATCCCGCTGCCGAAGGATCTCTTCCTCGGCCTGGGTCTAGGATACGACCTGGCCATCATGGCGGACGCGCGGCTACTCAACTCGATCGGCTTCCAAATCACGGTCGGGCGCTGGTAGCGGCGCTTGCCGTTCGATCCGGGACCCTACGCGGGGCCTGCCGATCCGCCGCGCCAGGAAGTCAACCCGATGGATGGGCGTCTGCTACCGTTGGCCGCCGCTCGGCACTCGGGTACTGCCCGCGATGCTGTTCCCATCCTTCGACTTCCTTCTCTTCGTTGTCCCGGCGCTCCTCGCTACCTGGGTGTTGGCGCACCGCCCGAGTGCGCGCACGATCTTTTTGCTCGCCGCGAGCATGTTCTTTTATGTCGCCGCGCCGAAGACAGACCCGCCGCCGCCGCCTTGGTACTTCGTCGGCCTGCTCGTGTTTTCAACGGTGCTCGACTACGCGTGTGGGCTTGGGATCTCGCATCAAGATCGCATCGCCCGAAGTGGTGGCCCCGCCGAGGCTGCGCGTGCGCGCCGCACGAAGAATGTGATCTTCGGGGTTAGCCTGGTCGGCAATCTCGGTCTACTCGGATATTACAAGTACACCGACTTCTTTGTCGCCACGGCCACAGACGTAGCCCAAGCCCTCGGCCTCGGCTGGACAGCGCCATCGCTCAACTTGATCCTGCCGGTTGGCATCTCCTTCTATACGTTCCAGAGCCTCAGTTACAGCATCGACGTCTGGCGCGGTCGTCTCACTGCGGAACGCTCGTTTCGGAAGTTCGCCCTGTTCGTCACGTTCTTCCCCCAGCTCGTCGCGGGGCCGATCGTTCGCGCCAACGAGTTCTTGCCGCAGCTTCATCGTGCGCCCCGGCTATCTGCCGCGCGAATGGAGGAGGGGCTGTTCCGGGTGTTCAAGGGCCTCGCCAAGAAGGTGGTCTTGGGCGACTGGATCGCCGCTCAGCTGACGGATGGGATCTTCGGCGCGCCGGAGGCGTATACGTCCGCGGAGCTGCTGCTCGCGCTCTATGGCTTCACATTGCAGCTGTACGCCGACTTTAGTGGGTACTCCGACATCGCGATCGGCGTGGCGAAGCTCATGGGCTACGACTTGCCGGAGAACTTCGATCGCCCGTATCAGGCCACGAACCTTGGCGAGTTCTGGCGCCGTTGGCACATGACCTTGTCGACCTGGCTGCGCGACTACCTGTTCTTCCCCCTCGGCGGCAGCCGAGGCTCGGTCACGCGGGTGTATTTCAACCTGTGGCTGACCATGTTCCTCGTCGGGATGTGGCATTACAAGCAAGGTACGAGTTGGAACTTTGTCATCTACGCCAACTTGCACGGCCTGGCGATCGTGTTCAACCGCTGGAATCGCATTCGCGATCGCAGCGCGCCGATCACGGCCAAGCTGCACGGATGGCTGGTGGCGATCGCTGCGACCGGCCTCGCCGTCGCGCTTGCTTCGCACTACCTGCTCGAGCTTTCGCTGGGCCAGGCCCTCGGCCTGGCCGCGTTCGCCGTTGTGATGTTCATAGTGGTGGCCGTCGTGCCGGAAACCGGAGGGCCGCTCAACACTGCCTTCCACGTACTGCTGACGTTCCACTTCACGGTGCTCTCGCGGGTGTTCTTTCGCGCTGAGAGCTTCGACGCCGCGAAGCGGATGATCGCCGGTCTACTCGCCTTCGATGGTCATGGCCTGCGACCGGGCCTAGTTACACCGTGGGTCTGGCTGGCGCTGCTCGGCGGGATCGGCTACCACTTTGTGCCGCGTGCGTGGGTGGACGTCCACGCTTTGCGTTTGTTCCGCCGCATTCCTGGGCCCGTGCTCGGTCTGGGCCTGGCACTGCTCGGGCTCGGGCTCATGAAATTGATGGCCGGCGAGCCGAAAGCTTTTATCTACTTCCAATTCTGATCGATTCCCATGACCCGCGACACCTCGACCCACGACGGCTTGCTTGATGGCGACGACACGCGTGTTCGTGTCGCGCTCGATGGCGATGACGATGGCCGCGCGAGCATCCCGTCGGGGACGTTTCGAAAGATCGGCTCCGGGATGGTGACTCTGGTCGCGGCGGTGCTCGCCAGCTACGTGGTGCCGCAGCTGCACTTCGCGCGCCCGTGGGTCCGCGGCGAGCCACCGCCCTTCTGGAACGTCACGGCCCGCGAGTTTGGCGGCGATGGCGAGGCGCTTGCGGCCCAGGGGGAGGCGGCGGTCGTTGCCGAGGAACTCGCGCACCGGGTGCTGCTGGAGGACGACGCTGACGTCGCGCCGATCGCCGACCGGGTTGTGGTCGTGCCGTCTGCAGACGATCGCCTGCCGGCGTATGTGGCGAAGCCCGGCGACGACGAGAGTCCGGTCCAGGCCCTCGAGCTGCCCAGTGACTCAACGCTTGATCGCTTCTATGCCCGACTCGCTCGCACGGACGTGGGCCACGCCGGCGCCGTCACGCGGGTGATCCAGTGGGGCGACTCGGTGATCGCCGCTGATCACATCACGTCGGCGGTGCGGGCCAAGATGCAGCAGCGCTTCGGCGATGCCGGCCACGGCTTTCACCTCCTGGCCAAGCCCAACGCTAGCTACGTACACAAAGGCATCGAGTTTTCCGGCGGGGATGACTGGAGTCGCTGCTACATCATCAACAAATGCAAAGATGACGGGCGCTACGGTCTTGGCGGTACCACGGTCTGGTCGTCAGGCGGAGCGCAGAGCCGGTTCGCGACTACCAACGACACCCCGAACGGTCGCAAGGCTTCGCGGCTCGAGCTGTGGTACCTCCCGGATCCACACGGCGGAAATGTTCGCGTGCGCGTGGACGACGACCCGCCGATGGTGATTTCCACGCGGGCCGAGACCGCGGGCGACGGCTGGCATGTTGTTGACGTCCCCGACGGGCCCCATCGCTTCGACGTACGAGCGGCCGGCGGCGGAAGAGTGCGGCTCTATGGCGTCGTTCTCGAGCGCAGCGTGCCGGGCGTTGTTTGGGACGGCATGGCTCAGCTCGGTGCGTTTACGAGTCGCATGCTCTACTTTGATCCGGCGCACATTCGCGAGCAGATCGCCCACCGCGATGCTGCGCTTCTCGTCTTTGCGTTTGGCGGCAACGACCTACTGCTCGATGACAACCGACTCGACGAATATCGCGACACGTTCGCGCGGATGCTCGATCGCTTTCGCGACCTGACCGACCCGCCCGATTGTTTGGTGATGTCGCCCGTCGACCACGGAATTCGCGAGGCGCAGCGCGTCAGGAGCAACCCGATGGTTGCCAAGATCACCGCGATCCAGCGCGAAGTGGCGTTCGCGAAGGGTTGTGCGTTTTTCGACTCGCACGCGGCGATGGGCGGGGATGGGGCGGTGGCGCGATGGCGCAGGAGCAACCCGCCGCTCATCAGCGGGGATCTGGCGCATCTTACCGACGCGGGCCAGAAGGTGATGGGACACATGCTCTACACCGCGCTCATCCAGCGATACGTCGACTACCGACGTCGCACCGATCGCTAACCTGCCGTCCTGAGGGGCTCGCCCGAGGGATCGCCCCGGCGCGGCGTCACGCGTCGTCGAGGAGGTTCCGGCAAGTTGGCGAGGGCTCGACGTCGCGCGCGTCTTTCATGGTGCCGAGCAAGCGGTCGCCGAGGTGCATCGTCACGCCCATCCAGAAGTGCTCGTTCTTGAAGTGATGCAGGCGATGGTGCTTCCAGATCGCCTTGTACCAGCGCCCACGCGGTCGATAGCTCGTGTGGCACAGATAGTGGATCCACTCGTAGGTGAGTCCGGCCATGAGTGACCCACCGATCGCAGTAACCACGAGACCGGGCGTCGGAAGCAGCAACCACGCGCCCACGGCCAGCAGGGTGAAACCGATCGCGCCGCTCGACTTGGGGATGAGCCAAAATCGTGGATCATGCGGCGCCTCGTGGTGCGCACGATGGGCCTTCGCCATGTGGAGGTCGATATCGACGCCGAGGACGCGGCGTGGACGAAAGTGGAGGAGGTAGACGTGGATGAGCCACTCGGAGAAGGGCTCAATCGCGACGAGCGCGGCAAGTACCACCAGGTCCCAGGCGCTGAAGCCTCCGAAGTGGATCCGCAGGCCGGCAGCGACGACGATTCCTAACGCCAATGCATGGGCCGTCGGTTGTCGCGTGAAGATCGCGAACGCCTTGCCCAAGCCCAACCCTGGCGCGCGTGGGTCTCCGGCGTCGCTGACAAAGGTGACCTTCCACGGGATCATGACGCGGCTCCGTTCCCGCGCGGGTCGCGGCGATCCGCCGCCCGCAGCGTTTCGATGAGTGCAAGCACGCTCGCGGTGCCGTGCTCGATCAGGGCGGCCGCGGCCTTGCGTGCGCCGCCCTCGTCGCGACGGACGATCGCGTCGACGATCGCTTTCATCCGGGCGAGATCGCGGTTCTCGTCGGCCATTACATGGACCAGCGCGACACGAATCTTGTCGTAGGTTGTCCGCAGCGTGTTGAATGCGAGCTCGTAGGCGATGTTGTCGGAGCCGCGAACAAGCTCGTCCCAGAACTGCAGGGACAACTCCTGCAATCGATCAAGGTCGGCGGCTTGGTTCGCAATTGCGAGCTCGGCCAAGAGTCGCCGCAGGTGTGCGATAAGGTCGGCATCGGCTCTGCGCGCGCACAGGCGAGCGACGTCCGGTGCGAGTGCGGCACGGATTTCCATCAGGCTACGCGCGGCGTCGAGATCCACCGTGCCGTCGGAAAGGAACAGGAGGTGACCGAGAAGGTCGAGTCCGGCGGTCCGCCGGAAGTCGAGCACTCGCGTCGCACCCCCTTGGGCGATGGCGACGAGCCCAGCCTGTGCCAGCCGGCGCAACGCTTCGCGCAACGCCCCACGGTTGACGCCTAGCGTTTCGCAAAGCTCGCGCTCGGCGGGCAGCGTGATGCCAGGCGGCATCCGCCCGTGCACGATTTCCTGGGAGAGCTGCTCGAAGACCTCGTCGGAGAGGGTCCGCTTGGCGATGCGCTGCAAGGCCACACCTGGAGCATGCCATCAGGGGGCATGCTCGTCAACTGGTCATACTAGTTGGGCGCGCCCACCCCGCGGCGGCCGCGGTCGGCGGGCGCCGGCGCCGCCGTGACTGAGCACGCCAGGGCGCTCGGTCCCGATAAACAGCGGTTTTCGGCCTCTGTTCGGCCCGCGCGGGGACCGATTGCAAATTCGCGCCGAGGCCGGGTCGCCACGGCAACACTTGCACGAACTGGCCGATGGATCGAACCCCTTCGTTAGGACACCCTATCCGGCTGAGGATCCATGGCCGACGACAATCGTCGTTTTTTCCGCGTGGTCGCCCGAGTCATCGCTGACACCGGGGCGAGGATGCAGCAGTTTCAGGGCGACCTGGTCCGACTGGCGATCGGCGACGACCACGAGATCGTCGTCTTCGGCGCGGGCGCGGGCGCGACCAGCACGCTACGCGAGCGGCTGCAGGAGTTCGTCGATGGCCGCAGGAGTCGCCGAACGACGGTGATCATCGTCAGCGACGATGTGCGGGCGCAAGACGTTGCATGGGCCGCGCTGCCAGCCATCCAGCTCCGGCGAACCGTTGAAGCGTTCGTGGTGAGTCGAAGCGGCACGGTTGCCGAGCCCCCGCGAGCTCTACGCTCGACGATTGGGCAGGCGCTGATCGAACGTGATGGTGACGACACGATGCCCATCCGAGTCAGCTAACTTCGAGACTCATCGGTCGTCGACGAGGGTCTCAAGCAGCGTGGTAACGCAGACCGGGTTGCGGAGCAGGTCGGCGAACGCATCCGCGAGTTCGAGGGTTCCGGCGCGCAACTCGCTCGTGCGCAGGGCGAGGCCGCCGCTGCGCGACCAAAGGGCCTCATCATCACTACTTCGCTCGAGTCGCTCGATCGAAGATGCCCCGATGACCACCACGCGGACATCGTCCTGCTTGACGCGGGCGGTGACTTCGCTCCAATCGTGGACTGTGCCGGAGGCGATCCACGGCGAGACGAGCACATGGATCCGCGCAGGCATGGGTCGCCTCCGACGTCCGCGACGCCCGGTCGATTCGACCCAGGTGGATCGCGGTGTCTCACGCTACGCGGTTGCAACCGCGCTCCCGTGTTCCCGTCGTCGCCCACCGGCGCCTGTCACGCGCTCGACGCCGCAGATCAGGCGAAGTCAACCCGGACAATCGTGTGCCCCACCAGCAACTCGCTGCCGTAGGGCACTACATCCCCGCTACGAAGCCGCAGCCACGTCCCATGTTCGCTGCCGGCGTCTTCGATCACCGCGCAGCCCCGCGGGCCTCTCGAAATTCGAGCGTGCCGATCCGCCAGGCAAGTGTCGTCGGGAAACTGCAGTTCGCCAGTGATGCGACCGAACGTGACCTGTGCGGCGTCCAGCGGGTGGCTTGCGCCGTGCTGGGTTTCGTCGAGCATGACATCGATGCGGCCCCAGTACCCCGCATCCGGGCTGCCCAGCGCCGGCGCCCGGCCGTTCGATGTCCGCGACTGGATGGAGGTGTAGCGCAACAACTGTTCGCCCGCGCGGATCTGGTCGCCTGATCGCACCGTCATCGGCCCGCTGACGCGGATGAACACACCGTTGGTCGAATCGAAGTCCTGGATGAGTACACCGTCGGGCCGAAACTCGAGGGCCCCGTGCGCGGGGTCGACGTAGGGGTCGTAGCCAAACGGACCATTGCGTGAGCGGTCGATGAGGAGTTCACCGCCGAGCTCCCCGCGGAACTCGCCGTGATGCGGTCCCACGAGGTAGCGGCCAACGACTCGGATCCGCGGGGTGGCGAGCGCGGACGGAGCTTGGGCCGCGGGCGCCGACGAGGTGCCCGACGTTGCAGCGGCTTGATCTTGCGCCGGGACGCCGGCCACCGGCGCAGACGCAGCAGGCGTCCCGGAGCGCATCTCGGGCAGCGGTACCGCGTGGAGCCGACCGGTGTCACGTGGGCCATCGGGCGGCTGGACAACCGGCGCCGGGGCTACCTCGGTGTTCGGCACGCGGAGAATGGGGTTCGGGACCACTTCGGTCGTGGTCGCTGGTGTCGAGATGATCGCCGGGGCCACGGGCGGCGGGACTCGAATGCCGAGCAGCGTGTGATCGCCATCTTCGGCGCGCGGCTGAGACACGCCGAAGTCGACCACGAGCGCCACCGGTGCCCGGGTCCCGCTCGGCACGTTGGGCATAGGATGCCGCCCCGGGGTCGCGGGTGCCGGGTCCGAATCAGTGCCGGTGATGGCGCTCGCTTGGAGCGATTCGGTCCCGCAACCCCGAGGCAGCGCGTCGGATTCCGTCGTCATGATCCGCGTCGGTCCGTCCTCCTCGAAGTCGACGTCGAACGCCACCTTCATCACGTTGGGCCAACTCTCCTGGCTGCGGACGGCGGCGGTGTCCATGCCCCAGGTTCCGAGCAACGCTTGTGCCACGCGATTTTCCTGGCGCTATCGCATGTCTGCGCCGGCAGGGGATCCGATTTGCTCGAGTTGGGCAGCGTGCGTCTGCCCAACGCGGTCGCGGGGGGCCGCGTCTTTGCGGGTGGCACTTGGATCGCGCAGGCTTTCGCCAGTGCGCCGCCTGCTGTTCGTGGTGCTCGCGATCCTGGTCGGCGCCTCGCTCATCGGCGGTGGTGCATGGTTGTGGTGGCGCAGCGGGGATCCGCGCGAGCGCCTCGCCGCGCTCCTTTCTGAGTCTTTGGGTCGGCAGGTGGTGATCGGCGCCGTCGACGTCAACGGCGACGGTACGGTGGTCTTGCGCGACGTCGAAGTCGGCAATCCCCTGGCGTGGGACGGTGCTCCGATGTTCACCGCCGCGAGCATCGACATCGACGTGGCACTCGAGGAGCTTCTCGATCGCGAACTCGTCGGTCAGGTCGAGGCCACCGCGATCGACCTCCGCGTGATCAAGCAAGCCGGTAGCCTCAACCTCGCCGGTCTCGTCCCCCGACGCGCCGCTGGTGGCGACCCGATCGATCTGCACCTCGCCGTCGTCATCCATGCCGCGCGTGTCACGTTGGACGACTTGGATCGCGATCACCACGCCGTGCTCGATGGCGTGGACCTCCGTGTGCTGCTGAGCAACCGCGACGGCTCGCGGGAGGCCCAGGCGAACGTCGAGATCGCCCGGATCGATCTGCACGCGCTCGCCATCGAGCAGGTGGCGTTTGTCGCGAGCGCCAGCAACGACAAGGTGGCGTTGTCGGAGTTGAGCGCACGTCTCGGGAAGTCCGGGCGCCTGCAAGGTGCAGGCGAGGTGTTCTTACGCGGCGAGCAGGGTTGGTCGTTTGATCTCGAGGCCACCGACGTCGACCTCGACGACGAAGTCCGTCCGGTCGTGGCGGCGTTTTATCCCCCGATCGCAAGCGGTGCCGATGCGATCGGAGCCTCCGCACAGGTGGGCGCGCGTGTCAGCCTTGGTGGCACGGGGCTGCACTGGGAGCAGGTCAAGCCTTCGCTGGCCGGCCGCGGGCGGCTCGCACTGGCGAATCTGCAGCTCCCCGCAACGTCCCTGCTGCTGGCGATCGCTGAGCTCGCCGGGCGCCCATCCGGGCCGTTCTCGTTGGAATCTGTCGCCGTTGAGTTCTCGTTGGCCAACGGGTGGATCGCCCTCGACCGAATCTCGGCGGACGAGCACACGGTTGCATTGCCGGTGACCGGTCGCGTGTCGCTGGCCGGGGAGCTAGACCTCAAGGTCGAGCTGATGCCGGCGGTGCGGGCATTTGGGGGAGGCGCCTATGCCAAGCTCGCGCAGATCACGACGTCGATTCCGGTGCGGGTGGGAGGAACGCTGGCCGCGCCGAAGCTGCGGCCTCCGTCCGCAGGCGACATCGGGTCCGGCCTGCTTGGGGGTGCGCTCACTCGCGCGCTGACGGCCGCCGACTCCCCCGCCGATGGGGGGTAGATTGGAGGCCGGATAGGAGAACGGCCGCGGGCGCCCGAGCGTATGATCGCAAACGCCGTGACACAGAGGCTCGGTTTGATCGCCCTGACGGCCGTCGCGCTAGCGAGCTGCGCGGCGCCGCCACGCGCTGCAACGCAGGCGGTGGCCGTGCGCGCGCCTGAAGAGCTCCTCGGCCTCCCCCCTGAGGCGCGACTCGCCCACGAATTGGCGCGCGCGTGTGAAACCCGCGACGCGATGGCCTGCGGTCGCCTCGGATCGCTCTACTGGAGCGGTCATGGCGTCCCGCGGCATCGCTATCACGCGCGCTCGTTGTGGAGCTACGCCTGCGACGCTGGCGATGTCCACAGCTGTGTCGAAGCCGGTCAAATGCTCGAGCGCAATCCGCTGCCGTCGATCAAGCGCGATGAGGTGCTCGGGTACTGGGCGAGCGCGTGCGCGAGGGGAAGCGGCGTTGCTTGCACCCACCTCGGACAGATCGCGTTGACCACGGACGTGGACGCTCCGCAGCCCCGTCGCGCAGCAAAGTGGTATTCGAAGGGTTGCGACCACGGGGATCAGGGTGGATGCCACGGCCTGGCGCTGCTCGCGTTCGAAGGCCGGGGCACGGCGCGCGACGTGGAGCTCGGCGTGCTCCTGATCGAGGGCGCCTGCGCCAAGCAACACGGCGAATCGTGTCGTCAGCTGGCGACGCTTGTGCGCCAGGGTTTGTTTGTCCGCGCGGACGTGGCCCGCGCCGCACAGCTCTAGCGCCGCGCCTGCGATCTCGGCGAAGCCACAACGTGCATCGATCTCGGACTGCGTGCGGAAGCGGCCGGCGATCCCGAGGCGGCCCGCGCCGATCTCTCGGCTGCGTGCGACGCCGGCTCGGCGCGAGGGTGTGCACTGTTCGGCGATCGCTTGACCGCGGCCCAGCCGCCCGCCCTCGAGCTGGCCGGCGAGGCGTACGCGCGGGCGTGCAGGGGTGGCCTTTGGGAAGCATGCGGCCGCGCGGCGGCGATCGCTGGCGCCGGTGGAATCGACGCCGAGCAGCTGCGCGAGCTATACGGCCTCGCGTGTGAAGCAGGTGTGATGGACGCCTGTGACTACCTCGCCGGCATGTACCTCGACGGCATCGGCGGACCGAGTGATGGTCAGATGGCGGCGGTGCTGTACGACCGAGCATGCGCTGCCCAAGTGTCGAGTTCCTGCGTGCATTTGGCGTGGATGGGACGCAGCGACGGTGGGGGCGAGCCCTTGGCGTGGCTCGAGCGGGCATGCCAGCTCGACGAGCGCGCGTGCGTGGTACTTGGCGAGGTCAACGAAGGCGGTTTGTTCGAGGGTGCCGAGCTCAGTCGCGCCGCGGATGCGTTCGCACGCGGTTGCGCCGTGGATGATCCCGACGCCTGCTTCCGCCTTGCTTCCCTCTACCAACGCGGCGTCGGTGTGGCCAAGGATGAGGGCGTGGCCGCGCGCATGTTCGGGGTTTCATGCAGTGCCGGCCACGCGGCTGCCTGTGCGGCGCTGGCCCGCGCCTACGCGGACGGTCGTGGGGTGTCGCGCAGTCTTGCTGAGGCCGCGCATTTCCGCGGGCGCGCGTGTGCCCTGGGCGCGCGGTCGGAGTGCGAGGCCGTGAAATCCCGGCGCGCCGCCGGGCCCGGCAGGCACGCAAAATGATCGGACGTCGGGGCCTGGTCTTCGGTGCTGCGGCGCTTTCCTTGGCGTCGGCGCCCCTTGCACGCGCCGCCGCGGGCGTGCGCGGTGAGGTCGTGCTCATTCCCCTCGGTCGGTTTGCGACGGATCTAGTGGACGCGATCGAACGGATGCTGCGCGAGCAGTTGCAGGTCGCGGTCACGCGCGAGGCGCCCGTTGCACTGCCGCGCGCGGCTTACTATCCCCCGCGGAAGCGCTATCGCGCCGATCGACTTCTGGAGTTCCTCAGCGAGCGGGTGGCTGGCGCACCGGCCACGACGCGGGCCATCGGGCTCACCTCCGTGGATATCTCGACGACCAACCCGCCGTTCGAAGACTGGGGTGTCTTCGGGCTCGGACTCATGCCCGGGCCGGCAGCCGTGGTGTCGTCTTTCCGCCTGCGTCGCGGTGCGCGCAATCGTGAACACCTGCGCTTTCGCGTGGCGATCACGGCGTTGCACGAGTGTGGGCACACCTTCGGACTCGACCACTGCACCGAGTCGCGTTGCCCGATGCGCGACGCCGAAGGCGGCATCTCCAACACCGACGACTCCGCGGAGGAGCTAGGTCCGCAGTGCCGCGGAGAACTCGACCACGCGTTTGCGGTGGGCGGGGGCTGAAGCCTGGTGAATTGGTGGATCCGCGTGGGTTGATCGCGACGAAGCGAGAGATCGCGGCTGTTTCGACCCGGCCGGCGGCCGAGGCGTGCGTCCGCTCGAGGCCGCTCGCCCCCAAGCAATTCGTTTCTTGGGGCCCCCCGAGCCGATTTGGTGACGTATCGACGCTCACGGGAATCGTAGGTCAGGGCGGCGGTCGCCCGACGCGCTGCATGAGCCGCCGGAGCCGGCCAGAAAACCGCCTCGATGCGGTGTCGGAGCCGAGGGCGTGACGAGGGGGATTCCCGAGGGCCGAGGGGCAGGGCATCCTACAAACCGGGGTTCGCGCGGGGTTTCGCAGGCGAGGGGGGCAATGGTGAAGACGCACCACGTTCTGTTCTTGTTGCCGCTGGTGGCGTGTACGGCTCCATTGCCGGGAGGAGTCGAGGAGACGGACGGGATCGGATCGGTCACGCTCGACGGTGGCGGCAGTGGTACCGCGGGCTCGGGCGCGGTCGACAGCGGGGCTGTCGACGATGGTTCCAGCGGATCCGACGACTCCGTCAAGACCCAGTTCGATGTAGGCGTCGGCCAGTTTTGCGACAACCGAGCAGCCGACGTCTACTGTACCGATCAGAACCGGGCGATGGAGTGCGACGGCGCGGGTGTCCTCGTCGACTCTGAGGACTGTGACCCGGACTATTGCTTGCCGGGCACCGGGTGCGTGGTTTGCCTCGCGGGTCAGTTTACTTGCATGGCCGAGAAGGTCATGCAGTGCGATGCCGCGGCGAATCCCCCGGCATGGCAGGTGCTCGACACCTGCAACCCCAGCGGTGGCGAGGTCTGTGACATCACCATCCCGGGTTGCGCGGTCCAGCCGCCGGTGGGCGGCGTCACGCCGACGGGTGAGTACTACCAGTTCGCCGATTTCCGGGCGGTGGACGGGTTCCTCGGCGGCTACGACGTCGACGGCTATGGCGACAAGCTGTTCGTGCTTAGCAACGTCGGCGGCGTGGACGAGTACTCGGTGCAGTTGCTCGACAGCGACGCGGATGGGCTCATCGAGCCCAACCAACACCCGAACAACCCGGACATGCCCGGTCCGATCGAGCAACGCACGTTGACCTTCATCCAGAAGATCCCCGCCTTCGGCACGCCGATCTTGAGCTCGTCGGAGTTGTTCGTCTTGGCCGACGATCACCTGTTTCTCGGCGGCACGCAGATCACTGAGAACATCCTCGGCGTGGGAACCAATGTCGCTGCCGCAGCGCCCCCGTGGAATCCGAGCCTCGCCCACCTCGGGTACGACGAGATCCGCGGCACTTGGTACGCCTCCTATGAGAGCCAACGGCGGGTCCTGCAGTACGACGCAAATACCGCGACGTGGGGCATCGCGTTCAACTACCCGCCCCTGGCAGGCGACCACATGGACGGCTTGGAAGTGGTCGTCGATCCGAACACGCAGATCTCCTACGTCTACGTGTCCGACATGACCAGCGATTTCCTCGGCCAGTACCGCTTTCACCCCGAGATGGGGTGGATCCAAGAGAACCTCTTCAGCTACGTCGGTACCGCCGGGGTGGTGCTTGAGGGGATGGGCTTCGGCCCGCTGAACCACTTCTGGGCGACGTCCGGCTCTTCGGTCTACGAGATTGGCGGCGGCGACCTGTCCAAGTACACGGACCCGCCTGGCTAGTTCGCCTATGCGCGTGCGCGTACGAACGCGGTGGACGCGGCCGGCGACGACGCTCTTGCTCTCGCTCTCGCTCGGCGCCTGCTCGGACGCGACGACCGGCGGCGAGATGACGACGGGTAGTGCTACGACAGATGCGGCAACGGGCGGCTCGGGGGGCAGTTCAACCGGTGCGACCGAGGAATCCACGGGTACCGCTGAATCGACAACGTCGACGACGGGTGGCAGCGACGAGGATTCCGCTACGGAGACCGGCGTCGTGATCCCCCCGCCGAAATCATGTGCGCTCGCCGTCATCGATCCCGGGGCGGATGTCGCAGCGGCCCTCGACGAGGGCGACGCCGTCGGTCAGATCCCAACGATCGTCGGCGATGTGCTCCTTCGCAACTGCGGCTGCCACTACACCGACAACATCCCGCTCGGACAATACGTCGACTACAAGTCGAACAAGCAGCCGCTCGCGACTCTCAGCGACTTTCACGGCAACTTCATGGGCATCTTCCCCACGGGCTACGAGCAGATGCCGGCCTATCTCGCCGTCGAGCAACGCGTGGTCTTTCACGAGCCGTTGCCGATGCCATCTCTCGGTTGTGGCACCGTCGGCGAACCCGGGACGATCTCAGCTGCGGATCTCGCTACGCTCGCCGACTGGCTCGCCGCTGGAGCACCGGACGGAGCGAGCTGGCCAGGACGCTAGCCGTTCGATCGGCGGTAGGGCTGCTGTGGCAACCAAAGTGTGGTTCAATCCCGGCAGATGGAGCCGCCGTCCGGTCCAGCCGATCCGGCCCCGAAGAACGCGGTTCCTGGCCCCGGGCCGGCGCCGTCACGCGCTCCCATCATCGACCACGGACCCTTCGGGTCCGAACCTCAGTCGGTGATCCGACGGGGTCTGGCGGTTGTCTTGGCCCTCTTGCTGCTCGGCCTCGACCTGTGGCTGGCAACCGGCCTCACCGGTGTGTTGGCGGTGTTGGCGATGTTCGGCCTGATCATTGGCTTGCTGGCTGGCTTGCTCCGCGCGCGAAGCCGGAGAATCCGTCGTGTCGTCGCCGCGCTCGTCGGCGCGGATGCAGTGATCCTCCTCGCCCTCTTGGCGATGTTCGTCGCGCGTGGATACATGCTCTCGCAGCAGTTCGGCTCATCGACGCCCGAGATCGACCGAGCCGCGCGGATCTACGACATCGTCTTTCTGGTTATCGGTGCGCTGCAGGGCTTCTCCGCCGCGATGCCAGCGCGGCTCGCACGTCTGGCCCTTCGTCTGGCCCAAAAACCGGCCGTGCTGCTCGCCGGCAGCTTTGCCGCGATGATCCTCGTCGGAACGCTCGCGCTCACCTTACCCGTCTCTCTCGAGGATGTCCGCGACGTTTCCTTCGTTAACTCGCTCTTCACCGTCACGTCGGCCGTGTGCGTGACGGGCCTGACGGTGAATGATCCTGGTACTACGTACACGTTCTTCGGCGAGTTGGTGATCTTGCTGTCGATCCAACTCGGCGGCATCGGCATCATGACATTGGCGGCGTTGGCCCTTGCGTTCGCCCGAGATAGCGCGTTGTCCACCCAGCTGCGCTATGCCGCGATGCTCGATGCGCGGACGCTTACCGATCTTCGCGCGACGGTCCAGAGCATCATCGTAGGAACCCTCGCGATTGAGACGCTGGGCGCGTTGCTATTGTGGATCCAGTTCGCAGGCGATCCCCGGGTGGACGAGCACTCGGCGGCGTGGATGGCGGTGTTCCACTCCGTGTCGGCGTTTTGCAACGCGGGGTTCGCCCTGTTTCAGGGCAACTTGATGCAGTTCCAAGGCGATGCCGGCGTGCAGGCCGTGGTCATGCTGCTCATCGTGCTCGGCGGCCTTGGATTTCCGGTGATCCGCGAGGTGGTGATTTTGTCTCGCCATCGCGTCGTTCGCTTGATCTTCGCCGATGCCCCTCGTGGACCGCACGTGAGCTTGTCTGCGCGGGTGGTGCTGGTCGTGAGCGGAGCGCTCATACTCGGTGGCACTGCGCTTACGCTCGTCCTCGAGTGGGGCCACGCATTTCGTGAGCTGAGCGTCGGGGACCGCGTGTTGGCAGCGCTGTTTCACGCGGTGAACACACGTACCTCCGGGTTCAACACCGTAGACGTGGGGGTCTTTGGCCCGGCGACGCTGCTGTGGACGTGCGTGCTGATGTTCGTCGGTGGCTCACCCGGATCGACCGCAGGCGGCATCAAGACCACCACTTTAGCGACGATCCTCGCCACGTTGCGCGGAGAGCTACGTGGGCGCGAGCCCCAGCTCGGCCACCGAGCGATCGCTCCCGAGGTGTTCCGCCGCGCGACTGCTGTGGCCGCGATCTCATCGGGCATCGTGCTGGTGTCGCTCACGGCGCTCACGCTCAGCGAGGACCAGCCATTCATTCGCCTCCTGTTCGAGGCCGTCTCCGCGTTTGGGACCGTCGGCCTATCGACGGGCATCACCGCCGATCTTAGCCTGGTGGGCAAACTCATCATTTCCGCCACCATGTTCGTCGGTCGCATCGGTCCCCTCACGATTGCGCTCGCCATCGCCGACACTGCGGGCGCGCGCCAACCCTATCGACTCGCCCGCGAGTCGCTTCCGATCGGATAGCCCGGAGTACATCATGGCCAAGCGCATTCTCGTCATCGGTCTCGGTAGATTCGGAGCGGCTGTCGCTGAAGCGCTCGCGCAACAGGGGTGCGAGGTGGTTGCCGTCGACACAAACATGCGCAATATCGACGCCATCAAAAACAAGGTGACGTATGCGCTCGAGCTCGACGCATCGGATCCAACCGCGCTGCGGTCGATCGATGCCCACACTTGCACCGTAGCAATCGTCGCGATCGGGGAGAATTTCGAGGGCGCCGTGCTTTCGGCGGCGGCCCTGCGAGAGTTGGGCGTCGGGATGATCATCGCGCGCGCGATGACACCCCGCCACGCGCGGATCCTCGTGGCCGCCGGAGCGCATCGCGTGATCGAGATCGAGTCCGAGATGGGCCGCGCGCTCGGTCGTGAACTCGCGGGCGGATCTGAGCTTGGGGTGATGGTCGCCCAAGTGGCGCTCGGGCAGCAGCCCCCTGGGGCGCAGCCCCCACCCGGTTACACGCCCTCGCGGTGAGCGGCCGTTGCCTTCGTCGCGGATGAACGCTGCGCGTTCATCCGCAGCTCAGAAGCGGCCGACGAGCACGAGCGCCGCCGAGGTTGTGCTCGCCTGCACGCTTGCCCGCAGCTTGCGGAGGCGGTGGGCGCCGAAACCCAGCGTTGTCGCTCCCGCGACCAGCGCGAACGCGCCGCCGACGGCGAGGGCCTTGGCGAGCTGCGGTCGAGGGGCATTCGCGCATGTTTCTAGCTCGAACTTGCAGTCTGACTTGTTGTACTCGACGCCGGCGCCTACCAGGAGCAGCAGACCGGTTACGGCCGCGATCGCCCCCCCGCTCAGCATCGCTTGCGCGCTCCGTTCTTTGCGCTCGCGCTCGGCAATCTCGGCGTCGATGTTGGGGATAGCCGCGCGGAGGAAGGTGTGAACGCGACCTCCGGCCGTCAGCGAGACACGCTGGACGACGGCGCCGGCCCCGAGATCGACACTCAGTGCATAGTCGCCCGCCGGCAGTCCGTCCACAACAAACGCGCCCTGGATGTCGGTCGTCGTTCGCACCGGTCGATCGAGACAGGTGCAGGTGAGCTCGACCGTCGCGGCTGGGATCGGCGTCGCCGACTCGCCGGGCTCGGTGAGGCGCCCCGTGAGACGCCCATCTGGACGGTGGTTCGGGACGGGCGCAGCGGCTTGGGGGCCGCCGGGCGTCTCAATCGGAACCGGTTCACTCGCGCTGTTCGGCGCGGTGACTAGT